>DUDC01000224.1:1328-15448 GCA_012959465.1 Planctomycetaceae bacterium
AAGTAGTCGTAAATCTTCCTGATTCGATCCGCCGCCGCCTTCATTGCTTCGTTGTTGCCCGAGTGGTAGACGTAGAACGTTTCTGTAGTTAACAGCTTTTCAAAAACACTGCGATCCTTCTGCAGGATATGGTCCACCAACATGTCGGCTTCATCAACTAGGCGACCTTTAACACCGTCATATCTCACCCCATTACTGAATCGCGCATCGTCCTTAAAAATAGTCATGGCCTTTGTGTAGCCAAAGAACTCTCTAAAGAACCGCAGTTTCCTGATCGGCGTATTAGTGATGCTCGAATTGAAGCCGGCCTTCTGGACCGTTTCGTCGATGACGTAATACTGGTCTCTTCTCTTGAGCATGCGAACCACTTCGCGGTGATAGTCTTCTCTTGTACGGAGCTTGCCACGGTTGACCGCTGCGACCAATTCCCTGTCGGGGCTGCTGTCAGTTAAAGCGTATGCGAGCGCGTAGCTGGCATCCCGCGGCGACATCATTCGTCTGCCGAATTCATCAGCAGGGCCCCGGCCAAATTCAAAGCGGTAAACCACTTCCGAGCTGAGGATCAGAGATTCAATCAACTTGGTGATCGCCTCTTGATTGCCCAGGCTCTTCGTGAAGGTCTTGCACAAGGCAATATTCTCCCGGTCTTCCTTCACCGTAGGTTTGCGCTCATGGATTTTGACGAACAGTTCTGTCACCAAATCGCCAAACAGACGGTCGTCAGACAGCCCAGCGGCATCACGTTCAGCTTTAAACGATTGCTCCCATTCGTTCATGCATTTGTCGATGATCTGGCTGTAACGGTCGCCCTGTGTTCGGTACTGCAAAATAGACGTCGTGATGAGGTCCATTTCAGAATCTGGTAGTGGTTCGTAGCGTGCGGGGCTTACATGTCTTTTCCTTACGTCTTCGTAAATAAGTGCCATCTCCCACTGCTTCATCAGGACCTTCATTAAGGCAACACGCGCCCGGAGCCGTTTCTCATGGACTCCGAAGTAAAACCATTCCCTTTCACATTTCTCAATGACCTGCTCGAACGTGACGCCTTCTTTCTTATACTCGCCAATGCCGCGATAAACGGCCTGCAAATCTTCGCCGTATCTAGTTCGCAATAGCTCTAGATTGGATCTTTTAATCGGGTTGCCATCCCGATCAGTTTTATAATCCGGTATCTCTTCCACTTTTATTCTGACAAACACTGGCAACAGGGCATCATTTTTCTCTTTGTAGATATCCTGAACGACTCGTTCGATAGAGCTGTTTAAGAACGTCTCCCGCGATCGCAGGGTTTCGCGGTGATCCAGCTCCAGCTTCATGATGCGGTACATGGCCGGGTAACGCGTTTTCATCACCTGCTCAGAGGATATGTGCGTGGCGATCTTCTTGGAATTCGAGATCATGGTCAGCAGGTGACCGCCCGTCAGCATGGTGTTGTCGTAATAGCGCACGCCGATGTTCGTCGGCAGCAGGAAGGGGTTGGTGATACTCTGCCGCAGCGTGCCGCCACCAAATCTGGTACCAAGATTGACACCGTTGTCACCAATGACATTCATTCGTTCGCCGTCAATCGTCCTCACGCCCTCATGATCGATCAAACGATTGATCTTGGCATTGAAGATAAATTCACTGATTAACCAACGGCGGTCGTCGGTGAATCCCTTCAGGTCCTTGTACTCACCGGAAAACAATTTGTCGTGATCGACGTAGTTGCCGTATTCCGGCTTGCGGAGCATTTCCTCCAGCTTAGACGCGTTGTGCTTGCTGAGCTCAGTCGATACCCAATCTGTCAATTGCGTACGCTCGGCCTCGGTCGGTTGCTCTTCATCGCTGGGCGGCATCAATCCGAAGAACACTTGCTCCTGAACTTTGTTCAGCAAGTCAAGACGTTCGTTCAGATTAATCTTATTCAACGCATCTAGCTGCACGCCGCCTTCGCTCTCATCCCCGCTATGGCAGTCGCTGCATCGGTTGGCGATAACCGCCTGCACGGTGTTCGGTATCACGAGTGAATCCGCACCTTGTGCCGTGTCGATACCATCGGCGCACGTCGCCAGCAATATCGTCGTTGCCATGAAGACTAATCTGGGCAAATGAACGAACTGCATAGCGGCTACCGATAGGACCGTTGTTCTGGTGAATAATCGTCTCTTCATGCTTGCTATCTTTGGAGTGCTCCGATCCGACTTGTCGGAGCTTTCAGTTGCACGCGGTGCGGAGAGTAATGGACGAAACCAACAGCTATGTCGCATTCTAATCGCATCCGTTAAAACTGGAAATGACAAACGACCTAAAGAATGCATCGATTTATCCGTCACCCAGCCCGCTGGGCTCACTGTACCACCCAAGTCCGTTCAGCCTGGCAAACGCCGTTGAGACAGCTAGCACGTGCATCGTTCGTAGACTGGATTTTTGACAGCGACTTGCGAGTGATTAGCGTTGGTCTTGGATTGGTCGACCAGGCAGTGAGGGGCCACGGAGATTCCTCAAAGATCTGTCATTAGTTATTTGTCAATTCTCATTTGTCGGTGTCAGGACATGGGTGGCGCGCAAGGCTTAGGACATGGGCCTGTACCACTTCGCGGCGTACGATCATCACTTGCGATTCGCCAAGGCCGGCGGCAACTTCTGCTCCTCGATCCCCAGCCAAAAGTGACCGCGAGGTGGTTGAATGCCGCGACGCGGGTGGTTGTATCGGACGAAACTGGTCGCGGCGATCGTCACCTTGCCGCCACGAAATTCGTCACGAACGTCGTTGTAAATCAACGCTCCGCGCGGTTGCCCGCCTTGTCGAACAGCGACGCCAGTGGTCGATTGAGCCAGCAATTTTCCGTTGGCGTAGAGGGCGTAACCTTCGCCGGAATTAACGTGAGCGGCTCCGCCCACCACGATGCGGTAGCGGTGACTTTCCTTCAGCGGCGGAAGATTGATCGTGCCACGCACCAGCAGGACTTCCTTTTCCCACAAGGTCTTCGGCATCTCGCTGCAACGACAGAATAGTGCCGTGCATGTTTCGGACAACGGCGCCAATTTGCCATCCAACTGACCGAACGGTTGCAGCCCTTGCTTCCAACCAGCTTTGCTCGTATCGAATTCAGACGCGATCCAGTTCTCCATCCCAGCGGGATACGTCACCTTGCGGTAGCGGTTGCCTTTCTCCATGGGCAGAGTCTCTGGCGGGTCGAAGCTGACGTAGTCCCATTGCGTTTTGTTAAGGTCTGGGCCGAACGGACGCCAATCGTAGTCGTCGATTCCGGCCGCGCGGTAGCAGTTTTCGAGTCCGTACATCGAGCCGCGGAGAAATTGGTTTGCTCGCTGCGGTCGTTCGCCGGCTGCCTCTTCAAGCAGAGACTTGTTGTAGCGAGGGTTGGCCACATAGGAAGCCGCGATGCCGTCAAGGATGATCGGCCTGAGCGCCTTTTGGGCCGCGGCCTTTTCTGCGTCCGATGGCTCGGCAGTCTGCGAGGCCACACGCTTTGGCCGCGGGGCCTGCGGAAGCGGTTCCGCTTTGCCGCCGAGCAGTCCGACCATCGCGCGACCGAGGGCGTCACCGATCAACACGTAACTCTCGGCATTGCGGTTGTAGTGATAGTCCTCGCTCTTCGGCGATTCGTCGACTTCACGCCAGAAGTTGCGGGTATCGACCGAGGCTACATTGCCGGCATACTCGGGATGCCGCTTCGCGTCGCCGACCGCCATCTGCGCTCTTAGGATCCTCAGAAACTTGTCCTGCATGTTGCCTCCGCCGAATCCGACCGTGGCGACCACGGCCGGCAACTTCGGCGTTTTGAACTCCTTGCGGACATCGTTGATCAGGTTGACCAGATTCTCTTCGTAATTTGCGATCGACTCTTCGGTAAAGCTGTCTTTGTGGCCCTGGAACCAGACAAAGCCAACGATCTCGTAGCCCTGTCCCTGGTAACCCGGAACGACCTTGTCGATGTTGTCGAGGGTCTTGTGCACGCCTTCGATCATCAGCGTGTATTCCAGTGATTCAAACTTGTTGTCGGGGTCGGTTCGGCCGCTAGAAGGCGGACGGAAATCGAAGCCCAGCGAGCGATTGCCCTGGGCCGTCTTGATCAACAGAACCTGCTCGTCATGGAACGTGCCCAGTACGTGGCCGAATCCGAGTTCTGGTCCGATCGTCTTGCCGTTCGAGGTGGCGGTCAACGGCGAACCCTTGCCGTCCTTGGCAAGCCGCGCTTCCTGGAAGTAAACGTCATTGCGAACCGTCCAGTTGCCATCATCATCCACCAACCAGGGAAACTTTCCTTCGCGTTTGGCCACGGCCTCGAGGTCGCCGTTACCTAGCAGGTCGGTCTTCTCCGCCCAGAAACTTGGCGGGTCGCCTTTGAAACCGGAGATCTTGAACGAGTAGCGTTTCCCGGGTTCGAGGGTCACATCCTGCTTGACCGGTTCCCCGCTCGCTTCCCGTCGGTAGACTTCCACACCGTCGAGTTGCATGACGTTGTAAGAACTCTCAGCAAATCCGCAGTGCAGTTGATAGACACCGTGCTGCGGCACTTCCAGCTGCCCTGCGGCGACTGGCTTGTCCGTCGGTTGGCCGTCCGGCTGATAGACACTCAGCGTCGAGGCCTTGTAGTTGCCGACGCGATAGATCTGGAACGGGCCGGTGGGGACAGCGGGATCGGAGCTAAGATAGACCCCGGTGTAGACGTTTTTCGCGCCGCCGAGGCTTCCCATTCCGACCATGTTGGACTGGCCAGCTAGGATGTAGACCTTGACCGGCTTGGTGGCGTCGCTCGGCTTGTCGTCTGGATCAGGCAAAAGAGCCGGGACCTCCGCTGCGGAAACGGGAAGAGCTGACAGGAGCAGCGCGAACGCCATTAATACGCTTGTTGGTTTCATTATGTACTCTGGGTGGAATTCGATCGTGCTATTTACAACGTCACAGCGCCGACGTTGCGAGTATATTTGCTGCGGCACTTCGTGGCTATGTGCGTGTTACTTCCTCTTCATTACGTATAGGGATGATGTCCAGTCTGGTTTATTCCTGGTGCTGAAACCGCCGGCTTCGATAAAGAGATAGTCCTCGCCATCAATTTCTTTAGTCAACATCTGTAACGCCTCGTAGCGGGTCAGGTCCATCAGAATGTCACCCGACCAGAGCCGCATCACGCTGTCGGTTTGGCCGTCGCCCTTGAAGCTGATGCCTACGAACCGGGCACCGCGAGGGTTCATCCTTTTGCCGGGCATGAACTCTTCGATCGTCCTAACAACGCCGACGGTCTTCCAGCTGCCGAGAATTTTCGAATTGGCGACGAACTTTCCGTCGTAGCGGAATTTGATGGCACTTGCCTGGCGTTCGCGGTCTTCGGGATCCTGCGCGGCCTGCCACTCGGATGACAGCATGCGAACAACGGTTGCCGACTTGCGTAACAGGTCGTCGCCCATCGGCGGTAGCTTCTGCTCCTCAAGGTGCAGGCTGATCTTGCCTTGGGGAACGCGATCGCTCGGCTTCACTTTGTACTTGTCGTTGAATCGGAGGAATGTCTTTACCGCGATCGTCACCTCGCCGCCCTGGAAGTCGCCGAGGAATTCGCTGGTGATGAACGCGCCTTTTGGCAGGCCACCTGAGCCTCTGCCGAAGCAGGTCGTGTCTTCGATCAAGGGCTTGCCGTTGATGTAGATGATGTGCCCGCCGCCGGAGCCGACGTGGTTGCCGTCATTGACGCGGACGCGGTAGCGGTGGCCGTCTTTCAATGCGGGGAGCTGGAAGGTCCCACGCATCAGCAAAACTTCCTTTTCCCAAAAGGAGTTTACTTTCGTAGCGCCATAGCAACCAGGACCGGTACAACCTGCATTGCATTTGTGAACCGGGCGCGTCGGCAGCTTGCCCATGTAGTGGCCGAAAGGGCTCTTCTCTTTCTTCCAGTCGAGTTTGGCGGGATCAAAGTCGGTCGCGAACCAATTTTCTGCGCCGGTGGGCAGTGTCACTTCACGGTAGCGTGTGATGAGCTGGTCCCAGGGAATCTGCTCGCTGTCGATTGGGTCGAATGAGTGGTACGACCACTCGGCATCACGCAGGTCGGCGAACATGCGCCACCCGTACTCGTCCTGACCGGCCCGCTCGTAGAGCGCTGCTAACTGATCGACTTTGTCATTTCTGCCACCAGGTCGTCCCGACTGCACTTCGGCGGCCGCCATTTTTTGCAGCGTCTCGCGGTTCCGGCCGACGAATTCCGGGATCAGTTCACCTGTGATAATCGGTCGGATCGCCTTCCTCAGTGTGGGGCCGAACTGGGCCGGATCTGCATTTAAGAAAAACTCCTTGTAAGGCAGGATCTCTTGCGGATAACGCTGACGCGCGATTTCGTAGAGCACATCCAATCCGCCCGGAACATCGGCCAGGGAAGAGGCGATGAACTCCAGATGTGAATCGAAAGTTGACGAGATGTCTTGGCCACCGGGAGCGGTTTTCACGCCGGCGTAACCGGTGTAGGTTTCCTTCAGAGTCTCGGTGGCCAGCTGATGCACCGCGGGACTGCCCGCCTTGAGCTTGGCTCGAATACTCCCCATCAGGCCCAGTGTGAGAGCCGAGCGCTGGTTTGTCCTGACCAGTTCGCCGATCGGCGGGAGCACTTGCTGGTAACACCGTTCATCCGCCACGATCGGGGTCAACGCCGTCAGCGTGGCATTCTGCAGCCACCAGTCTTCGTGGTGGAGAAAGGGCAGCAGGAGGTTGACGTGCGGCTGGACCCAATCCGCCGGGGCATGACCGATGACACGCAGCGCAGCGTCCACGACCCACCACGACTCCTTCTGGGTTTTCACTGATTGGACAGCAAGGTCGAATATCTCCCGCGTGAGCACTGTGCTCCGATGTTCACGTTGCAGGATTTCAGAAATCGCCGCGAACATGGCCCGCCGCACTCGCGGGTCTTTCGACCGCAGAAACTCTGTCACTAATTCCGTCCGAACATTGCCGCCCGGCGCCCGCCAGCCGATGTAGCCGCTGTTGATCCCTAGGACTTTATTCGCCGCGACGAATCGAATGTTGTGATCTTGGTGATGGATATACTGTCGCAGCAGGTCGTCGCTCACTTCACCCGAATCATGGATACGAATGATGAAGGGCCGACTGGAATCCTCCGCTAGAGTTTCGCCAGAGAGGTCTTGCCGCTTTCCAGAGGTGTCAGGCACGGCCTCCAGCGAGACAAATGCATTGTCCGCCTCGGTGCCCCAGGGTTGTTTGGGAAGTTGGTATTGCCTCGAGAATTCCGTCGGCGGAGCGCCGCTGATACGGAGCGTCTTGCGAGGAATGGTGTACGTCAGCGCATAGGCTGTTCCCCAGGCACCTTTCCATTTCTCCGTGTCATACCCGGCTCCGCCGAGGATGCCGAACGAGCCATCCCAGCGACGCGACAGGTCGTAATGCCACTGGCGATTGTCCATGAACTCGCGATATTGCTGCGGCCTTTTCTCGTACAGCAGGCCCATCGCCGGGCTGCGCCAGGATTCGCCGATGCCGCCACCGGTGTGACCGTGCAACATAAAGCTGGTGGTGTAGAAGCTGGTCATTGCGCAAGCGTCACGGGCAGCGGCGTAGACCGATTTTTTGCCGTCCGGCGTGAGTGCTGCAGCCGCCGCCATAGCGAAGGCGAGGTTGCCATTCTTGCCGTTATCGACGAAGCCGACCTCCGGCCGGCCGTCACCGTAGGGATTGTGGCCGCGTCCGGAATAGCGATAGAAGTGCACCAGCGCGCCGAGCAGCGCGTGATCGGGCACGTCCACGCCGCATTCTTTTGCCAGCAGCAGAAAGGTGACCACAGCGGTGCCACCCGCGTTGAGATGCCCCATGCCGTACGTAACACTCGGGACGCCACCGCGCCCGGCCCAGCCGTCGAGGTACTGCCCTTTGACTGCGTTGTCGGCCCACTTCTGGATTCCAGGAATCACCTCCTTGTCGCCGGTGCGAAGGTAGTATTCACACAGTGGAATGCCGCCGTAACCGAGGTACCAGGCATAGGTATGCGGTCGGTTGGCCACGCTCCTCGCCCATTTACGCACGGTGTCGAGGTCTTTCTCCTCGCCCGTCGAGAGCAGGAAGAGCATGCCGATCCCGCCGAAACCGATATTGGATTCTGGCTTGGCCAGGTAATCCGCGAAGTTGCGGACAATCTTGTCCGACTTGGGGCAGTCGATCGGCCACGTCCCGCTGTAAGCGCCGAGAACGGGAACGTTCACGATGACGTCTTCCGTCGGGCCCTTGATGGCGAAACGGAGAATGCCGTCGCTCGCCTCAGCCGCCGCCAGTAATCGACCAAGTTGTATTCGCGGATCGATTTCCGACAGCTTCTGGCCGTTGATCGATTCGATAATCTGTCCCGCTTTCAGCCTCCCCGTTGCCGCGGCGGGCGAGCCTTCCTCGATGTGACTGATCCGCATCGTGAATGCCGGCTGAAGCAGGTCGATGCCCATGCCGACAGGGCCGAAGCGTTTGATATTGGTCAGCGATTTCGTTTCGCTTGGCCGCGTGGAGAACAGGCCGCGCGGGTCTTTGTAAAACGAACCGTCTTCGGCCGTGGCAATGCCACTTAGCAGCATCGTTGTGATAAGGACAAACCTCATTATTTTTTAGCTCCGGTTCTTTCGTCTTTTTTGGGGCGGAGTCGCAGTGTGACCATCGTGCCGACTTTAGGCAAGTGCGTCGAATCAACTTGCCACATCAACGCTCCGTTAGCATGGCTTTGAACGTCTGGAAGACAGAGCAGTTCGTCGCCAAAAGTGGCGACGGAGATTACGTGCCCGCTCAGATCGGCTAGGTATTGTCGTGGCCCTTTTCCGTTATCACGTAGGTGCGATCCGGCAAAGAGGAATGTGTGGGGAAACTTGTTGTCTTTGTCTGCACCCTCTTTTGGTCCGCGTTCGGCATCGTCGGCAATCTCACCGGTTCGCTCCTTCGAGCGTGTGACGAAATCACTGACGGGGCGTTCGACCGATTCACCTTTCGAGTTTTTGACCACAAGGTACACGTTGATAGGATCACCTCGCGGCGGGTGGTTCACCCAACGCATTTTCTCTTCGTCCACCGATTTCCGCATTGCGGGGTTGCCATTGGTGGCTCCGAGAAACAAGAGTGCTGTGTGAACGTGCATCGGCCGAGCCTTGATTGAGACGATCGACTCGTGTTCCTTGCTGCCTTTGGTGCAGGCGATTAGTTCGAGGTATCCGCGATCAAGACAAATGGTCGCTTCAAGATCGACGCATCGTTTCTGAAAGTCGATCACCATCCCCGGCAGCTTCACCGGCTTGCGCACGGGCTTCTTTGGTGCAGGTTCGTCGGCCGAGTTTTGATTCGCGAACAACGCCATGATGATTGCGAGCACGGCTGTTTTTGCGGCAGCTTTCATTCGATACTCTGAGTGCACTTGTGTTCTCGCGGGGCATTCTGCATCCAGCTGCAGAACTAAACCTGATGGTAACCTGGACGCGGGCGCCACGAAACTCCTGTTCCTCGAGCATCTCCGCCATGGTGCGGCCCAGGCCGTCGCCGAACATCAAAGATGTTTCAGGACTGCCGCCGTAGTGAGCACCGAGTAGGTAGAACTTGCTCAGACCGTTACCGGCCCTTGTTCGATTTGCTGTCCTTCTTCCTTCTAGTCATCTTGAAGGAATATTCTTCGGCTGCTTTTCCGTTAACGAACTTCGTCCAAGTCGATAGCGACTTGATCTTCTCAAAGAACGCCTTCGCTTGTTTGGCTTTCTTGCTGGGTTTCGCTGCGGCGTCTTTTTCGTCCGCTCCAACAGAGTTCACAAGCGCCAATACGTAAAATAAAAGACCAGTGATGAGGAGTCGGTGGATTATTGATGTCTTACGGGTTTCAAGGATTGCGGTAAGCGATCAACAGACGATGGATTTGAAAGAGTTCGATGTTCGACATCGTCTCATTTTCGCAGCCTTGAAACGATTCCCGTTGAGCCTCTTAGACCTTAGTCAGCGTCTCGGTGATTCCACCGAACGATTGGGCGTCGACGCCAAGTTTGTGCAAGACGGTAAGATAGAGGCTCGACAGTGGAAGTTCTTCCGCTTCTATTTTGCCTCTCCATCCGACATCGGTCACGATCCCTGCGCCAGCCTGATTGTCTTCGTTTCCTTTGCCGAACTTGAGGAAACGCCCATTCTTGAATCCGAGGTTTTTACCACCGGCCGAAATGATCGGGTAATTGCGAGAGAGGTGGAAACTGCTGGAAGCAGAACCATGCATGGCGAACGTGTTATCCAACATGTTTCCCTGGCCAGTTGGTTCTGGAGTCTCTTTTAGTTTTTGCAAGAAACGACCGAATTCTCCGACTTGATAGCGATTATAGGTGCCGAGGTTCTTCCAACCGTCCGGCTTTTTCACAGCATGCGTTAGGGCATGAGCATTACCCAGGCCAACCGCCTTCGACAAGAGGTCATGCGGACCTTCACCATTTTCCCTGCCCAACTGAAACGTCGCCACGCGAGTTGAATCACTTAGGAAAGAAAGATAGATCAGTTCATACATCGTTTCGAAGTAAAACCGGGCTTCTTTTGGATCTGCATCCAATTTCAAATTCGTGGTATCCACGTCCGGAACGGGCGCATCGATCCACTTCTGAGCGTTCGCCAACTTGACTTCCGTGTCGCGAACTGCGTCTAGATACTGCTGTAGCGTTTGCTGATCGATTTTGGAAAGCTCTCGCCCCAGAGAGCGAGTGTTGCCGATGAGGAAATCCAAGGCACTCTTACTTCTTGCCAATTTTGCGCGCGCATCCTTACCGCTGGTCACAAAAAGCATGTCGAAGATCTGCTTTGGTTTATTACGTGCCGGTATCGGCCGCCCTTCACGGTTAAAGGACTGTGTTTGTGCACCGCGCGGACCACCGATGCCACCGTTCGTCGACATCACCAGAGAAGCATGACGGGTAAATTCGCCGGTGTGTGCAGCAATGACCTGATCAAGGGAAATAGAGTTCTTATAGGGTCCGTGACCTCCCGTTGCTGCACCGGTCAAGTATTGATCGGCATTTGAATGGCCATGAACTTGTCTAACGGCAGGGTGCGACAGCCCTGAATAGATAGTGATTTCGCTGCGTACCGGTTCGAGTACATCGAGTACTTTTGTCAATTCAAAATCGTGCTCGCCGCCGCGAGGGAACCAGCTCCAATCCTTCCAAGCCGGATCTGCTTTCAGCGGTAGACCCACACCATCAGGATGGTAAACACTGACGAAACGTTTCGGCGTATCCTGTTGATTGGGAGTCTTCGCAGCAAACGTCTCAAGCCGTGGCAGTGCCAGGGCGACACCTGCACCGTAAAGGAAACTTCTGCGATTCAATGAAATTGTGTTTGTGTTCACAATCTGTTTGCTCCTACTTCGCGTGAAAAAGTTCACTGCCGATGATCAAGTTGACCAAATCGCCAAGACGATCACCGTGTTTCCTGAACTGCCGCGTTATGCTGTCAATGTCGGCGCGATCACTGAAAGACAAGGGACGGCCAAGAGCATAAGCGGTCATTTTATGAACCATGGCTCTGGCAAATTGATCTTGTCGATCGGTGAGCAGGTATCGCTTTAAGCCATCTATCCCCGCCAATTCTTGCTTGTTGAACAGTAGCGAAGTCGCATCGACGGGTTCATTCCTGATTTGAGTACGGTAGGCTCCCAATGCATCGTAGTTTTCAAAAGCGATTCCCCAAGGATCAATTTTTGCATGACACGATATACAGGCCGGTTTCCTCCGGTGGTCTGAGATGCGCTCTTTGAGTGTCATATTTAATATCTTTGGGTCCGTCAGGTCAACTTCAGGGACATTGGGCGGTGGTGGTGGCGGTGGATCATTGAGGACATGTTCCAGCAGCCAGATGCCACGCTTGAGAGGATGAGAGTCTCGACCGTCAGAGTTCATTGTCAACACTCCAGCCCCGCTCAAGATCCCGCCACGATTCGCCTGTGGACTGATCGGCACTTTGCGAAAATGAGGGCCATAAACGCCAGGGATTTTATAGTGACTGGCCAGGCGTTCGTTGACCATGACGTAATCCGAATGAATGAAGTTCATGACGCTGCTGTTGGACTTCAGGACTTCTTCGAAAAAGGCAACGGGTTCTTCGTGCAGAGACTCTTTTAGTGAACTGTCATGGACGTGAATCACACTGTTCAGGCCATCCATGCCCAGCCATTGCTGAACAAAAGTATGAGAAAATCGATCGGAACGAGAGTCTGCCAACATTCGCCGGACTTGAGCCTTTAGTACCTTTGACTCATTGAGTGTTCCTTGCCGCGCGAGTTCGAGCAATTCATCGTCTGGGATGCTGGACCAGAGAAAAAACGAGAGTCGGCTGGCCAATTCCATCTCACTGATTGTGTTGGGAATGTTAGCACTATTATCGGAAACTCTCTGAGTCAGGTAAAGAAATTCCGGAGTCGCCAGGACCGTTGCCAGAACTTCCAACATCGCATCTTCAAAATTTGTAAATTCCGGACGGTACTTGGCAAATAAGGCCATTAACTGATCTACTTCTTGTGATGTGACCGGGCGACGCCAGGCACGCTCAGTGAATCCAGTGAGGACTTCACGACCATACTTTTCCTCATCACACTTGTTCTTGCTCTCAACAAAGATCGCATTGTGAGTTCTTGGCGGCCATTGGTCGTAGTGAGGCGCGCTGATTTCGATGTAGTCGATAACAACACTGAGTGGTTCTGTCTTGTTATGTGCATTGGAAACATTTCGAATGGATAGCAGCTCGTCCCGTCTGGGGAATGTTGTCGATAAATGGCGGAAGGGATTGCGAGGAATTTCGCTCAGAGGGATATCGAAATGGATGAATTGTGGATTGTCGGCAGGCGCCGTTACGGGAATATCACGCTCACTGATCACCAGAGAGAAATTGGCGTTATTGCTGGTATGCGCACCAAAAATCAATCGCAGGCTCGCATATTCATCGGCCTCCATGGTCGTTCGCGCGACACGTATTCGAACTCGCATCGTGCCTTCATCAGGAAGAAAACGATCCAAATTCAGTTTGAACTCGTTGGATTTAGGAAGGACCAAGACAACCGGAGAAACAACAGACGTCTTACCGGCAACTGCATCGGCGGTAGGGGTCCATTTTCCACCTGAGAAACGAAGGCCTTCGCCGGTTTCCTTATTGAATAAGTGCTGTCGAGTTCTATTTTTGTTGTAGTTCTTATCTTCCTTGTTGAATAATTCGGCCTTCTTTGCCGACCCTTTTTCCATCTCTTCCTGCATCGATATGATGTAGGTGACTGCTTCAGGACGGTCGCCGCGCACCGTGGCACTCTTGAGAGCTTTGAGGCCAATTCCACGGTAAAGTTCAAACTGCATAGCCGACATTTGAAGCATCTGAGAACTGTTCTTGAAGCCGTCTGCGGATGCGGTTTCCGAGGGCAGGGGATCGGCGAGAGTATAGGGTAAGCCAAGCAGATCCTGCAGCGCGTAGCTGTATTCGTACTTTGTCATTCGTCGAAACGACGAGTGTTGCCTGTCGCTGCGACGTGCGAGAGATGCCTTGTTCAGTTCGTCGCCCAGCCATTCGATGATGTTGCTACGATCGGCATCGGCCAGTTCATAATCCGGTTCGTCGTCGGGGGGCATCTCTGAATTGCTTAAGACGTCGTAAACCTCTCGCCATCGTTCAATGTCTGGCCCTGTTAGCAGGTCGGGATTTAGTTTGTCGACACGAAGTTGTGCTTTGGGCTCATCGGGACCGTGACAGGCTACACAATGTCTCTGGAGGATGGGGCCGATGGACTTTTGAAAGTGAGAGAGATTTGCCTTGGGAATGGCGTGGGTGGCTCTTGTGTCTCTATTAGTCTCTCTTGAATAGCTAGATTTCAACCGCCCCAACTCTTTGGCCTCTTCCAAAGTCAATACGTTGGTATCGACCTCGGCGGCCAGCAGCAGACAGCCGCTGCCGAGCACCAGCAGGATCGTGCCTCTCAGAGTATTCACTCGGCTACTTTTCATTGTCAGCCAATTCCGCGACGTTGTTCGGTAGGTGGGCGGTGGGCGGTGGGCGGCAATCGCCCGTCGCCGGGTAGGGCAGGGGGCAGGGAGAGGTGGGGGTAAAGGTGGGGCACACACCATCATAGCAGGACGGCACCATTACG
>DUDC01000224.1:15529-16576 GCA_012959465.1 Planctomycetaceae bacterium
ACAGCTCGAGCGCTACACCTTCACTGATCCGCACGGTCCAAATTTTAACCTTGGAGTGCTCCGACTTGTCGGAGCTTTCACCAAGGTCGCTAGTCTAAATCCTGTCGCCTCGACGCATGAGAGCGTCTACTTTTTTGCCTTGCGATCCCACTGAAAATCAACATTCTCTCGGCCATGTTCCATATTCTGGTACGCGAGTTCGCCGTTTGAACCTCCGTCGCTGGTATAGACTCGCTCAGCCACTTCAAATGCGTGTTCGGCGACAATTACTCTTCCCCATTAGCGACATTCCGAATTTCCCATTGGATTGATGCACTTTCAGGGCTTTTCTTTTGGATGTGGCCACAACGGAAGGAGGCCGTAGGCAAATCTCGAAACATGAAGGCGCCTTGCCGGTGCCACGCCGCCGCGTCCGGGCCGCAGCGGCTGGGATGCTGAATCACCTAGCAGTTTGTGAATCCGTACACTCAAAGTGGAGTTGAGACGCCCCGACGCTAGCGAGCCTCTTCTACCCCTTTTGTTTCTGGATAGATTAGCGTCCCAAGGTAGTAAATTAGGAATCCACTAGACATGCCCGGAATGAAATACTCTGGCTCGGGATCGATTTCAAGGTGTGAACCATCGTCGCTGGCATGAATTTTCTGGTCGGTGTCAAACACACGTTTGGTTGGAACAAGAATCTTCATTCGCAACTCTCGCAGACATTACAGCGGAAAGGGGGACAGATCACCTGTGGCTCCCATGGTGGACTGGCGTCTCATAAGTAACTGTGGCGACTAGGATAGTAGGCTTGAGCCTTGCAAACGCGTACGATACCAATGTTCGTAGGAGACTTTAACGGGGCTGTTTGTTGATTTGAGAAAATCCTCGGCTTTCTGCGGGCGTCGCACTGAGCGCGGCGGTGATGCCATGGCTCATAGGTTGTAGGTGACGTGGGCTTGAGGCCCAAGGAGTAAACACGATGAGCCAGTCCACCAAATCGTTGCAACTGCCGGTCATCGATCATGTGCCGACTCCCTACGATGGCCCGACTCGCGATGAGGTGCT
>DUDC01000225.1 GCA_012959465.1 Planctomycetaceae bacterium
GCTGGTAGTGGCGCCATGGCAATCCATGCAACAACTGGTGATGACCGACTGCACATCCTTCGGCACAACCAGTGGATCGTCGGCTAATGCAGTCGAAGCAAACAGTACGAACAGCAATTTTGATGCTATGCCAAGGTTCTTTCGCATTTTTAGTCTCTCTTTTCAAGCAACTCCGCCATCGTCCGTCCGATTCCTTTCAGCTCTTATCGTTTCCGTGACGTTGCGGCGGATTCTGCTCGCTCAAGGAGCTTGCGCATCGACACAATCGTTTGAGCGTGCCCAGGAGAGACGGCGAGGTTCTTTTCCTCGTGCGGATCAGCCTTCAGATCATAAAGTTCTTCGCTCTCATCTGGCCACCGAGTAAAGTGCCACTGATTTGTACGAATCGCTTTGCCGAGATTCGCTGCTCGAACAACAACAGTATAGGCGACTTCTTTTCCGGCGGCATTTGGATCGCTGAGCATCGGAACGATGCTCCGGCCCTGCAGTTCTTCGGGAGGTGTAATGTCGCACAGTTCCGCAAGCGTTGGAAAAAGATCGACGAGTTCGACGAGTCCTTCGCTGGAGGAACCGGCGCGGGTTTGACCCGGGACGCGGATCACAAGCGGCACTCGATTGCAGGTTTCGAACAGCATCACCTTGCCCCACATGAATTTCTCACCCAGCAGATAACCGTGATCGGAGGTGAGCACGACAATCGTGTCGTCCCACTGTCCACTGCTTTTGAGAGCGTCGAAGACGATGCCAATTTGGGCGTCGATGAAGGAAATGCAGGCATGGTAGGCCTGCATGTATTCCCGACGAAGCGCATCGTTCTCCACGCCGAATTCGAAACCGAATCCCTGGTAGCGTTTCGTACGGGCGATCGTCGGGGCCTGCTTCCAGAACTCCAGCGAGGCCGGTGTGAACTGCAGTTCCGCCGGCGGATACATAGCAAAATACTTGTCCGGCGCGATGAACGGTATGTGCGGTTTCTGGATGCCGCAGGCCATGAAGAAGGGTTGCTCCCCGTGCGACTCATTCTCCAACCATTCGGCGATCTGGCGGGTGTTCTTTCCGTCTTTGTGTTGTGCGTCCGTCAGGCCTGTCGGGCCCCAACCGGGTTTTTGCCCCTTCGTCTGCTTGGCGATCGTCGGATAAAACTCGCGCCACAAACGGCGTGATTTGCCTTCGGTGATCGGTCCGTGCTCGGCTTCGAACTTTTTCCGTATTGGAGTCACCATCGGCATCTCTTCGTTTTCAAATCGAAGCATCTTGTTCCAGGCGACCTCACCTGGATCGACTTTTGTGTTGTGAAACACCTTCCCGACCGCTCCGGTCCAATAGCCGGCTTTCTTAAAACTCTGCGGCAACGACACCGTCCCCGCCCGCACGTCGCGAATGTCTAACTTGTTACTGAGGATACCGGTCGACTGGGGATACAGGCCGTGCAAGAATGAGGCCCGTGATGGCCCACAAACTGGATACTGGCAGTAGGCACGACGAAAGTTCATGCCGGCAGCAGCCAGTTCATCAAACGACGGCGTGCTGATGTGCGGATATCCGGATGTTGATACGTGCGTATTCAGATCGTCACAGACGATAAACAACACATTCGGCCGCTTTGCAACGACGACCGACGGAATCAGCGATGCCCAAAGTAGCGCAACCGTCAAGAGAAATCGAAAGGGTAGGTTCATTAGGATTCCAGTAAACAAGTCCTTGTTGAGTTATGTCCCCGGCTGTATTTGCCTTGCATCGCCGCAAAAAACGACCATTCAGCTTGAAAGTGTGTTATAGAGAAATTCAATCTATGGGTGTTTCAACGTTCTTCCGAAAAACGCATCCGCCACTTCGATCATCTCGTCGAACCAAACTTGTTTGCCAAGAAACGGATGCGGGGCGTCCTTGATGACGGTGAGATCGACTTGGATGCCTAACTCTTCCATTCGCTGGCGAAATTGATCCGCGTGCGTGCTGGGATCGTCGGTTTCTCCCGATATGAACCAACAGGGTGGGTCGTTCTTATCGAGGTGATGGAGCGGCGACGCCAGCCGATACGTCGCCGGCCTGTCCTCCTGGGCGCCGCCGAGAAACTGCCTCCAGATCTGGCCGCGTTTCTCCATCATGGAAATCTCTCGCGTGCGTTGCGACTGCAGATCCGTCTGCGCGCCCATCGGCACGGCAGCTTGAATCTCGCTGCTAAATTTTGCGTTCCCGCCTTCGCCTTCAAGTTCTCTTGCCCCGCCCGACGTGGCGAGTAAAGCTGTTAAGTGTCCGCCAGCGGAAAGCCCGATCGCGCCGATGTGTGCCGTGTCGATGCCGTATTCCTTGGCGTTCGCCCGCAGGAATCTGACGGCCGCCTTACAATCGTGGATCGCCGCCGGAAAAGGAGCTTCACCGCTCAAGCGATACGAAATCGTCGCAGCGACGTACCCCCGCGCTGCAAGCGCCTGAGCGACTTTTTCGTGACTGGTCCGATTGCCCTTCGCCCAACCGCCTCCGTGGATGCAAACAACCGCGGGCAATTCACCCCACGCTGCCTTTGGCCGATAAATATCCATCTCCAGCGTGCGACTGCCATACCGCGCGTAGGTCACGTCAAGCTTTGCGTCCAGACGATCCAATGTCGCATGCGAAATCTCTGTTCGGCCGTCGGCGCGACGATTCGCCGGTGCCTCTCCGGCAGGCCGAGCGTCGAGCCGCATTTCCTCCTGGAACAGAATCGCCATACCGCGCAGCTTGCGCGTGATATCACGATTGCGGGCCAGCTTGGATTCCCCCGGGTCTTTCGCCAGGTCATACAACTCAAGGGACGGGTTCAACTTGAGTTTCCAGTTGTGCCAACGCACGGCAGCCAGCGCGCCGTGGCTGCCGTGATAAAAGAAGGCGTCGTTGTATTCGTTGCGATTGATCACGTGTGCCCATTCGCCAGGCGGGTTCCACCGCCGCCGAAGCGGAACTGAGGCGTTGAGCGATTTCTTCATTCCCGGAGGCGGCACAATCCTGGTCTCACCCTTCAAGAGCGGGCTAATGTCGCGCCCATCAATGACGCGGCCTTCGGGAATTTTAATCCCCGCAAACGTGGCGAGCGTCGGGTACCAGTCCATGGCGCGCACGACCGCCGACGATTCCGCGCCCGCCTGTAATCCCACCCCCGGCCCCCAGGCGATCGCCGGCACGCGCAGGCCACCCTCGTAGGTCGAAAGCTTGCGACCGCGAATCTTCTGTTCCGGCGTGCGCCCTGGACCTCGACCATTGTCGGAGGCGTAGATCACAATCGTATTGTCGTCGATGCTTATTCGTTTTAGCGAATCGAAGATACGGCCGACGTTGTGATCGAGTTCTTGAATCGCGTCGCCGTATTCACCCCATTTTGAGCTGCCCTTGAATTCTTCGCTCACACCGAGCGGGTTGTGGAGCATGGTATGCGGCAGATAAAGAAAAAACGGACCGTCCTTGTTCTTCTCGATAAATTGGATGGCCTCGTCGGTGTAGAGCTTCGTCAGTTCGGCGGGATCGACCGGACGCTTGACGACATCACCATTACGCATCAGGGGCACACCTCCCTTGTCCTCGAAATAAACGATCTCAACCGGGTCAAGATTATGCAACAAACCGAAATAGTAATCGAAGCCCTGGTTGCGCGGCAGGAACGCCTCGTGAAAGCCGAGGTGCCATTTGCCGATGCAAGCGGTCGCATAGCCGTTGTTCTTCAGCAACTCGGCAATCGTCAATTCGTCGGGATGAATGCCCGATCGCGAATCTGCGCGGTGCACCCAAGTTGCATTGCCTACTCGGCGCGGGTAACAACCGGTCAACAAGCCGGCTCGTGAGGGGCTGCAAATCGGGGCCGCCGCGTAGTAGTCCGTAAAGCGCGTCCCCGCCTCTGCCATCGCATCGATCCGCGGAGTCTCGACCTCCATCGCGCCATAACAACTCAGATCGTAATACCCCTGATCATCAACAAAGATGAAGACGATATTGGGTGGCTTTGCGGACGCAGAGGCAGGCGTGGCAACGACTCCAAAGGCCAGCTGTAGTGACATCAGGCAACAGGCGGCTTTAACATACATGATCGCTATATTTCTCATTCCGCTTGTGGTTCTACTCATCGTTGTTGGCCTTTCTTCGGCCTGCTGCTGGTAATATGCACCATGAACGGCGACCGCGTAGATTCGGTCATGGGGCGTAAGGGTCACGGAATCTGCGACACCCATCCGCTCGGCTGCGGACGCGGCCGGAGAGGCCTCAGTCCGTCTCTTCGCAGCCATTGGAAAAACAGCGGTGTCGGCCACAGTTCCCTTCGGACATTGCAGAATCGCAAAGGACCGGCGGCTAGAATCCGATGAGCCAAGAATAACACGACCACGTCGATATTTCCAATGCTACAATGACCGGCCATGCAGAGCCAGTGGCACAGGTGGGCTCACCGTACCACACAAGCCTCTGGTTAAAAAACTGACTATTTAGGCCTAAAATCACTCCAAAGTTTTGGAGTGCGGTGACTTGTCACCGCTTTACATGTTCTGAGCCACCCGCGCCACCTTTGTCCTGTCCACCCCTTCCTTCAATGACGAACGACCATTGACAAATAACTAATGAAAAATCTTCGACAAACTCCGTAGACGTTCACCGATCGGTCGACCAACCAAGGTGGTGACCAATACCCAGCCCGCTGGGCCCAGCGGGCTGAGTTATGTCAAACCATCAATCGCGAGAATCAAAGCGGGTATAATACAACTGACGGATGACTACCTTGAGCATCCCGGTTCTTTCCCTGTTCGGTGTCGTATGAACTCCTACTGTTCGACGATCTTGTTCCTTGTCGGCATCCTCAGTTCGATGCTGAATCAAGCGAGTCATGCCAACGACGAACTGCCGGTCTTCGAATCTGACATCCAACCGATCTTGGCGAAGAAATGCGGCAAGTGTCATGGTGCCAAGGTCCGGAAGGGTGATCTCGATCTCTCTTCGATCACTGGACTGCATCGCGGTGGGGAATCGGGCGAAGCGGCGATTGAGAAGTCGGTCGACGAGAGTCCACTATGGATCATGATCGATGGTGGCGACATGCCTCCAGAAGGGGAACCACGGTTGACGAGCAAAGAAATTGCTCGAATTCGCCGCTGGATTGAAACCGGTGCGAAGTCCGAAAATCCATCGGCGACGGCGAAGAAGATCAATCAGCACGATGTGCTTCCCATCATGCTCCTGCGTTGCGTGACCTGCCATGGTCCGCAACTTCGCGAGGGTGAGCTTGATCTTCGCACTCGTGCTGCCATGCAAAAAGGCGGGAAGAGCGGGCCGGCGTTTGTTGCTGCTGATCCGGATGCCAGCTTGATGATCCAACGGGTCGAAACCGAAGCGTGCCCGCCCCGCGAATTGTTGTTGAAGTTCTTCGTCAGACGCCCGTCCTCTACGGAGGTTGAAGTCCTTCGCAATTGGATCGCCGCCGGCGCGCCAGAAGGTGACGTGACCATGGATGTGGCAACCTCCGAATCCGATCCTCTTGTCAGCGATGATGAGCGGCGCCACTGGGCATTTCAGCCTCCGAAAGCGGCGACCGACGCTCAATCAATCGATGACTTCATTCGGAAAAAACTGATTGCCAACGATTTGAGTTTCGCAGTTGAAGCTGACCGCGACATACTGATTCGTCGCGCCTACTTCGATCTCGTTGGAATGCCACCACCGGTCGAGGAGTGGAAGAAGTGGCGGAGTAGTGAACAACCGAACTGGTATCGCGCGATGATCGACCATCTACTAGCATCGCCCCATTATGGTGAACGTTGGGGCCGTTACTGGCTCGACGTGGCCGGCTACGCGGATTCGGAAGGCGGCGTCTCCGCCGATCCGATCCGGCAAGTGGCTTGGAAGTATCGAGATTATGTGATTCGCGCTTTCAACGAAGACAAACCTTACGACCGGTTTCTGTTAGAGCAGATCGCTGGCGACGAATTACTCGATTATGCCAATGCGGAGGTCGTCACTGACGAGATGGTTGAGAATCTGGTTGCGACTGGATTCTTGCGAATGGGAATCGACGAGACAGGCTCACGCACGATGAACTTTGTGCCCGAACGCTTGGGGGTAATCAGCGATGCGATCAAAGTGCTCGGTTCTGGAGTGATGGGACTGACTCTAGAATGTGCCCGCTGTCATTCGCATAAGTACGATCCCATCCCACATCGCGACTACTACCGTTTTAAGGCGATCTTTCAAGGAGCGTATGACGAACACGATTGGTTGACATTCAAGAATCGTTCTTTGGATGTTGCTACGACCGAGCGGCGAAGACGAGTCGCCGAAATCAATCCGCCGCTTACAAAACATTTGAAGCAACTCGAATCGCGCTGGAAGCAAGCCGTCGCTGCCATGCAGATGGAAACGCTTCGTCAACATTACCCAGCCCAATCCGAAGCCGATCGCGTCGAGACGCTGCGAGCATTATCGATCGCCGACAACAATCGAACGCAGCCACAACGCATTCTCGTCGAAAAGCTGCAGCGTGCCGACGTCGTAGCCGACTCTCAACAGCCGGCGACAGTGCTCGAAGCTCGTCTCGCTATTCAAGTCATCGAGTTCGATATCTTACAGGTTCGCCGACAAATGGAGCCGCCACTGGCGATTCGGGCTCTCTGGGATCGAGGCGAACCGTCACCGACGTACATCTTACGACGGGGTGAGTACGACAAGCCGGGCCGTCTCGTTGGACCCGACGTTCCCTCGGTTCTCACCAACGGCCGCACGCCGTTCAATGCCACACCGCCCTTCGCCGGGAAAACAGGACGGCGGCTGGCTTTTGCTCGCTGGTTAACCGAGCCGGACCATCCGCTGACCGCAAGAATGATTGTCAACCGAATCTGGTATCACCATTTTGGAACGGGTCTCGTAAAGTCGCTTGAGAATTTTGGTGTAAAAGGTGATCGACCGTCGCATCCGCAACTGCTCGACTGGCTGGCGATCGAGTTGATCGACCGCGGTTGGAGCATCAAGGAAATGCACCGCCTGATCATGAACTCGCGTACGTACCGTCAATCGAGCCGGATCACCGACGAGCGCCAGCAGGTCGATTCGCAGAACCGGCTCCTTTCTCACATGCAACTACGACGAATGAACGCCGAGTCGCTACGGGATTCACTGTTGTTTGTTTCTGGAAAACTCGACGACAGGCAAGGTGGCCCACCCGATGGCGTTTCCGTTGATCGCGATGGCATGGTCACCGCCAACTCCACGGCTGATGGTGGTTGGCGGCGTAGCATCTACCTGCAGTACCGCCGCACGGAAATTCCGACCATGATGGATACCTTTGACTATCCGGAGATGGGGCCGAACTGTATAGCCCGCAACGTGTCGACCGTCTCGCCCCAATCGTTGATGTTGATGAACAACCGCCATGTTCGTGAACTGGCGATCGCTTTCGCCGCACGTGTGGACGAGTTAATAATAGATCCGAATAACGACGATCATGGCGCCCGTGTTGAACTGGTTTGCCAACTCGCCCTCAGCCGAATGCCGAGTGATCGGGAACTGCGTTTAGGAATTGAGATATTGATTGAAATGGAATTGGCTTGGAAAGGGGATCGAAGTGCAGCTCTGGAATCGTACTGCCACACAATACTAAACTCGGCAGCATTCCTTTATATCGACTGATGCGATGAAGAGATGGAAATGAAAGATCAACCCCAACGAAACACACGACGCGATTTTTTCGCACGCACTTCCGACGGAATATTGGGAGCCGCGCTGACGCACATGCTGTGCCATGATTTCTTTGGTGGGACATCGGCTCTCGCGGCGGAACCAACACTCGCGAAACCGGCGACGCAGTACAACCTCCAACCCAAACAACCTCACCACGCCGCCAAGGCAACTTCTGTCATCCACCTCTTCATGAACGGTGGACCAAGTCAGATGGACCTGTTCGATCCGAAACCGGTGTTAAACCGAATGGATGGCAAGCCATATCCGGGTAACGTTGAGGAAATCGGCAACTCGAACAACTCGGCGATCGGCGTGATGATGGGTGGTCGGTTCAAGTTCGCCCGCCACGGCGATTCTGGAATGTGGATGGCCGATGTTCTACCGCACACTGCGAAGATGTGTGATGAAATTTGTTTGATCAACTCGATGTGGACAGACCATCCGAATCACGACAATGCACTGTACAAGATTCACAGCGGACGCCTGTTCATGGGTTACCCGACGTTCGGTGCGTGGTCAGTGTACGGGTTGGGATCTGAAAACCAGAACTTACCAGCGTACGTGGTGCTGAATGACCCACTCGGTCCGCCGAAGAACGGCACACGAAACTGGACGTCCGGATTCCTACCACCCATTTTTCAAGGGACCCGATTTCGGCCCAGCGGTTCTCCGATCTTGAATCTGAAGCCGCAATACGAACAGCCATCCGCGGTAACGGAATCGGCCCGCGGGTTGCTAAACCAACTCGACGAAATCCATCTGAAAGATCGGCCCCACTATCCGGAACTCGATGCCCGTATCAAGACCTACAGCCTAGCGGCGCGAATGCAAATGTCGGCTGGTGAAGCGCTCGATCTGACACGCGAGAATCAACGCACGCTGTCGATGTATGGTGTCGGAGAAAAATGGACCGACTCGTTCGGTCGGCGCTGCTTGCTTGCTCGTCGATTGGTCGAGCGGGGCGTACGCTTCGTGCAGATTTTTCTCGAAGAACAACCCTGGGACAGCCACGCCGACCTGGCGGCAAATCACAGGGGAGCCTGTCAGCGCACCGACAAACCGGTTGCCGGCTTGCTGCGCGATCTCCAACAGCGAGGATTACTCGATTCCACGCTGGTGATTTGGGGTGGCGAATTCGGACGGACGCCGACGACTCAGAAGTCCGTCGATGGCTTTTCCGGACGCGACCACAACATGCAGGCCTTCACGTCGTGGATGGCTGGCGGCGGTATCAAAGGCGGCACAACGTACGGCACGACGGACGACTTTGGCCATAAGGCGGTTGGAAATCCTGTGAGTGTCCATGATTTCCACGCCACCATCTTGCACCTGTTGGGATTGCATCATCAAAAACTGTTCTTCGAACGCAGCGGGTTGGAAGAGAGGCTCACTGGCTTCGAGCCGCCGAGGGTCGTGAAAGAGATCTTGAGCTGAATGGCTGCGGATTGAAGCTTGTTCCAGCAATACAAGCACGAAACGCAAGCGAGTGAGTCCTTCGAATGGCCGAATCCTCCCGGCACTTTCGTCGCATCCATGAACGCTTATATAATACTCTGACAAGTTGGCGTCAAAATGCGGGCATTGTCGGAGAAGAATCCATGACTCGACTTTCCTTGATCGTCCTGCTGATCCTTTGCAACCCCACTGCCGTTTTTGCCGAATCACCTGTCGGTTGGCGGAGTGATGCGAGTGGGCGGTATCCGGACGTTACTCCGCCTACACGATGGTCGCAGCAGGAAAACGTCGTTTGGAAAACAGAAATGCCGGGCAAGAGTTTCGGCTCCCCCGTCGTTTTTGGCGACAAGGTTTTTGTAGTGTCGGATCCGGACGAGTTACTTTGCGTTGCCGCGAACGATGGAAAAGTGTTGTGGCGGCGAGCGAATTCCGCCCGTGAATCCATCGGACCCGACCGAGCAAAAGAAATGCTCGACCATTGGAACTCGCTCAACGAGCGTAAGAAAGTGCTTCAGAAACAGTTCAACGAATTAAGAAAGGCGAAACCAGACGCCAAAACTGAGCACGGCAAGTTGCGAGACAAACTGAACGCAATTGAAAAAGAGGTTGGTGAAACCAGACGTAGTAATCCCGTGCCGGGGAATCGGGGCAGCGGCAACACGGCAGCGACGCCGATTTGCGACGGCAGGTACGTCTACACGGTCTTCGGATCCGGTATCGTAGCGGCGTACGACATGAACGGCGAGCGGCAATGGATCAAGTTCGTGGGGGGAACGACGCTCGGTTTTGGGCACGGCAGCTCACCCGTGTTAATTGACCGACGGTTGATTGTCCATTTCCACGACCTGGTGGCCCTGGAGGCCGATACGGGAGAAATTGTCTGGCGAACAGAGCTCCGCGCTCGTCACGCTACATCCATCGCAGTCCGCTTGGGTACCACTGCCGCGATCGTGTCACCATCGGGCAACTTTGTACGGGTAAGCGACGGCACGATCCTGACAACCGATAAGGCTCTGGAAGTGTCGGAAGGATCACCAATTGTGGATAATGGAGTTCTTTACGCTCAATCTGGAAAGACGACCGCGTTTCGATTGCCGACCGACGGTAACGCCACCGAATTGGAATCGCTTTGGCAAACAAACAGCTCGCGTGGACGCCGTACACCTTCACCCGTCGTCCACGACGGTTTGTTGTATGGAGTCACAACCAATGGGATTCTTGAAGTGCTGGATGCGCAGACAGGCGATGTTGCCTATCGCAAACGCCTGGATATAGGCAATTTTTACTCAAGCATCACAGCAGCCGGCGATTACATTTATCTGACCAGCACCAAAGGCGTGACGATCGTGCTCGACGCAGGACGCGAATACCGGGAAATTGAAAACAACCAGTTAGAATCAATCGGCTCGAATCCCGTCTTTGTCGGCAAGCGATTGTATCTGCGGGGGCACAAACACCTGTATTGCATCGGCGAATGAAACGTTCCTTTTGGAGTGCTCCGACTTGTCGGAGCTTTCATTTGGATGGGGTGAACGGGAAATCTCTTCCTGTTTCCAGTCCGCTATAAACAAAAGCGGTGACAAGTCACCGCACTCCAAAGAGCCGGACGCGACAGTGTCGGTATTTTCGGCGGCCGCCGACACGAAGATCAAGGACACTACGATTCTCAACCAAATTCAACCGAACAAGCGGCGCTAACAAGGGCTCGACATCGTCCTATTCCAATTACGCCAAGATATCATGAATGACGTTGCCGCTAACATCAGTGAGTCGATAGTCGCGGCCTTGGAATCGATAGGTGAGTTTTTCATGGTCAAGTCCGAGCAAATGCAATATCGTGGCGTGCAGATCTGGAACCGAGGTTGGCTGCTCAACGGCGTGGTATCCAAACTCGTCGGTTGCACCGTAGATCTTGCCACCTTTTACTCCTCCGCCGGCCATCCACATGGTGAACCCACGAGCGTGATGATCTCTTCCTTTACCGCCTTCAGCCGTTGGTGTGCGTCCGAACTCGCCACCCCATAATACGAGCGTTTCGTCGAGCATGCCGCGTTGTTTCAAGTCGCTCAACAACGCCGCGATGGGCCGGTCGGTTTCGGCGCAGTGCAGCCGATGGTTCGTTTCCAAATCATCATGGGCATCCCAAGCCCGCGGTCCCTCATTTCCACCACTGTAAAGTTGCACAAACCGCACGCCGCGTTCAACGAGACGGCGCGCGAGTAGACAATTGCGACCGAAATGAGCCGTAACCTTGTTGTCCAAGCCATACGCCGTGTGGACTCGTTTTGTCTCCTGTGACAAGTCGACGGCTTCTGGCGCACGCGATTGCATTCGATACGCGAGTTCATACGCGGCGATACGATCTTCCAGCTCATCGTCATCTGGATTGGCGGCCGCGTATTGCTGATTCCACTTGGCAATCAAATCAAGTTGACCACGTTGGCGACTGCTCGATACCCCAGCTGGCGGACGAAGATAGGCAATTGGTTCGCCGGTCGAACGCAAAGGAACAGCCTGATACTTGGCAGGCAGAAACCCGGACGACCAGTTCATGGCACCGTTAACCGGGGCGCCTTGATAGTCCATCATCACGACGAACCCGGGCAACTCATCGCATTCACTTCCCAATCCGTAGTTCGCCCATGAACCAATTGTCGGATGTCCTGACATGATTGAACCCGACTGCATTTGAAACAACGCCGGACCATGGTTGTTGCTTTCGCAGTGCAGCGATCGGATGACGCACATCTCATCTGCATGCTTGGCAAGCTGTGGATACTGATCCGAAATTTCGATGCCCGCTTCGCCGCACTTGGAAAAGGCAAACGGACTCTTCATGGCATACGGCTTTGTCTTGCCCATAAACGCGTCTTCTTTGCGGAAGACAGGGATCTCCTTGCCGTGCCATTTGTCGAGTTCGGGTTTGGGATCGAACAAGTCAATATGGCTGGGACCACCGTACATGAACAGGAAAATGACCTGCTTCGCACTGGGCGCAAAATGAGCGGGGCGAGGACCAAACGGGTCGTCTTTGTCCCGAGCCAACAACCTGTCGTTGGCCAGCATCCAAGACAGCGCCAGACTGCCAAAAGCGCCTCCGGATCTTGCAAGTAGTTGCCGGCGGTTGATCAGCGACATTGCGTTTTAGGTCCTCAGTCTACGTAGACAAACTCGGATAAGTTGATCAACACTCGGCAGAAGTCGGCTAGTGCCTTGTCCGTGGCAGCGTCTGGCGACGATCCTTCGTCGATCATCCTCTGCCGTTGGGATTCCAGAAAAACGACTGCTTGCGTGATTCTCGACTCGTCAGGAGGACCACGGCCAAGCGCGATTCGCATCGCCCATGCAACTTGAGCTTCGCGATCCGCTCCGGCCTGACTCACGACGCGCCGTGCAAAGTGCTCCGCCTGTTCGGCAACAAATTCGTCGTTCATCAGAACGAGCGATTGAGTCGGCACGAGGCTATGTTGACCAATGTTTGTGAATTGCTGAGGTTTTGGGATTTCGGTCATCCGCATGATTCGGGGTCGATTAAGATACAAGGCCCCACCGTGCACCGCCGTCACCATATGACAATGCTATCGGGAATTTTCCACACGAGGAACACGCCGTGAATTTTCTTGTTTGTACGAAGTTGACGTATCGCATCGCAATTCTTAGGTGTCTACTCGCATCCGCGATGGTAGGCATGGTGTCGATTGCCGCGGCCGAGACAGCGAAGCCAAATATCCTCTGGATCACTAGCGAGGACAACGGCGTATCGTGGGTCAGTTGCTACGGTGGAACCAATGCAAACACACCGGCGATTGATCAGTTCGCCAAAGAGGGTTTTCGTTACACGCACTGCTTCGACAATGCGGCCGTGTGTGCGCCGACGCGATCATGCTGGATCACGGGAATGTACGCCATCTCGAATGGAACGCAGCCGATGCGTAGCCGCAATATGATTCCGCACGACAAGATCAAGTACTATCCGGACCTGTTGAAGAAGGCAGGTTACCACACGTCAAATCCCGGTAAGACGGATTACAACATCGGTGGACGGGCGGACAAGGACTGCTGGGACTACAAGGGCGGCAAAGAGCGTTTCGGTTGGCGAATGCGGGGAGAGGGTCAACCGTTTTTTGCCGTGGTTAACATTGGCGACAGCCACGAGAGCCGCGCGCATGGAAACGTCGACAATCCACGTAAAGATCCAGCGACGATGAAGCTATTTTCCTATCACCCCGATCTGCCGGCCATTCGACGGAACTATGCGAAGTACGCGGCGGCCGTCGAGAATATGGATCGCAAAGTCAAAGAAACGCTCGACGCACTGAAGAAGGACGGGTTATACGAGGACACAATTATCATCTACAACTCCGACCACGGCGGAGTAATGCCGCGAAGCAAGCGATTTCTTTACGCCAGCGGCGTTCACTGCCCGTTAGTCATTCGTATCCCTGAAAAACTAAAACACCTCTACCCCGCCGAAAAACCAGGGACAACCGTGGACCGTATTGTGAGCTTTGTGGATATGCCAAAAACGTGGCTGAGCTTGGCCGGTGCTGAAATAACCGACTCGTTCCAGGGCACAATCTTTCTCGGCAGTGCCGCCGAGCCGGCCCCCAAATATCATCTGAGCTTTCGAGAGCGTGCCGACGGACGGTTGGACCACGTACGCATGATTCGCGACAAGCGCTTTGCCTATCACAAGAACTATATGCCGTACGCACCGGCCGGTCATCATCTCGCGTATCTTTGGAAGGCTCCGGCAACGCCCGCTTGGGAAAAGCACCATCGCGAGGGAAAGACCAGCGAGGTCACTGGCCGCTTCTTCCGCGCGAGGGTGTCCGAAGAGTTTTACGATAACAAGTCCGACTTCGATAACGTCCACAACTTGATCGACCAGGCAGGGCACCAGCAGAAGGTCGCCGAGTTGAAAAAGGCGCTACGCCAGAAGCAACTGGAACTGTTCGATTCCGGTCTCCTACCGGAGAAGATGCGCCAGCGACGCGCCTCGGCAAATAACATGACGATCTACGAAATGGTACGCACCAAGGAACTGTACCCACTTGAGAAATACCTGGACGCCGCAGATCTTGTGCTGGTGCGTGACAAAGCCAACCTCAAAACTCTCGTCAATTGGATGTCGGACAAAGATGAAGGGATGCGATGGTGGGCGATTACCGGTCTGCACCTGCTCAACGACGACGCGATGTCGGCCGCAGATGTATTAGGAAAGGCACTTGAAGATGGCTCGCACGAAGTGCGGATGATGGCCGCCTGGACGCTAGTTAAACTTGGAAAACCCGATCGGGCCTTGGCCTGCCTTGACGAACTGCTGTTTGAAGGAACCAACAACCAGGTCATGCTTCACAACGTGCTTGATTGGATGGGCGACCCAGCGCTGCCGCTGGTCAAGAAGTACATCGAACAAGGTAAGACCCGCCAGGGTCGATACGGCATCGGGATTCTAGGACGGATTGCTGAATTAAACGGTTGGTGAGACAGAGCTAGTCAAAGCAATCCACTTTGCTTCCGCGTCGATCAGTTGTTGCCCGCGGCGCACATGGTCTGCGTTACGTTCTAGTCCTTGTTGGCGCGACGAAACGCCGCCACGAGATCCGGCAGATCATAAACTTCAAGAGCACCGTGAATTGTATCAGCCAATCTTCCTGTTTCGGATGGATCGGCAACGATGGATTTCCATGTCGGACAATCGCCGTTGAGTTTCAATGATGCGAACAGACGGCTCTCCAGTGCGGCAGCGTGAATGGATGGTGGGATGGCGAGTCCGTCGGCGATAAGGTGGATGGAGCCCCGGTTGTCCTTTTGTTCCCGCTCCGATAGAAACCGCGCGGCGACGAGAATGTCCTCCGTTCGCATGCCGACCAGTGATTTGCCGAGCAGGTACGAAACGAATATGGTTTCCCAGTTTCCACCCCAGGTGTTCTCATTGTTTCCACCTGTCTCTCCGGTGCCGCGGAGATCGACGGCAAGCACGAGGCTGCCTTGTTGCACAAGCCTTTCGATCGGGCCGTCCGGCTGAGCGTCCACGGACTTGCCCTTGCCGTGCAGATAAAGAACTCGTTTGCCGCTGGGCCTTGTCGGTTTGAACAACAAAGCAGGTAGCCAAATGTCAGGTTCGGGCTGCAGCACGATCTTCTCGATGTTGTAGCCGCCTCGCTTGATGGTGCCGGCATCCCTCACGGCCGGGCGAGGTAAATCATCCAGCGAGCGAACGCCGGCGATCTGGCGAATGTCTCGAATCGTCTTATCGTGGTTGGCTGGTAGCCAAGACTCTTGCCGCTGTTTTTCGAGCTGCAGGTCGTATTCCACGTTCAGGTCGGCGACCGATCGCGAGCCGTGCATTAACAGGACTTGCCCCTTGGGGGTGCAGAGTAGTTCATCGGCCGAATGCGTTTCGATATCGGATTCGGTGATCGGTTCGTCGATCTTCAAAAGCCAACGTCGCATCCAGCGGACCATAGCGACTCGCAACGGCTGGGAAAAGCCGTGCTTCTCATCGGCTTCAACCAGATCGACTCGCTCGGAAAACCCCATCCGCGTGTAGACGCGTTTGGCTTCGCGGAAGACGTGCCACGCTCCCTGAATATCGACGAAATCGCGTGTCGCCGAGAGGAGCAACGTCGGCTTCGGGGCGCGCATGATCACGTAGTCGGCGTTGTCCATGCCAAAAGCAATCTGGCCAAAGATGTTCTGTTCCGCGTCGCCTGGTCCCTTCGTTTCAAGGCGACGACGGAAGCTCGTCACGGCGCAACCGGGCGCTGCGCAGACGATGCGGGAATCGAGTGCCATCAAATACTCGGTTAACCTTCCGCCGCCGGAGTTGCCTGTGCAGCCAAGTCGAGTCGCGTCAATGTCGTCACGCGAACAGAGATAGTCGAGTGCTCGAATTCCATCCCACACTCGAAAGGTCGCGGCGTTGCGGCCCAGCGGGATGCAGCCCGCTCCAATTAACGTGTGCTCGGTCGTCGATTTGTATCGCGGCTTGCCCGTTTCATCCAGAATCTGATACCGCTCGCCCTGTCCGATCGGGTCGTAGCAGAACGCGGCCAGCCCGTTCTTTGCCAGGAGGATGCAAGACTTCTGGTATCCGATCTTCCCATTGGCCGTGTGACCGCAGGGCACCAGTACGGCCGGAATTTTCTGCTGATCATTCTCGGCAGCAGGCAAATAGAGCAAGGCAGTGACGAAGTGTTTCGGCTGGCTCTCAAAGATGATCTTCTCGATACGATATCCGTCGCCGTTGATTTTTCCGACCACGCGAGGATTCAGTGGCGTGCGTTCCGGCAAGCGACCCAACTGTTGAAAGAAAAAATGGCGTAGCCGTGCCTGGTAATCCGCGATCTGCTCGTCCGTCTTCAGTTTTTCGTATTGGGCCTCTCGCCGGTCGAACGCTTTAC
>DUDC01000226.1 GCA_012959465.1 Planctomycetaceae bacterium
AAATCGCCAAAGATCATGGCCGAGCAAGTGCCCGACGTTGAACCCTTGGTCAGATCAGACGGCACGTGGGTTGTGATCCCCATGGGATAGCCGTAGAGGCGGTCCCAAGGTGCTTCCATGATCATCACTGAATCGCCGGAGCCCTTAGCGGTCGATGCCAATTTGGCTTTGACCTTCGGATTGGTCAGATAGGCCAAATTGTCCGTAAGCGCCGCATTATCAGCCTCAACCTCTTTCACGAGATTGATGGCTGAAGCCCAGGTTGGTGCTCCACCATTGGTACCTATCGCGACGCTCCCGATGCCGGAAGTCTGCGTGATACCAGTTGGCTCGTTGGAACCGCCACCTTCGATGGTGACGTCTTCCAACTTCGCAGCGACGGCATTCAGCAGATCGTCCCGAACAATCGCCTCGGCTGATGGATCAGATTGCGCCATCAACTTGCGGGAGATGTCCGTGAAGGCACCCAGCGTCTTTGGTGCCAGCGTAACAGCGGCAAAGGTCTGGTTGACCTCAGCAACTGCCGAACCTTCACCAACGAACGCCGCAGCAACTCCGGCAGAGAGTTTCGGGATTGAGATATCACCCCGAAGTCCGGAGAGTATTCTTGCACCCAGCCCGGCAGTAACCAGACGACCGCGCAGGGCTGCAATGAACTCATTGCCATAATGATCGGTAGGCTTCAAAAAACCACCGTCGGCGTCTGCGCCCGCGATGAGGTTTCTCTGGCCCCATGCAGATGCGGGGGCGAAAAAGCCTTTCGGTGTGCGACCAGATTGTCGAGCAATCTCGTCACTCACTTCACGCTCGTAACCAGCCTCACGCCAGTCACCGGTCGCTGAAGCTCGTATCGCACGAATGAAAGAGAATTGACGCTCTTCCTTCGGTGCAATGTCCGGCTCTGCGACTTCTAACGGTTTCGCATCTCCGATGGCTTCCAATAGGACGCCACGGAATTGCTCCACCGAGTGACCTTTGCCAATAGCGGCTTCGGCCAGATCGCGGCGGTTGTGCTTGGCACCAAGGGCGAGGATTTCGCCTGTCGCCTTGGCGTACTCAGTACGGGCTTCAGCAGCAGCTTCGGCGCGCACCTCTTCAACATTTACCTCTGGTTCCATGATTTTGATCTCCTCTGGAACATTGGTTTCGGTTGCTGCCGAGCGGCCAACGCCCACCGAATGATCGGCAGGGATTGAAACAATCGACACTTCGAGGGGCGTCCACCGAGTGGCGCGAAAGACCGTCCCGTCGTCGCGTTCCTCCTTGGACAAATCATCGATGCGGTATCCGACCGATACGTTCGATCTGATCCCATCGACCACGTCTTGGAAGACATCATTGGCAAGCGCACTTTTTCCAAAGCGCACCGTCGCCCGCGTTCTGCGGGCCTCACCGTCGATAGTGACTTCCTCAACAACTCCAATCTGCCGGGTCATGTCGTGATCCAGCAGCAATGGCGCACGGCCAGACCCAAGGAAACTCAGGTCAATGGCATCTGCGCTGTGATCTAATACTTCGGTCCCGAAAGCCCGTTCCACGGGGACGTCGCTGGAAACCGCTATGCGCACCCGGCGCTCGTCCTCGTTCACTGCGTCCCGTTCGAGGTCGTAGGCTCGGTGGTGGATTTCACAGTCGGCGCGACGGTCCTCCACCTGTTCATCAGAACAAGCGGGAACATCCTCGCTGACAGCAAGGTTATCCATGTCGGTATTCCTTCTATTGATAACGGGTGTGTTTTGGCTGACAGTTCGTAGCCAGTCGCCAAAGGAGCTAATATATGTATGCGCGGGTATTGAGTGTTTTTAGTTTCAGCACGTTAGCCATGGTCGCTGTGGCGGCGATGCTTGTGTTTGGAAGTGCCAACAAGGTGCAGGCTAATGAAACTGCGAAACAGGTGATCGAAGCGGGGCTTCATGGTGCGGATACAGTGTATGCTACGATAACCAAACAACAACTTTCATATACGATGGTCGGATTCATCATTAGGGGCTTCGATCACATGCAGAAATTTCTGCCTAACAAGCTCTATTGCACTCCAAAGAATCTCAAGACAATTCACTCCGCGCAATTGATTACGCTGATGCATCAAGAATCCCAGAATCGCCCGGGAGTGGCAGAATTGGTGGGACCTGAAAATTTTTTGTTATATGCACTAATGAAAGCCTTCCCCTGCAAATAACCTATTCGACGATTGGCTCAACCGGTCGTTTTGTTCCGAACGGTTGAAAGGCCAAACTAATGCCGTGGCTTTCCGCAAGTTCGCGTTCGCGCTCCACAGCTTCAAACACCTCCTCGACATCGCGCCCGTAATGGGCGGCAACGTCCTGAAGGCTCAATACGCCATTCTGTAGGCCAACGATGTTGGCGTTGATCTCCTTCAGCGGGTCCACCCAGCTAAAGCCACGGGGCCGGAAGACCATGTTTTCCGCAAACTTCTCAAACTTGACCATGGGCAACGGCAGATCGCCCGACGTCATCGATGCTTGTAGCCAGCGGCGGAATACCGGCTCAACGAAGTGCTCAATCGCGAACTGTTGCAGGGTCCGGTAGAAGTCCCGTTCGTCCAACGCGCCCTGGCGGATTGACGAATAGTTGACGTTCTCCAAATCAGACGCGAGGGACGCATAGCTGACACCGAGACCAGATGCGATGCCCCGCAGCACGGCCTTGTGAAAGTCACTGAAGGCCGATGTCGGGTGCGTCGGATCGAATAACTTGATGTCCATGCCCTGGGGCAGTTGCTCGAAACTTCCTGG
>DUDC01000227.1:0-1987 GCA_012959465.1 Planctomycetaceae bacterium
CGTTGAGGGCGGCGAGGGCGGCGAGGGCGGCGAGGGCGGCGAAGGCGAGGGCGAGGGCGAAAAGGACGGTACCGAAGACATTGTGGGGGTGGACGACGGCACGGCCGACAACGGCGATCCGAAGACGACCGACAACAATGATACCGGAGCGGACGAACCAGTCGTGGAGACCCCGTCGGCCTCACAGGAAGAGTGGGTCGTGGTCGGTTCTTTCACCGGGAAAAAACTGCCCTACGTGGCGTACTTCTCCAATCGCGGCGCCAGTTTGGACCGATTGGAATTGGTGGAACGCAATAAAGATGGTCGTTTCACCTATCGGGCTTTGGAACACCGCAGCGGCTACCTCGGTTTCATGGGTTTGCAAGACCTATTGGCGGGTGGTTGCCTGGTACGTGTCATGGCCCCCGGTTCCCCTGTGGCAACTGCAACTTCACCAGACGTTGCTCCAGGATTACAGCCGGGTGACATCATTCTGGCAGTCGATGGCACGGATGTTGCCACCATGGCCGAATTGGATAGTGCTCTCGCCGAGAGCAAGGCGGGTCAAAAGGTCCTTTTGACCGTGCGGCGACCGGTGGCCAATACGGCTGGCGAGGAAAAAGAACCAACCGACGATTCGGAACCCGCCGGCGAACAGCGGCAACCGCTGAACTTGGATTTCACCGTGGTCTTGGTGGAAAAGCCGCTCGCCTTGATTGGAGATGACTCCGAGGATGCACCTCCCAAATTGCGGAGTGCCTTTACTTTGGCGATCAGCAAGTTTAACGATGAGGACGTATCCGTCAGCACGTGGGAACCAATCGGTGGTGGCGAGTCGTTGGAATCCAAATTTTGGAATATCGTCCGTGACAAAGGCAAGAACGAGGACAACGACGAAGACAGTTCGGTTGCGCCAACATCCGTGAGATTTCGAACAACCTACGTCAATGGCGATGACAAGATCGAAATAGAGAAGATCTTTCGCTTTTCACTGCCGACCGGTGATGAGTTGAAATTAGTCGGAAGCCAGTACCATTTCGATTACCAGATTCGCGCTCGAACGGTCTCCAATACGAAGCCAGAGGTTGGCTTTCGTATCGATGGACCGCGAGGATTGCCGACCGACGGATGGTGGTATACCAACAAGATCCACCCCCGTTTTTTCGCCAGTGCCGGGATCCGTGATGTGACCTGGAATGTTTTTCAAGGCGGGCACCTGATTCGCGGCACGCGGAAAATCTACAGCACAGCTTTGGAAGATGCGCAGAAGAAAGATGCACAAAAAACGAAGCCATTCACGCCGATTTTTGTCGATGGGGACAGCGCGGATCGGCGCAGCCTGCGCTACATCGGAGTCGATACGCCCTATCCCTATTTCAATGTTTCGCTCCTGCCGCACGATTATGCCGATGGTGGCAAGATGCAATTTTCCAAAGCGGCACCGGTGGCGGCAACGGATATAGCGCTGGTAGAGAAAAAGAAATACAAGCTTTGCGACACGACATTCTGGCTGGCCACCGAACCAATCGCACTGGAACACCGGCCGGCCGGTGAGTGGGCTTACGAACAGAGTTTCGTCGTTTTTGCCGGTCCCAAACGCACCGAGGTCTTGGAGACCTACGGGCTGGATGAGAACATCTACTACGGCTGGTTTCCCTTGGTTGCCAAACCGCTCTCGTTTTTCTTGCACCTGTTCTATGCCCTCGTCGGCAACTACGGCATCGCGATCATCATGTTGACGATTTTGGTGCGAGCCGGCATGTATCCGTTAAGCCGTAAAGCGGCTCGCAACACGCAGATCATGCAACTGCTCGCTCCAGAAATGAAGAAGTTGACCGAGAAGTACAAGGGTGACATGGAGAAGCGGTCGACCGCGCAAAGAGAACTGTACAACAAGTACGACTTCAACCCGTTCGGCGGTTGTGGCTTGATGTTTCTTCAATTGCCGATCTTCATGTCCTTTGAAATACATTTGTACAAAAAAATAGACGGAATAAATTTTGGGATT
>DUDC01000227.1:1997-16478 GCA_012959465.1 Planctomycetaceae bacterium
ATCGTTGTATCTCGGTCGATATCGATTTGCGTCAGGCCGAACTGATCCCCGGTCTGGCCTGGTGCGCCAATATGGCCGGTCCAGACATGCTCTGGAACTGGCCGGCACCGCTGTTCCTGTCAGCGAAAACCGGCTGGCTCGGGCCGTACCTCAACGTCCTGCCGCTGGTGACCGTCGTGTTGTTTTTGGTACAGCAAAAAATGTTCACGCCGCCCGCAACGGACGATCAGCAGAGGATGCAACAAAACATGATGAAGTACATGATGATCTTCATCGGGGTCATGTTCTTCAAAGTGCCGGCCGGTCTTTGCATCTACTTCATATCGTCTAGTCTATGGGGCATTGCCGAACGCAAACTGATCCCCAAAGGTGACGTGGATTTGGAGGTGCTCGCGCAGCGGGCTGCGGAGAAAAAGCAAAAACTTGCCGCGACGACACCGGCCAGTGCGCGACGTGAACCGGCCTCGGCCTCTGGCGATGGCAAACGAAGCGGCAAGTCGCGGAAACGTCCTAAAAAGAGATAGCACGGGCGGCCTTTACGATGCAGCCGCGACTCGAAATCGACGATACCATTGCCGCCATTGCCTCGACGCGCGGTGGCCTTCGAGGAATTGTCCGCTTGAGCGGGCCGGCGGTGGCTAAGTGCTTGCTCGATTGCACCGACGTGGGCGACGACGTGACGCAGGAACAGGGAGCTCGCCGCAGCTGTGGGCATGTCTCAGCTGGGCCGCGATTCGGCCGTCTGCCCTGCGACGTCTATTTCTGGCCGGGCGGGAAGAGCTATACCAAACAGCCGAGCGCCGAAATACACATGCAGGGTTCCTCGCCTCTGTTGGCCGCCGTACTGGAACATGTTTGTCGCTCCGGAGCGCGGCTCGCTGGACCCGGTGAGTTCACACTGCGAGCATTCTTGGCAGGACGACTCGATCTGACGCAAGCGGAGGCTGTGTTGGGTGTCATCGATGCCGACACGCAGGGTGAACTGGATTTGGCACTTCAACAGTTGGCGGGTGGATTGGCTGGGCCGTTACAACAGATTCGCGAGACGTTGCTAAACTTGCTCGCCGACCTCGAAGCCGGACTCGATTTCGTTGAAGAGGACATTCAGTTTGTCTCAATAGACACTCTGGTCGAAGAAATCGATCGTTGTCTTAGCATAGCCGATCAACTTGTCGAACAGATTCGACAACGGACCGATCGTCGAAGTGTTGTCCGGGCGGTTTTCGTCGGTCCAGGTAACGCGGGAAAAAGTAGTCTGTTTAACCGCCTCAGCGAAAGCCAGGAAGCGATCGTAGCCGATCTGGCCGGGACAACCCGCGACTATGTGACGATCACTGTTCAATGGGATGAGGTTGCTGTCGAGCTCGTTGACACAGCAGGTATCGTGAGTTCGACCGATGGGATCGCAGCCGAAGCCAGCGCTCGTCGCGAATCGGCGGTCGCCAATGCAGATATCCGAATCGTCTGCCGGCCCGCGGATGGTTTGGCTGAACAACACCAGAGTTCGGAAACCGACGTGCCGGCGATCGGCCGCGGGACGATTCATGTCATCACGAAATGTGATCGGCGTCCAGATCGTCTCCCGATTCCAGGCCAGCAAGGCTCGATCATCACCAGTAGCAAGACAGGTCAGGGCGTGGATGAACTCCGCGCTGAGATATTGTCTATGGCTGGCAAGCAAGTTCGAGCTCCGATTATGGCGGGCACTGCGGTTCGCTGCGCAGAGAGTCTCCACCAAACGGGCACCGCGCTTCGGCATGCTCGAGAGGCATGCCAGGACCAGTTGGGTGAGGAAATCGTTGCGGTTGAGTTGCGAGAAGCACTGCACGGGCTGGCGACGATTGTCGGCGCCGTCTACACCGACGATATCCTCGACCGACTCTTCAGTCGTTTTTGCATCGGCAAGTGATGAAGTGGTGCAGGTTGATTGGCAATACGGATTTGAGCCGTAGGCGCTAGCCTCGGGTTTTGTAAGATCACGGGCTCAATACACAAAGCACTGGCAGAGCCAGTGCCACACATTGGCTTCACTTTCGGCGAAAGTGACCTACCACGCTAACCGAGTTACCGTCCGGTTGTTCTTCACCAGTACTCCATGCTCCAAAAGGACCGGGGGTGCCCAGGTGGGGCTCTCGGACACGCGATAAGTTGCGACCGTCTCAAATCGATCGCCCCTTGCGGCGATAATCTGTAGCCGTCCGTCGCTGAGAAGGGCTACCACATGTCCTGGCACGGAAAGAAACGCCACGTTCGCTCCTGTTCGTGGTGGGCCCTGCCACAGGACCTCACCCGTTTTCGTGTCGAGGCAAAACAAGCGTCCAGTATCGTAATGCGAGAATCCGTAGAGCAAGTCGCCGTTAACGACCGCCGAGCTCATATCGAGCGCCACCTTCCGTTGGTGCCATTGTTCCTTCACGGTCCAAACACCACTTTTCAGTTGAGGTTGCAGACTGTGAATTCCCCGGTTTTCTCCACCCAGCAGCACACGTCCATTGTGAAATGTAGGCGTTGGCATATTTTGATTGTGACCCTCGTGCGGGAACGGGTACTCCCATAGTTGTTTCCCCGATGCACTCTCTACACCGACAAGCGCACGGTGATTCCACTCGATGATCTGCCGGACTCCGTGCAGCTGAACGAGCAGCGGCGAGGAATAGGACGGGCCATCGTTGCCATGGCTCCACACCTCCTTGCCGTTCTGAACGTCGAGGGCAACTAAGGCGCCCACATCGTCCGTGCCGAAGTGTACGACCACACGGTTACCGTCAACCAATGGTGAAGTCGACACACCCCAATACGGCTGGTTGGTCTTAAACCGTGAGCGATAGTCCCGCCGCCAAAGTTGCTCGCCCGAGACCGCATCCCAGGCATGGAGAACTCCTGTGATGCTGAGCGTAAACAGCCTGCCATCAGCCAGCACGGGAGTCGATTTTGGACCCTTGCCGTGGCGCTCGCCACCTCCTCCTATTTTAAATGGAGTTGCATAGCTCTTTCGCCACTTGATGTCGCCGGTATTGAGGTCGATGCACCACACGACCTCATCCTCTCCCTGTCGAGTGTGCTGATAGACCAGGCCGTCAGCGACGAGCGGCGAGCCGTAGCCGGCTCCCACTTCGACTTGCCAGTTTTGAGCGAGGCGTTCTGGCCAGCGGGTTGGCGGCCGAAAGCTGTTCACCCACCCGTTGCGTTCTGGTCCTAGCCAGCCCGGCCAATGAACCTCCGCTGCCGACATGTGGCGGGTAGAAATCGAGACCAAACAGAGTGCGATTGTGACCTGGACCACCGACAGACGAAGCATGACTCGTTCTCCCTTTTGTCGAGATCATAGTGTCTCGGTTGCCAAACTTCCAGTCTCGTTCTTAAGCGTAACCCGATGTGTAAGCGAGGAATGTCGCAAGTTATCGCCTCTCCCTGGCTGACGCATCGGGTTGCAAACTGCGGACTACGCAACACTAGTCTGAACTGTCCATTAACAGTTCGTCATCATCGGACAACAGTTCGAGTATGTCCTCAAGTTCTTCCGCATCGATATTCATTTTAACGGCGGCTAACGCAAAAACACTCTTCTCCAAAGTGGTGAATCGACCGTCCGCCGCCATGACAGCGGCCATGTCAGCCAATAACTGGCTACATTCATCGGGATCGTCTGGGAAGTGTAGTTGAGCTTGCGGAGACTGGGCCTCGCACAGAGTTGCCTCAAACTGCGCCTCGGACATTCCCCACTGATTGCGATGCTCAGCGATCAGATTTAATTCCTCAGGCGATATTTTACCGTCAGCCAATGCCATGATGAATAAATTTCGTAGCAGATCGGTTCGGTCCATGGTCAATTTTCTACGGGTTTATTTGAATGAAAATGGGCTCACCCGGTTCCTTGCGAAAACGCGGCGTGCCGGTTTCGTGTGTGATTCGGGCATCGTTGTAGCCGCGCTCGATGCTTGCCGCAATGAGGTTATCCGCGAAGTCGAGCACACAAATGTGCGGAGGTTGAGGTGCCAGACTGAAGACAGTCACCTGTTCGCGCGAACGAGCATCGAGCAATTGAGCCTGCTGATAAAGGTGGTGGAACGAGGATGTCGCGTTTTGCAGGAAGTATCGTCGCTCGGACCGCACTTTGCGAGGCGTCGCCTCGAACAGGACGATATGCGTTGCTCCCCACAGAACGGCCGCCTCGACCGGACTGTTGTGAGCAAAGCCGCCGTCGACCAGATCGATCCGGTCACCTGCGCTAGGTACGTCATTGATTTTTCGAGGCGGGAAGATGGGAAAAATCGAGCCGGAACCCATGACCACGTCGAGTAGAATGTGGGGCCTCTTGAGCAGCGACAGGCCTTTTTTTCCGAACGGCGGCGGTGCCGACTCGGGATTGGCCGGTGCGTAGAAATACAAGTCGGTGGGTAGGCCGGCACTGGACTTTGTCGCCAGTGACGAACCGGTAATTACCAAGTCACGTTTGAGTAGATCTCGTTCGAGCACTTGACGACTCACGGCCTGCAGGCGTTCGCTCGAACTGTCGGAGTCATCGAGTTTCAGCAACGGCAGTTGCTGCCTCGCCAAGTTATGATTGATCAGTGTCGGAAATTTCTCGGACAGAGTCCGTTCCATCCCATCTCCACCTGAGATCGTTTCCACGCAAAACAAAATGGTGAACGCTTGTAACAGCGGCAATCCAAGTAGGCCGATCCAAAGGGTTGTCTTCGTGAACCACGTAGGAATAGTGATGTGACGGCCCCGCTTTGCCTTGATCGTTTCCAGAATCAATGCGACAACGCCGACAATAAATAGACTCCAGGCCGCGCCGTGCACACCGAGGCTTAGCCACAACCATGCGTGATGCCAAAAATGGTTGCTACCCAACCATACCCACGGCAGGCCCGGCAGGTACCCGATCAATATCTCGACAGCCGCCAACGCAGTGAAAGTAATGGCGAATTTCCTGCCACGACGTTCCGGTTCGGGGACGCATCGGCGGATGATCCAGATGACGAACCCCGTTTGCAGCACCGCGAACCACAATCCCATGTTTGCACGAATCAACAGGGACGGCCGCACGATATCGCGTTGATCAAGTTCCAGCCAGACATTGCGCAACGTGCGCCGGCCTTGTTCCGGCCGCGAAATTCCCATCGCGATGGGCAACGCGTTAATTGCTCCACCCGAAGTTCCAACGACTAGCGCGATGTCGAGTCCACTGTCGGGATTCTGGCGGCGCAGTTCGTCCAGCTTCTCCTCCAGTGCCGTTACCGCGCCAACCTGGTACGAGCACTTGGCGCCACCACCAGAGAGAACTACCGCCAGTCGTGGTGGCAGTGGCTGGGATCGTGAACTTTGCAATAGTATCTGGCCGATCTCATCTAGTGACACAAGCTCACCATGCTGGATTGAGGCGGCGGTACCAGCGACGTCGAGCCAGCCGCGAACCGTCGCAAAGTGCACCTGCCAGTCAGGGTTGACCGTGAACCGAAAATACTCGTTGGAGTCGAACTCGTCGGTCAAGAGTTTCTTTACGCGATCATCGTATTGAAAATCGGCGCCAGCGACGACGACGTTGTTAGGAATCTCGAGTTCGTCCAACTCGGGAAAGAGCAGTTGTTTAGTTTCGAGTTCTAGCTCTTGGTTGTTGGCGGTCGCGCCCACCCACACAAACGCTACTCGCTCGCGATCGGCAGGCTCGGTCAGCATTCGCAGTGACGCCGTATGCGAGTACGTGAAACGGCGATTCGATCTATTGGGATCGATCCCGGCATCGCTCAACGATTGGTAGGGTGCTGCGTGTCCAGAAACCGACAACGGATGTACAAATAGAAACTCGATCTGATGTTTGCTTGCGGCTTGTCGAAGATCGTCGACGGTTCGCAGTTTCGACTTGTTGGAAACAAGGCAGACCGATCCATATTTCTCATGGAAGCCAACGGACCGCTTGTCCCATTTCGATGTCGTTCCCTTCAATCGCAGTGTCGCCAAGTATTGGTAGGCCGCTTGTCCGTCGGCCGTCTTGTCACGGAGCGTGCCGGCAAACACACCGGGCGTGAGAATTGCCAAATCAGTCAGGCCTCGGTCCATCCAATGCAAGACGTCGCCGTACGAGCCGACAGCCAGGCGAAAACGAAGTCCCGCGTCGCGTTTGGAAAGCTCGGCAAACAACGTCTCAAATCGTTCGAGTTCTTGTTCAAAGTCCTCGTATGCGACGATCGCGACACGGACGTCAATCGGCGCCGGCTGAGCAACAGTGTAGATCAACAGCGAAGCGACTAAAAAGGAACCAGCCATTAAATTCCCGGTTGATGAAAACAGATCGTGCAACTTATCGTTGCCGTGCATTGAATGATGCCTGGCGACGGCAGTCAACATTCAACCCGCACGACTTCGTCCCCAGAGTACCCTCAATGTGTCCGAACCAGAGGATTAGGGCGAGATCTTTGATCGCAGATCGCTACCGCAATTCACGGTGACGTCGGGTTGGCGTGTTTCGTCCCATTCCAGATAATGGTCGACTCTTTATTCTTCAAGTGGTACGCTGTCTAGCAGGGGTTTAGATCTGGCAGTCACGCTGACTGTCAGCTATCCACGGTTCCATTGGAAGATTGCCGGGTTTAACGACGGGGGAATAGAATGCGATGGTGGTTGCTACTGGTGTTGGCAGTGAATTTCCCGACGCTAGTGAACGGAGATGAGACAGAGGAGAAGATCGCGGGCGAGATTCGCGCATTGTTCGGCCGCGTCGTCCGCGACAATGAGGTGCCGGGACGGCCGATTGTGGAAGTCGTCCTTCGCAATTCGCTTGTCGCCGATGCGTTGCTTGTCGATTTGACCCAATTGAAGTCGCTTCGATCGTTGGACCTGATGTTCACGAAGGTGACCGATAAGGGCCTCAAGCATCTCGAGAGGATTAAAAATCTCCAATCGCTTAATCTCGGCGCGACGTTGGTTACGGATAACGGTATGAAAGATGTCGCAGCGCTGATGTCGCTGCGGAAACTGGTGCTGTACCGCACGCAGGTCTCCAACGCGGGTCTCAAGCAGATTGCCCGAATGACATCGCTGCAGTCGCTGAATCTCCACGACACCAAGGTTACGGACGCCGGGCTGAAGCAATTGTCTGCGTTGCAGGCCTTAGAGGACTTGGACGTCGGAGATCCCCGCCGGACCGGTCGTCTGACCGACGTTGGCCTGAGAGAGTTGGCGAGTCTCAAGTCCCTTCAATCGCTTACACTCGGTGGCACTGATGTCTCGGGCGCAGGGCTGAGCCAGCTGGCCTCGCTGCAGTCCCTCACTTCACTAAGCCTCGACTGGACGAAGGTCACGGACGAAGAAATGAAGGACCTGTCCAGACTCAAGTCGCTCGAGAACCTGACCGTTGGCGGCGAAAATGTGACGGACGCTGGTATGAAGAGTTTATCGGGGCTAATGTCACTGAAATCGCTGAGTCTTCATCAGAGCAGAGTGACCAACGCCGGTTTGAAGGACGTGGCCGAGCTGAAATCACTGACGCGCTTGAATCTCGGCGGTAGCCAGGTGACCGACGATGGGCTGAAGTATTTGTCCCGGATGAAGTCCTTAGAGGAGCTTACGCTGGGCAACACGAACATCACAGGAGCTGGGTTGAAGAACCTGGCCGGGTTGCGGCTCAAGAAACTGGGTATCCCGAAGCAGGCGCAAACCGACCTTGGTCTGAAACACTACTTGGCCGCCCTCGCCACGTCGCCCTCTGTCCTTATCCTCAACGGGTGGAAAGTAACGGACGCCGGGCTGAAGACACTGGCCAACGTAACATCTCTGAAGGTCCTCGACCTGCTCGGAACTCAGGTGACCGATGCGGGTGTGAAGGAACTGCAAAACTCACTTCCATCGTGCAACATCGTCCGTTAGCCCTCGGGGTAAATCCTCCGTGTTCCGTCATTTCTTTTGACGAGCCAGCAATACAAGCACGAAGTAAACAGCACCCGACACTAACCTATTGTCTTGGCGGACCCTCACGCCTCGAAAACCCCTGCAGACGTTTGGCTAGTTCTTCAAGCTCCTTCTTGTCAATGAAGCCGTCGCCGTTGGTGTCCATGCGATCCCACCGCTGCAGCATTTGTTGCGGCACTTCCGACTTGGCGACCTTGCCATCGTTGTTGGTGTCCATCCTTCTGAGCATGTCGGCCGGATTACCACGTCCACCGCCAAAGCCCTGGCCGCGGCCAGGTTGACCGAATCCTCCGCCACGCTGGCGGCCAAACGAGGGAGCTATTTCATTCAACGTCAGGCGTCCGTCACTATTCATATCGAGTTTTCGCAGCGATTTAGACGCATTGGCCAACTCTTCCGTCGAAATCGCCCCATCGCCGTTGGTGTCGAGCGCAGCAAGCAACCGATCACGCTGTGAGGGTGACGGAGTCGAACGGCCGGCTACGCCAGTGGGACGGCTACCGCCACGGCGAGAACCGCCATCGCGATCACGCTGCAGCGAGACCAAATAATGTTGAGTGACCGGCTTGCAAAACGTCTCGGCGTCATCACAAGCAAAATACTTCACGGTCAACTTGATCGGATCTTGTGAGTTTCCCGAGAGCTCCAAAAGAAACTCGCGGGGATCGGCATCGGCATTTTCCTTGACCGTTGGACCACTGCCTTTGAGCGGCGTGATCTCAACGCCAGACGGAGCATCGATTTCATACGTGATGGAAGCGACTTGATTGTTCCAATGGACTTTGTACAGCGGATCGAGGAAAAAACCGAGATAGAGTTTTCCCTTGCCACCTTGGAAGTACTGAGAATCAACTTCCGCGCGAAGTTTCACATACAGCGGATCCCCGCCCGCCAACAATGGCGTTGACGACAAGCCAGTCGACGCTTGAACTTTGATCGATGTCATCCGTCCAGGTAGTTGCAACCGCGGCACGATTCCCTTGGCAGCCGTCTTCGCCGGCTCAACTCGTTTCATACCGATATCCGCGATCGACGTTGGATTCTTGACCTTTCCCACCAGTTCTTCAAGATCAGCACGTAAATCTCCAGCGTTGCTCCAGCGGCGGACTTTGAGAAACTTGCCATCGGGTCCGATGATGAATTCGGAGTTCGGCGCGTCTCCCAATGCATGTTTGGTGTCATTGGTCATCGTGTCGCATAGCCAGGTGAATCTCGAGCCGATCTTCTTTTTCGCCTCGGCAACATGCATCAACCGCTCCTCAAGAGTGAACGGCGTGATGTACCCGTTGGTCTCCGGGTGCGCGAGCGCTTTGTAGATGTAGTAGAACTTGACGCCCTTGCCTGAAAAATCTCTTTGCACTGTCTCCAAACTGGGAACATTTCGCAGGAACGGCGGTCACGTCAGGCAACCGAACACCAACACCGAATACTCTCCGCGCAGACTGGTGGTCGAAAACTCTTTTCCGCTGGCGTCATACAACATGACGTCCGGGACGGTTGTACCGACCGCAGGCAAATCGCCACCTGCACGGCCACGAGTTGTTCCTCCCGGTTGGGCAAACGCATTTCCGGCAAGTAGGGTCGAAATTCCCAGGACGAGTGTCGATGCGACGCGTAACACGAGAGGTCTCCTGTGTTTTGGTGACTCTATTTGTCTGCTGAAACCTGACAATTAAACACTTTGAACGGTGGTCAGTTTCGCCGACGCATGCACATTTGACAGTAATACGCAGGCTTTTTCGACCCATATACGTCAGTTTCGACGAACTGGCACCATTCAAGTAAACGCCAACGAACCCGACATTCTACTCAGGTGGCCCGATTGTCCAAAACCGCGCTCACTCGATCTGGGCCTGTGGCTCGTCACGTCACTCCCATTGGCCAATGCAAACCACCTGTCTTGTGGTATTTTGCGGGTTCTTTAGCCCATCGGTGCGCAACGAGGAGTCGACGCATGGATCTGACAAGAATCGTGGCCATTCCATGGGTACTAGCCCGTGATCATCTTGAAACCAAGCAAGAGATTGTAAACCCAGATGACATATTCGATGCTACCTGGCCAGAACGCTGATTCGACTAATAACCAGGCATAGACCACAAACCGCGGTCGCACTAACCACGAGTACGGAACTGCCAGCGCGTTACGGACCGTCGCGAAAGCGACCACCGTGGTATACAGAAAGATGTAGACGCCGCCGGCGGGGATGCTAACGGTTTCCGCCCACATGAGAGTGATGGTAGTCGCTACGACCACAATCTGATCTGACACGGTGTCGGTAAAAGATCCTCTTGGAGAATCGACGTTCTTGAAGCGAGCCAAGGGCCCATCGAGCAAGACGTGGAATACGATTGCAAGAACGGCTCCGGGTGGCCACCAGAAGTAGAGCGGACAAAATGAGAGGCCGACAAGACTTCGGATAAACGAGCACACAGGCGATATTGTGTAGTCGAACAGCTACGGCAAGATCGTACAGAGTGTGCAGCCAGGTTTTTTTCTTTTCCCTCTTGTTGTGCCGCTCCCTACGGACCGCGAGTCCGGCAGCGTCCATGGAACGATCGGTCACGTCGCCGTGTAGAAAGACCGAATCACCCAGTCGCAGAACAAAGGGATGCCAGGAGAAATTCGTGACCGATTATGCTAACTCGGCCAGCCGCTTCACAAAGGGTTCGTAACAGTCGTGATTGCCCAACAGGAAATGAAATTGGCAGTTTGGCGCATGCTCCACCAGTGACTGCAGCCAATCGGCCGCCTCGTCGACAGACTCGGCAATGCTATCCCGAGTTGTCCAGACGAAATCGAAGATGTCACCTCCGAGGACAAAGGTGTCCACCGCAAGAGTGTCATCACGGTACCGGTCCCAATCGATCGTCGCGCAAACAGATGGAGATCCGAGATCCAAAATGTGTGCCAGTTTGTCGAATGGGTGTGTTAGTCACGTGCGATGCCGCCACAATTCCTGCGGTCAGAGGCAACCATCATGACGCAGCGAGCGTGGCCTAATGTCAATTGCCGTCCCTATCCTTCCGGCTTTTCCTCGCTTCCTCGGCAGCTTTCACCGCTTTCTCTAGAGCGGCTTCCGCTCGCTGCTTTTCTCTTTCGGCGAGAGCGCGTTGTATTTCGGCGATTCTCTTCGCCTGTTCAGCCACTACCCGGGCCTCCATCGCCTGTTGTCGAGCAACTTTCTCTGATTACTTTGCGCGGGTTGCTTCGTTTTCGGCGAGTTTTCGTTGATGCAACGCTTCTTCCGTCGAGACTGCGACTTCGTCGCGAAGAGTGGCTATCAGCGCTTTCAATGCCGCATTCTCAGTTTTGACTGCGTTCAACTGGCTGATCAGTTCCGCGATGGTCTTTTCTAACTCGGCCGTCTGAACGCCGTTGATCGTTGGCGGCGGTTTTTGTCCTTTTGATTTGCCTTTCTTCGGACTCTTCTTGCCGAGTGACTTTACGTGTTTGTCGCTTGCAGGTTTCTTATTGGCGGCAGGTATTTCTTTTCCTGGGTATTTCGCTGCGGACTGTTGTTTCTTTTTGATTGCGGCCAGTTTCTTTGTTGCGGAGTCCTCTAATGATGGCGTCGACTTCTTCTTGCCTGTTTCCTTCGGCGTTTGTTTTCTTTTTCCAGGTGGTTTTCTGGTTTGCTTCGAAAACTGCTTCTTCTTGTCGATGTCGGCTGTTTTCGTTTTCTCAGCTTCAATCCGCTCTTGGCGCAGCTGATGGGCCGCGCGTAGCTTCTGTTGCTCCCGCTGTAGCTCGACGAGTTTTGCTAGTAGTTCTTGCATCTGTGTGGCTTTCGCGTCCGCGACGGGCGGGTTCGTGAGCTTCGTGGCGAATCGATCGCCTTTCTTAATTTCGCCTTTCCGAAATTCAGCCAACGCTTCTGCCACCGCGCGGTCGTCTGACATGTGCCGAACGACGGCTCGGCCCAAGTACGACTTATCACGATAGACTTCAACAGTATCTCCAATCTTCAGCCCATCATCGGCGCCAACGCTCAGCTCAAGGAATTTGCCTCTTGTCGCCAGTACCTCACCGCGGACGTCGGCTCGCGCTCTGTTGGTATCAAGCGTGCCCCTTCCGCCCGTGAATCTGAGCGCCGTCCGATCGGGAGAGTTCGACGGTTTGGACTGTTTCTCCTGTGCATTGGAAGTCAGGGAAAATCCGCACAGAAACGCTAGGAGCAGGATACGCATGATCATCGGATTCCCCTGTCCTGACCCGGTGAAGGGCCTGTTGATATTTGTTGGAGACACAAGGTCAATTCGTATCGACTATTGTAATCTCCTGAAGATCCGGTGCACAATCCTGACCGAATTTCCCCTGTGGTTGGAGGGCTCGCAACACGTCTATCTTGTGGCAATTCGACGGACAATAACAACAAGAGCGCCGAGTAATGCGATCATGAGCCAAGCGCTCGCTGAATAGACACGAAATTGAACGACCACCACGTCAGAGAACTCGCGCCATTCGGAGACGCTGCGGATCAGTCCCGGTGTTTCGATGATCGAGAGTCCAAACATCCAACCTGTCACATAAAGCAGCAGTCCACTGGGGAACAGACCGCCAATACAGAACGCCCGCCAAGCACCCCGCCCCAGCCGTTAGCGCGGCAGGCACAGCGACCGCGAGGAAGACCAATAACAGCAGGCCAATGCTGTCCGGTACCGAAAAGAGCAGGGCGCTACAAACCGAGACGCCGGTAAGAACGATCAACAAACCACGCAGACTAAACCTCATCTCGAGTCCATCTGGTTCAATCTTCATCGACCTACTGATCCTCGACCTGGTCGTACTCTGTCGTCTACCGAACTTCCCTTAACTCTCTGGGCGCAAAACTACGCTAGAGCATATCGTCTCGGCGCCACCAATTCCAACCGCCACGCATGCATTCGGCTTCATTCTTACGAACGAGCGGTCGTGCGACGTGTGGCGGTGTTCGCAGTACGATGGCGTGTTCACCTATGGTCTCTTGAACGGCACGGTGAGCAAGTGGCCTCCTCGCAACACAAGCAATTCGCCGTCGTATCGGGCGCTGGCGGCGAGACGTTTCTGGGCATCGAAGGGGCCGTGGCTCATTCTTCGTGCCTTCGTGTGAGAAATATCAAGGATCTCGCACGAAGACACAAAGCCACAAAGGGGAGCAGGAGCACGGACAGATGATTGCTTGCGGAATTCATGTGGCTCAGCAAAAATCTGCCAAACCTCAGGCATTGAAGATCGAAGGATCATATACTTGATACGCCTCTGCCACGCCGCGTCCAATTCAAGGATCGCTACGATGGATACCCAGGATTTACCGGTGCCCTTGCCACGCCGCAGATTTCTCTCTCAGGCATTGACCAGTGCGGGAGGATGTTCGCTCATTCCGCGGATTACCCGGGGCCAAGACCCCGCGACGACCGTGCATCGTGATTTGGCGATGGCAATGGAATCGGCCGAACTTTCGCAGCAGTTTCGCGGCACGACGGCCGTTGAGTGCCGCCGATGGCAGAAGGAGTTTCGAACACGGCTCACGGGACTACTCGGCGATTCGACGTCGCCTGTGAAATGGACGATTATCGAATCGAGCCGCGAGAAACTAAAGTTGTATACGCGATTCGATTTGCTTCTCAAGGCGTCAGGCGTCCCGTCGCTACCCGTGTACTTGCTGGTGCCACATGGGTTGGGGACGAGGCGTCGAGCTCCGGGCGTGTTGTGCGTTCATGGGCACGGTCCTTATGGCAATGATGCGGTTGTTGGACGCCGAGATTTAGATGGTGCCGCCGATCATATTGACAAATTGAATTACGATTTCGGACACCAGTTCGCTGAGCGAGGATATGTAGTGGTCGCGCCCTGCATGATTCCCTTCGGCCGGCGTGTGAACAGAGAAAACTACGGAGGAAATGACCCGTGTGCGGTGACCTTTGTACGCATGCAGGCGTTGGGGAAGTTGCCGATTACGGCCAACCTGCGAGACTTGCGATGGGCAATCGACTTATTGCAAAGCCGACCAGAGGTCGAAACGACCGCCATCGGCTGCGCCGGGTTGTCGTACGGGGGGCGAATGGCAATGTTGGTTTCGGCCGTCGACACACGAATCCAGATCGCGTCCGTTAGTGGCGCGTTGAACCTGATGCAGGAGAGAATGACGCTGCGGCACAGTTGCGGATCGCAAATGATCCCCGGGTTGCTGAAGTACGGCGATTATTCCGAAATTGGTTCGTTGATCGCTCCACGGCCATGTGTGTGGGAAACCGGCTCAAAGGACAGTTTGATTGTGCCCGTTTGGGACGAGCTGTTTCGAGAGCGGCTGCGACGTGTCTACAAGGCATTGGACGTCGCCGAGATGCTTCACTTCGATCGCTTCGAGGGTGGGCACGCTTGGAGCGGCCACCTGGCCTATCCGTTGTTCGACGAAGTTCTGCGATCGTAATCGACACTCGAGATAGCTGTAGCGAAACAATCGATTTTGGTGAGACAACGAACCAGCCTTCTTGCGCAAACGGCTGCTCCTATCGGCTACGTTTGTTGCGAAGTTCCTGTAGTCGACGTTCGATAATTCGCCGTCGTGGGTTGTCGGTCGGAACAAGCAT
>DUDC01000228.1:0-3638 GCA_012959465.1 Planctomycetaceae bacterium
CACGGCGAAACGCGTTTTCCAGCTCAATGTACCCGTTGCCTTCGCGGGATGAAGTTGAATTGGAAGTACTGTCCATGGTGCTATGGATCGGGTTTTGAGCCGCTGAGCAAGCGGGTCTATTCCGACAAACAATACGTCGCTAGGTGCGACGGCGCGAAGTGTCGCGAAAAAGTGTTGATGCCATTCATGCGTTATTGTCCAACGTGCAATCGCAAGGTGCGTCGCCTGTGGTTGATCCCTGGATCAAAGCATCGCTGTAGTCGTTGTGATTGGGGAATCGCAACACATTGGAGCCATTGTGCCTGGTGTGGAAAAACGCAGGAATCGAAAAACTAACCCGGGTGAAGCTGCCAAGCTAACTCCCGATGTACAAACCACTGGCTCTCATGATCTCTCCGCCAGAATCAACTTCGCGAGTGTTTCAAGAGCAGAAGATGGACCGACCGCAAAGTTTTCCGCTGGCGGGCGGTGAAGCGGCGGTCTATTCGGCTCGATGTCCCGGCAAGTTGACTGCGAATGAAGATGGGGCCGTCCTGCTGGCAACGACCGCGTCCACCGCAGTGATAGCCGTAGCTGACGGTGTCGGAGGTATGCCTCGTGGTGAAAAAGCCTCCCAGTTGGTGCTTGCCACGCTTGCCAATCAAGTCTGTAAAGCGGCTGGTGACCGATTTCAACGGCGAGCACTGATCGTCGAGGGGATCGATTCGGCCAATCTCGCCACGCGTCGACTGGGAGGCGGTTCCACACTCTGTGCTATCGACATCCACGGACGCGACATTCGCACATTTCACGTCGGCGATTCGGCCATGATGGTCGTGGGAGGGCGAGGCAAGATCAAGTTGAGGTCCATACCACACTCGCCCGTCGGACATCTCTTCGAAATGGGAATGATCAGTGAACAGGAAGCGATGCACCACGAGGAACGCCATCTGGTTTTAAACGTGATTGGCTGCGAGGAGATGAGGATCGAGATCGGTCCGGCGCACCGGATGGCGCCTCATGATACGCTCATCGTTGCCAGCGACGGATTGTGGGACAATCTCTATCTTGACGAGGTTGCCGAACTGGCCCTTCTCCAACCACTCGTCGATGCCGTTTCTCAATTGGCTGCCGCGGCCGCAGCTAGGATGGTGCAAACCACCTCCGGAATGCCCGGAAAACCCGACGACTTGACCATCGTTGCGTTTCGACCGTCTCGGCGAGGAGAAGATAGGGGCCGTGCTTGACGGAGAGTGGACAGGGCAAGGATCGAACACCGAACAGAAAAACGGCGAATCGGTCGCCGTCACGACGACACCAAGATCGCTCCCTTCTGGTCTGCTCCAAAACACAGAACACCGAACATCATTCGTTTGCTACCCAGGTGCCTCGGAATCTCGTAAAATGAGCGGGTTCCACCCTTTCACTCGAAGAGATTCAAAATCATGCTTGAGATTCGCTCCACCTTGACGATTTTCTCTGTCGCCGTTGTGTTGAACTGTCTGGTTCAGCCGAGCATCGCGGCGGACTTGGTCCGCCTCCGTGTCGAGACGATTGATGACTCGGTGAAAATTGGATACGGCACGGCGATCGGCGATGTTGACGGCGATGGAAAGCCTGATGTGCTGTTGGCCGACAAGACCGAGTTCGTCTGGTACCGCAATCCTGATTGGAAGCGGTTTGTGATGGTCGATAATTTGACTCAACGGGACAACGTATGTATCGCAGCTCGCGACATCGATGGCGATGGTCGAGTGGAAATTGCCGTCGGTGCTTTGTGGAATCCGGGCGACACTAACAACTCCGGTTCGGTGCATTACCTGATCCCGCCGGACGATCGCAGGCAGAAATGGACTGCCGTCGAGTTGCACCGCGAGCCGACAGTGCACCGCATGCGTTGGGTAAAGTTAGCGAAGGACCGATTCGTGCTGGTCGTGGCACCACTTCATGGTCGAGGCAATCGTGGAGGTGAGGGCGACGGAGTGAAATTATTGGCGTACGACGTTCCGCAGGACGTCCGCCAGCCATGGAAAACCAATCTGATCGATGACAGCCTGCACATGACTCACAACTTCGACCTCTGCCAGTGGGACGCGAGCAGTGAATCCGAAGAACTCGTCTATATTGGGCGGGAAGGGGCTCTGGTGATCCACTGGAATGGAAGATCCTGGCAGAAACGTCGGTTGCAGCGTGTTCAGGGCGGTGGCGAGATTCGCTTTGGCCGTCTCGGCGCGGGCGCGGGAGCCGAACGTTGGATCGCCACGATCGAACCGTTGCACGGTGACAAGCTAGTGGTCTACCCAATCCGCGATACGTCACCCACGGCCAACCCGGCCGACCGAGTTGTATTAGCGAGTGATTTTGTTCAAGGCCATGCGATTGCCATCGCTGACTTGGCCGGGCAAGGTCGTCCCCAAATCGTTGCCGGTTGGCGAAACAAGAACGCGGCTGGCGATACCGGCGTCCGCTTATACTGGTTAGACGACGACGGGAACTGGCAGAGCCAATGGGTCGATCAAAGCGGAATGGCCGCCGAAGATCTACGAGTCGGGGATCTCAATGGCGACGGTCGCCCGGATATCGTCGCGGCTGGGCGTGCGACGAAGAACTTGCGAGTCTATTGGAATGAGGGGCGACAGAAATAGTCCGAAGGTGTCACGTCTGGCGTGGAAGCGCCTTCCAATTCCAATCACGGCACAATAACGATGCGGCCATCAGAGTTGAACGAAGAAGAACAAAAAGATCGACAACGCATGCGTTGCTTGGGCGGAACCGTCGTTACGATCGGCTACATCGGCAACGTCATGCTGGCACACACTCAGTTTGGCTTTCATGATCCGCATCCCGATTATCCGACCGGCTGGGCGTTTGGCGGTTTTCCAGCGGCCTATGCGGTGTTGGACGTTGGGCAGTGGTTTGTCGTTCAACCACTTTTGTTGCTGGCTGATGTCCTCTTGGCTGCCTTGAGCATCTATGGCGGGGTGGTGGCTGGTGAGTGGATTGCAAAACGCAACCCCTACCTCTTCCGCAGCTTCAACGCACTGTTATTCATGGCTTCAATGGTCCTCGGTGGCACGATTGCCGCCGCTGTGACGCAGCGTCCAACCTCCAAAGCCATCCTGTTGTGGTTGGCGATTATCGGCCAGGTGGCGCCCTGTCTAGCCATTGCCGGACTGGCCCGTCTATTGCGATATAAGCGTGCCGTTGCTTGAGAGGGCGCCAGTTGCGCTCAGAGCATCGCTTGAATCTGATCAGCCAGGGCCGTCTCGTCGGGAAACTCGCCCGTTTTCAGCTTCGAATAAATCAGGTTGTCATCGACGGAGACTTCGAAACAGCCACCGCTCCCCGGCTCCAGCTCCAGCGACTCTATCTCTTGCTTGCAAATTGACAGCAATCGTTCCGTCAAACTGACGGCTTTGGGCTCGTAGTTTCAAACAGAGCAGTACTTGATGAGCAGTTTCATATTCTTTCTCGATGAAGACAACAGATGAAGTGGGCCAGTGAACGACACGCACCAGATTCAACTCGATTTCCGATCAGTTCGCAAGCTGTGGTCGCAAGCCAATGTGTGGCACTGGCTCCGCCAGTGTCCTGAACCGGACGCGCTAACGTTGGGTCTTGTCGTGAGCATCGCGTGATCTTGCCAGAACCCGAGGCTA
>DUDC01000228.1:3686-16290 GCA_012959465.1 Planctomycetaceae bacterium
TCGGGCAATTCAGCGGTCATTAGTTGTGATGGTCACGCCGGCAAGCTGCTGACGTAATCGCTTCAATCGTGCGTCCGAGATATTTGGACAATCAAGGGACAGGTTCTTTAGCCAGTCGATGTTCTTAAAGATTGGAACCAGTAGATCGATCTCTGTATCTCCGATGTCGGCACTCAACACCTCAACCCTATTATCGTAGTGCCAAGTGCCTGCAGAGCCGTCCCATTCGTGTCGGAAGAATTCCTCGTCAAATCGCCTTTGAGCAACGATGCCGGTCTCGGCATCGGCGAACCAATCATCGACCACCCAATAAACCAACCCGCCGATTAAACTTAGAGCACAAACTGTCAAAACAACCCACAGACGTCGGCGTTTTTCTTTGAATTGCTGCGATTCGGCGTCGCTGAGATCAAACTCCTCCGTCGCCGATTTTTGGCCGGTTGCGTGTCCACTTCTTCTCCTTCGTTCGTGCTCAGTACGGTTCATTGTAGTGCACGAATTCCCTGCACACCATGGAGATTTCACCAACCAGAACCGACCGGCTGGTAAACTGATTTTCATGCGTTTCAGCATTCGAACACTTCTGATCTGCACGACTCTGGTTGCGATCTACGTCGCTTTTGTGGTTGGAATTCCCCATCCGATAAACACTCTCGTATTGGTAACACTGACTATTGTTGTGTTTCCGGCCGTAAGCGCCGGTGCGTTCAATTGCCATGGCATGTGGCAAGCGTTTTGTATCGGCTGTGCCGTAAGTGGATTGCTCGCCATTAAAGTGGCTTATGACGTTGTTAAGTGGTTCTTGTTTACCCAGGTTGAGAGTGGAAGTTACTCGGACTGGTATGAGTTTGCACACATTAATGACCATTCTTGGGACTTAGCCATCTCGCACGCCCTCGCCATTGCCGGTGGTCTTGTCGCGGTAGTGGCTCGTGCGATCTGTCCCAAGCGAGAACGGTGATGGGAAACGACCGGACCGTGCCGGCCCATCCTTCAACTCTTTGACCAAAGTGGTTACCGAAATACTGAGCCATTCGACCAACGGATTGACTAACCGTGGTCCGTTTTCATTTACTGACGCGCATCTAAGCATGCCTGTGCGCACCGCCTACGCAAGCGGCTTGCCACTGGGGATGGATCTCAACGTTCGGAACTTGTTGCATCTCTATAACTGTCATGGGGTTCTGAACTCATCCAACCATTGTCAGGCACACCAATAGACTCGTTGGCATGACTCTTGCTTAGTAGTACAGCGGTTGGTTCGCTATCAGGCGAACCTATGTTGCTAAAGATCAAAGGAGATCGACGGCGGTGTGGTGCGCGCTATCTCGCATTCGCCATCCTACCGGCTCCTCTCCCGAACCATTTCGATCTTCTGGCGGGCGTCCTTTAGCGTGTAACCATTTTTGTTTTTGCGCGTATCGCGAAGATCCGCGCTGCGTCGGAGATGCGCAACCCATCATGCCAAGGAAGTTCATTGATAGAGAATAACAACAAGGCCACGGCACTTTGGGGGAATTTTTTTAGGTTGGGCATGCCGCAGATTCGGGCGTTTCACATGGCGTGGTTCGCGTTCTTTCTCTGCTTCTTTGCCTGGTTCGGCATCGCGCCCTTGATGACCATCGTGCGTGATGAACTGGGGCTGACGCGATCACAAATCGGTTGGAGTATCATTGCTTCGGTGGCGATGACCGTGGTCGCACGGCTACTGATTGGCTGGCTCTGCGATCGCATCGGGCCGCGGCTGGCCTACACCTGGCTGCTGATCCTAGGTTCCTTGCCCGTGATGTTGATTGGCTTGGCGCAAGATCCGTGGACGTTCATTTTCTTTCGGCTGTTGATCGGCGTGATTGGCGCGTCGTTCGTGATTACGCAGTACCACACCTCGGTGATGTTCGCTCCGAATGTCGTCGGGACGGCCACTGCGACCAGCGCCGGTTGGGGGAATCTGGGTGGCGGCGTGACACAGCTTGTGATGCCGCTGATATTTACGCTGTTCGTTGTGGGCTTCGGCCTCAGCACCGCATTCGGTTGGCGGCTGTCGATGTTAGCGGCCGGAGTGGTCTGTTTCCTGACCGGCGTCGCCTACTTCTTTTTCACGCAAGACACGCCAGACGGCAACTTCAAGGAACTCCGCGCCGCTGGCAAGATGCCGGACAAGACGAAGATTAATGGCGCATTCGTCGAAGCATGCAAGGACCACCGGGTCTGGGCACTTTCGCTAATCTACGGCTGCAGTTTCGGCATGGAGCTTACGATCTGCAACGTAGCCGCGCTTTACTTTGCCGATTATTTCGAGTTGAGCCTGTTTTGGGCCGGCGCCATGGCTTTCTTGTACGGTGGCATGAACCTGTTTGCGCGGCCACTGGGTGGCCTGATCAGCGACAGTTTCGGTGGCAGGGCGGGATTGCGGGGCCGCGTGATGTGGCTGTTCATGGCGTTGTTCTGCGAGGGACTGGCGCTGATGTTCTTCTCGCAGATGCGTCTGTTGGCGCTGGCGATTCCAGTGCTGATGCTGTTCGGCCTATTTGTGCAGATGTCCAATGGAGCGACGTTTTCGGTCGTGCCGTTTGTCAACAAGAGGGCATTAGGGGCCGTCGCCGGTATTGTCGGCGCTGGCGGCAACGCGGGAGCGGTGGCTGCCGGTTTTGTTTTTAAGGGTGCCACTGCCTGGCCCACGGCTCTGCTGATCCTCGGTGGCGTTGTCACTGCCTGTTCCTTTTGTGCACTGACCGTCAACTTCTCACCTGAAACTGAAGCCGAAGCTCGCAAGGAATTCGCCCGTGCCCTGGCCAGGAAACGGGGCGAACAATGGCCCGAACTTCAGCCTGCCTAAGCCGAACAAACGTGTGGGTTGAACGAGCCCATGAGGAAGTTTTTTACGCCGAGAAGCAATGCAAGAGTCGATGACGCAAACAGCCAACGAAGCCACGCCGGACTCTTTCCTGAGCGACTTGCTCGACCAGCAACAATCTCTCACGGCCGTCGATCGCTTTGCGCAGACCTACGAGACAGACGGTGCTCCAGCGGGCGCGAAGTACTATCGTGATCTCATCCCGATTTCTGCGCCGAAGGCGGGCCAGCAGTATGCGTTTGAAGTCGACCTGGATGCCTGTTCCGGGTGCAAGGCGTGCGTGGCGGCGTGCCACTCGCTCAATGGGTTGGGTGAAACCGAACTTTGGCGCAACGTCGGTCAACTTGTTGGCGGAACGGTCGAGCTGCCGGTGGTGCAGCACGTCACCACCGCCTGCCACCACTGCATCGAGCCTGCCTGTATGGTAGGTTGCCCGGTCGAAGCTTATGAAAAGGACCCAATCACCGGCATCGTGCGGCACTTGGACGATCAGTGCATCGGTTGCGAGTACTGCCTGTTAATGTGCCCGTACGATGTGCCCGTGTACAGCAAGTCGAAAGGCATCGTTCGCAAGTGCGACATGTGTCATCAGCGACTGGCGGTCGGCGAGGCACCTGCCTGCGTGCAGGGTTGCCCGAATCAAGCGATTCGCATTCGACTTGTTGACAAGGATGCAGTCCTTGATGAAAGCGAGGCCAATCAGTTTCTCCCCGCCGCGCCGGAGCCCGGCAACACCGTTCCCACCACGATCTACAAATCCAGCCGCCCGCTTCCTCGCAACGCGCTGCCAGCCGATTACTTCGCGGTCCAGCAGGCGCAGGGCCACCTACCGCTTGTCTTCATGCTGGTGTTGACCCAGATGTCGGTGGGAGCGTTCCTTGTCGAGCAGATGATGTACTCCTACTTTTCGTTGTTTCTTGAGGACGTTGCTGCATCGGTCCGCCCGTTGCACCTGGGCGCAGCGCTTTTCCTGGGATTGTTAGGACTAGCTGCGTCCGTGTTTCACTTGGGTCGTCCGTTGTATGCGTTTCGAGCCTTGCTCGGTTTGCGGACGTCCTGGCTGAGTCGCGAGATACTCGCTTTTGGCGTTTTCGCAGCCGCTTCCACGGCATACGTGGGTTGTGCTCTGCTTGACTTTTTCGGCCTATCGATTTCTCAAGGCTGGCAGGCAGGCCTGGGCATGGGTGCGTCTGCGACTGGTTTATCAGCTGTTTGTTGTTCGATCATGGTCTACGTCGCCACCCGCCGACCGTGCTGGCAGTTCCCCGCAACCAGCGCCAAGTTTCTGTTGACGGCCCTCACGCTCGGCATACCAACCACGTTGCTCATCTTGCTGGTGGGAGCTGCCACGACAAGCGAGTTGACCGTGCACTTTGTCATGACTGAATACGGACGGGCGTTGTGTCAAGTGCTGCTGCTGGTCGCATTTGCGAAGCTGTTGTTGGAGCTGAGTGCTTTCCTGTATCTCAAAGGTCGACAACACACGCCGCAGAAACGCGGCGCACTGTTAATGACGGTGGAGTTGGGTATGACCACTCTGCGGCGATTTTTCTTCGGCGTCGTCGGTGGCATCGTCTTGCCACTCATGTTGGCCGGCAAAGGAAACGTTGCCGACTCTTACCATCCTTTGTTTGTCGGCGGAATGACGCTACTGATGCTTGTCCTGCTGATGATCGGCGAGCTGCATGAAAGGTACTTGTTCTTCGCAGCTTCCGTGGCTCCCAAGATGCCAGGAGTTCCGGCGTCATGAGCACCAACTCTCGCGAACAATCGAGCTTGTCGCGCCGAGGCACTACTATATCGTGGCGAGCTACTGATGGGCCGCTGACGCAGGAATTAGTTCTCAAGCCAGGCAAGTTCGGCCTGGGACAAGTTCCCGCCGCATTGCAACCCGACGCCATGACCCAGATGGTGTGCGGCTTTTGCTCGACCGGTTGCAGTTTGAACATTCATCTACGTTGTGGCAAAGCGGTCAACCTCACGCCGTCGGTCGACTATCCGGTGAACCTCGGCATGGCTTGTCCCAAAGGTTGGGAAGCGCTATCGGTACTCGATTCTGCCGATCGCGGCACAACACCACTTCTGCGCGACGGGCGAGGGAAGCTGAGGCCTGTCGGTTGGCATGAGGCGATGGAAACGTTCTGCCGACGCTTTCAGAAGATTCAGGCCCTCCATGGTATGGAGTCGATTGCCTTCCTCAGCACGGGTCAGATAACAACGGAAGAGATGGCACTGCTCGGCGCGCTGACCAAGTTCGGTATGGGCATGGTCGATGGCGACGGCAACACTCGCCAATGTATGGCCACGTCGGTCGTCGCCTACAAGCAAGCGTTTGGGTTCGACGCTCCTCCATACACCTATCAGGACTTTGAAGAGTCCGACGTGATTGTGTTGGTCGGGTCAAATCTCTGCATCGCCCATCCGATCATGTGGCAGCGCGTGCTCAACAATCCGCACGGACCGGAGATCATCGTCGTCGATCCGCGACGAACCGAGACTGCGATGGCGGCAACTCAGCATCTCGCTCTGCGGCCGAAGTCCGATCTGGCGTTGCTCTATGGTCTGGCGAACATCCTTATTCGCGAAGACTGGATCGACCGCCAGTACATCGAATCTCACACGTCCGGATTCAACGAGTTTCGCGGGCATGTCGCTGAATTCGCGCCGGACCACGTGGCCTCGGTCAGCGGTGTCGACGTCAAGCAATTGTACAAAGTGGCCACGACCATCCACGAGGGCCGCCGCGTTTCGTTCTGGTGGACGATGGGCGTCAATCAGAGCTACGAAGGCGTCCGCACTGCCCAGGCCATCATCAATCTCGCGCTGATGACTGGAAACATCGGCCGGCCCGGAACGGGTGCAAATTCCATCACCGGTCAGTGCAACGCGATGGGGTCACGGCTGTTCAGCAACACGACGAACTTGCTGGGCGGACGCGATTTCGCAAATGCGAAAGATCGGCGGAACGTCGCTGACATCCTGAGTATCGACGCAAGTTGTATTCCCGATCGTCCAAGCTGGTCGTACAACGAGATCATCGAAGGCATTCTGCGCGACAAGATCAAGGGCCTGTGGATCATCGGAACAAATACGGCTCACTCCTGGATCAATCAAAACACTTGCCACGACATTCTTGACCGTCTGGATTTTCTTGTTGTTCAAGACATGTATTCGACGACCGAGACGGTGCGCCGCGCTGACCTCTTCTTACCGGCCGCGGGTTGGGGCGAGAAGGATGGCACGTTCATCAATTCCGAACGCCGCATCGGGCTGATCAAAAAGATCGCTCAGGCGCCGGGACAGGCATTGGCCGATTTTTCCATTTTTCGGCTGATCGCCGAACACTGGGGCTGCGGCAAGATGTTCGCCGATTGGAGCGACCCGGAAGCCGTCTTTCAAAAGCTGAAGCAGATTTCCCGCGGCCAGCCATGTGACATCACCGGCATCCGTGATTACCAAATGATTGAGGCACGAGGTGGGATCCAGTGGCCATTCGCCGAAACTGACCACCACACCCCGCGTGAAGGGAACTTGGAAAACCATCGCCGCCTCTTCGAAGACGGCCAATTTTTTCATGCGGACGGTCGAGCCAAGTTCCTCTTCGAGCTGCCGCGTGAAATGCCCGAATCGCCCAACAGCCACTATCCCTATCTCTTGCTTACGGGTCGCGGCACCGCTGCGCAATGGCACACACAAACTCGCACGGCCAAATCAGCCGTTCTACAGCAGCTCGGACCGCGACAGATCTACGTCGAGATCAACCCGCAGGACGCCCGCGTCGAGGGCATTCGGTCCAGCCAAGATGTCATCGTCGAATCGCAGCGTGGACGCCTTCGTGCAAAGGCGTTCGTAACGCCAACTGTTCAGCCGGGACAGGTGTTTATTCCCATGCACTACGACGCCACCAACAAACTCACCCTCGCCCACTTCGATCCCTACTCGAAGCAACCCTCGTATAAGGATTGCGCCGTGCGGGTGCGTTGTGTCGAGTCTTGGGACGACGTTTAAGGAAGCAGTGGATGACTGAATCTGAAAAGAAGAACATTATCGTCATCGGCAACGGCATGGTGGGCCACCGCTTCGTCGAGAAGTTGATCGCTTTCGACCAGGCCAAGCGATACCGCATTGTCACTTTTTGCGAAGAACCACGAGCCGCGTATGATCGCGTCGGCCTCACATCGTTCTTTGCCCATCGCGATGCCGAAAAGCTGATGATCGCTCGGCTCGATTGGTATCAGGAACATGGTATCGAGATTCACATCGGTGACCGGGCAAATGGTATCGATCGAACCGGGCGGGTTGTTACGTCGGACAATGGTTTGACGGTCGCCTATGATCACCTCGTGCTCGCCACCGGTTCGTATCCATTCGTGCCGCCGGTGGATGGCATTCACAAACCCGGCGTATTTGTTTATCGCACGATCGCAGATCTAGAAAAGATTATTCAGTACGGGAAGCAGTCGAAACGATGCGCGGTGATCGGCGGCGGCTTGCTCGGCTTGGAAGCGGCGCAAGCGGCGTACGATCTCGGACTGGAGACGCACGTGATCGAGTTCGCTCCGCGTTTGATGCCGCGGCAGATTGATGATGTAGGTTCAAAGATCCTGGTCAGCAAGATCGAAGCACTCGGCGTCAAAGTTCACTTGAACAAAGCGACCAGTGAAGTGGCCGGCAAGACAAGCGTTGAAGGCATGGTGTTTGCCGATGGCGAATCGTTGGATGTGGACATGATTATCGTTTCCGCTGGAATTCGACCGCGGGACGAACTGGCGCGAGAATGCGGCATCGACGTTGGTGAGCGGGGCGGAGTGATGGTGAACGATCATCTGCAAACGTCCGACCCGAACATTTACGCGGTGGGCGAAGTCGCGTTGCACGGCGGGATGATCTACGGCTTGGTTGCGCCGGGGTACGAGATGGCCGAGACGGTCGCGGGGAATCTGACCGGCGGCAATGACAATTTCACTGGCACGGATCTCTCGACGAAACTGAAGCTGATGGGCGTCGACGTTGCCAACTTCGGCGATCACGAAGCCGGACCGGGCCGCGCCCGACCGCTGACGTACGAAGATCCCTTCAGCGGCGTTTACAAGAAACTGTTGTTTGATCATACGGGAAAGCGATTGCTTGGCGGTGTGTTGGTCGGCGATGCGTCGGATTATGGCACCCTGTCGGTGCTGGCTAAGAGTGACGAGGATCTGCCGTGTACTCCGGGCGATTTGGTCGGTGGTAGTGGTGGCGGAGTGACTGCGGCTTTGGGCGGAGCAGGCGCGATGAGCGACGATGCTCAAGTATGTTCATGTAACAACGTCAGCAAAGGCGAGATTTGCGCGACGATTGAAGAACAGAGTTTAACTTCACTGGGCGACGTTAAATCCTGCACGAGTGCCGGAACCGGTTGCGGCGGTTGCCTGCCACTAGTGACAGATATCTTTAACGCGGAAATGAAAAAAGCAGGCGTCGAACTAAACAACCACATGTGCGAACATTTTGCCTACTCGCGGCAGGATTTGTTCGAGATCGTTATGATCAATAAGATCCTAACATTCGACGAATTGCTCGCCGCTCACGGCTCCGGCAACGGCTGCGAAATCTGCAAACCGGTCGTCACTTCGATTCTGGCTTCGTTGTGGAACGCATGCGTCGCTGACCCACAACATCAAACACTGCAAGACACCAACGACCGCTTTCTGGCCAACATGCAACGCGGCGGTTTGTTCAGCGTCATTCCCCGCGTACCAGGCGGCGAAATCACGCCGTCCAAACTGATCGTGCTCGGCCGAGTTGCCAAGAAATACGGGCTCTATACCAAGATCACCGGCGGGCAGCGAATCGATCTGTTCGGCGCTCAATTGCATCAACTGCCCAACATTTGGGAGGAGTTGATTGAGGCCGGTTTTGAAAGCGGCCACGCTTATGGCAAAGCAGTGCGGACAGTGAAAAGCTGCGTCGGTTCCACTTGGTGCCGATACGGCGTGCAAGACAGTGTCGGTTTTGCGATCCAGGTGGAAGAACGCTACCGGGGCATTCGTGCTCCGCACAAAGTGAAATTCGCGGTTAGCGGTTGTGTGCGAGAATGTGCGGAAGCTCAGTGCAAAGACTTCGGTTTAGTCGCCACGGAAAACGGATACAACTTGTACGTTTGCGGCAACGGCGGCGCAAAGCCGCGGCACGGCGATTTGCTGGCCATCGACATCGACGAAGAAACCGCCATCCGCTACATCGACCGTGTCTTGATGTACTATATTTTCACCGCCGACAAACTCACTCGCACCGCAGTGTGGATGGAAAAACTCGAGGGAGGCATCCACTATCTGAAAGAGGTCGTGATCAACGACAAACTAGGCATCTGCGATGAACTCGAACGGCGGATGCAAGACCTGGTCGATACTTACAAATGCGAATGGAAAGAAGTGGTCAACGATCCGGAAAAACGGAAACTCTTCCGGCAATTCGTCAACACCGACGAAACCGAACCGACCATCGAATTCGTCGACGAGCGCGGTCAAAAACGTCCGGCAGACTGGCCGAGGGATGGCGTTCCCCTGGTTCAAATCAAGATGCCCGGCTACGAGAGCACAAATGGCAACGGAGAGTCCGACGGCAAGAGCCACCGGCTTCCGGCCAAAGACCTCAGTAGAAAATGGGTGCCGGTCGGCACAGTTTCCGACTTTCCCAAAGACGGGGGAGCGACGATCAAATACGGCGACGTGCAAATCGCTGTTTACAATTTTTCCAGCCGCGGCGAGTGGTACGCCTGCCAAAACATGTGTCCGCACAAAAACTCCTTCGTCCTGTCGCGAGGTATCATCGGCACCGCGGGCGGCGAGCCGAAGGTGGCGTGTCCGCTGCACAAGAAACCGTTTTCACTGAAAACCGGCGCGTGCCTTTCCGGCGAGGACCTCTCCGTGAAGGTCTTTCCCGTCAGGGTTACCGACGACCAAGTGTTCCTCGAACTGCCGCCGAAAGAGCAACTCAGCGCTCTGCTGTCGACCGAACTGCACTGCATCACCGCGTCTGATGCACAGAGCGCTGCGGCGTGTGCAGGTTGCGTGTCCTGAGCCGAAGGCGCTAGCCTCGGGTTTTCAATACACGCGACAAATCGGCAAGAGGTAAAGCGTATCAAGAAATACGGAGACGTCAGCGGACGTCGAAGGTGGTCTCATTACGGCCGACTGTTAGGTACACCTTTACGCGTTCCTCCTCCTTTTTCGGCCGAACCCCTTTGCGGATGATCTCGTTGGTAAAAAAGAACATAACAGTCATGGCCTGAATGTCTACCTTTTCGCCCTTCAGTGCTGCCATGTGCGATTCCACCAATCTGGCACAACCTTCGGCGGAGGAAATAATGTGACAACTTGTCTTGCGGATCGTGCCGTCTTGAAACGTGTCGGTCCATGTCCCACCCTCCGCACTCGTGGAACCTCCATTCCAATGGATCGTGCCTTGCGTTTCCGAATACACCGATTCGGGTTCAGGTCTTATGCCGACATCCAATTCCAGATCAAACCGGTAGTCGTGATGTCCCAATTCTTGATCCGAGTTTTGAAAAGCATCAGAGATTATGGCTCTTTCTATGATGTATCTGTTTTACAAAGGGCGGCCTGATCACCGGCATCCAACTCAAGATTATCGAAGCTCGTAACGGGGGAGCACAGCGTCAGGAATCGAAGCACGGGGAAGCACAAGGAGAGGCCGATAACCGTCATCAGGCCATACGGGCAGTTGCCGCCAGCGGGAATTCAGCCCGGGAACGATTCCCAGTGCAATCCAGGCTCAGTTGCTGTATTCGGTGTATCGACGATTTGCGTCTGCCTTGATTACACTCAACTGATCCTGGCTGATGTTGAGGAAATTCGCGTAGCTGATGATCGCCTGCTTCTCGGTGGGTTCGAGGGTGCCGTCGCAGTAGGCCACGAAGAGCATATCTTCCAGATTACGAATTTGATCCGACCACCTCAGCTCAAGAGCCGCGGGCAGTTCATCTGATTCCGATTTGTCCACGGCCTGTTTTCGCTCGAAGTATCCCGCGCCAATTTCTTGAGCGATTTCTTCGAATACGCGTTGTTCGACGCGGTCAACAACGCCGTCCGCATCAACAATCGAGTAGAGATTTGCAAGATAACTGACTGTCTCGTCTCTTTTCATGACACACAACGCAGTGATGGGTTCGGAACGAACTGGACTGCCACATATTGTAGCGGACGCGAGTTACCAGCTGTATCGGCAAAAGCACTTTTTGTTTGGCCAGGCATCGATGCGCGTGTTGAGGCGATTTCGATGTGGACCAAAAACTGAAAGCACGCCGTTGGCAGCTTCAATCACCGCGTCCAGAGCGATTCGGTCAGGTTGTCCATGCCATGTTCGTAGGGCTGCCCGGCGGACGACCGGTGTGTCCCCGCACACGCAACGAATCTGGCGACAAACAAAACAGAAACTCGTCGAGAACTTCGGTGCCAATCGACCGACGGACGAAATCACGCGAGGTGATGCCACGGATTGGCGACTCACGTTTATCGCTGCCGGGCTGGCTGATGCCACCGTTCGCAAACACTGTGGTTTCGCGAAACACTTTTTCGCACAGGCCCTGGATCACGAGATCATTTCGGCCAACCCGTTCTCCAAACTGGTCTCTTCACCGGTTGGCAACCAGCAACTGCCAACAAAGTACCATCGGGATAAAACACGACTTGTTGAGTTTTGGCAATAGCTCAACCCGGTACGGCGAATCAATGCGGCGATCAAGTCGCTTAGAGATGGAATCGATAGGTTGTGATTCCTTCACCGACTAGTGTATCTTGAGCAAAACGAGGACGACGTCGCTCGAGGATTCCAACCGGCTGAGATTGCGATGTTTCAGATTTCGGAAGTGCAAGAATCTCCTGCATTTAACGGTCGGCGGAGTTTTTTGGCCCTACGGGGTGGACTCAGGCTGATCGCTCTCACTGGGTCACGCCCCGAGGAAACCTCTCTAGAGGTGGTCGCTCAAGAACTGGCCCCGTTTCGACCTGGCGGGGGGATCTGTATATCCTCGGGAGGCTGCATACCTGCCTGACTGCGTGTCCGTTCGACGTCCAGGATCTGGATCAGCCTCTGCCGGGGGATCCAGTACGTGTAAGGGCCACCGTGCCCGTCGCCTTTAATAATGGCAAATCGATCTGTGAGCGTCACATGAAAACCGGAATCTGAGGTCACAGTTTCACGTGTTCCGGTAATACCCTCAAAATCCACCTGTATCGCTTCAAACTCGCTGGGAACATGTTGGGCGTCAGCTCCATTTTGGTCCCCCGACGGCGCGCCCTTCCCTAAGGTCGAGATTACTGATGCAACGACGATGGATGCGCCAAGGAGACACGCGGTTCCAGTATTCATTGAACGCCCCAGTACACGGTAAGAGTCTGTTCACAAGTCTCGGTCACGAGTCTCGGTCAGCTTAATGGGATTCAAGGTTCGATGTCACTCAACTGCATCACCATTGAAAACCAGTGCCATTCGCCACAATCCGCGATACGGACAAGCGAAAGCAACACCCTGAGTCTACATCACCTGTATGTCACCCCGCAACCATGCCGTGTGCATCGGCAACTACTGCGACGCCGTTCTGAGCGATGAGATCGTCAATTCCGCAGCCTGCTGCAGTTCGGGCTGACGCCGAAATCAAAACGCGGGCTGGCTTCGAGTGAGGCGGTGGATGCGTTGTGATGTGAGCCGCTGCGTCCTGCACTGCGCTCTCCACTACGGGCATCATGC
>DUDC01000229.1:0-56637 GCA_012959465.1 Planctomycetaceae bacterium
CGAGCCGAACGCGCTAGCGTCGGGTGCTATTGGATCCGCGGTGTGAATTTGCAACACCCGAGGCTAGCGCCTACGGCTCAAATCCTCATCCCGATCAGTCGAATCACCGAAGCGAACGGTGACACGTTGATTAATGCTAACCTTGCTAACCGTTTGGGGAGTCGCGTTCGGCCAGAAGAGATCGAGATCTACGGGACCCTTGGCGGCGCCGAGCCCAAAATGCAAGACCAGCTCGTTCTGATTTCCTTCGCCGGTACCAGCTTCGACGTGACGCGTCAGGATCTTATTTTCCAATTGGATTCGCACCTGAGCCCCGATGGCTGACCGATTGACGACAATGCCGTCACCCTGAAGATGGACCTCGAGCCAACCATTTTCATTGCCTTGATTCTCGAACAGTCTTCCCGCAGACAAGAGATCCAAATCGCCGTCATTGTCGTAATCAGCCCACGCTGCCTGGTAGGTTGGTGGGAGATTTGGCAATTGCACTGAGCTAGTGACATTCGTCACCGCGAACTTTCCATCGTTGCGAAAGAGCACAGCGTTGTTCTTCCTCCCGAATGATGCTGTACCGTAAACAGTCGTGAAAAAGAGGTCGAGGTTTCCATCGTTGTCGTAGTCACCAACGCTCGGTGTGGCATACGACTCTTGATAATGCACGCCGCATGTCCCCAAGTCCTGCAACTTGTAGCCATTTCCGGCTCCGAGATTCTTCAGGAACCGAGACTTTGGCTGGTCTCCACGACCGTCGACGTGGGCAAAATTGCCGGCGAAGAGATCAATGAGGCCGTCATTGTCAAAATCTCCCCACGCAGCGCCAATGGAGTGGCCGCCGCCAAAACCGGGCGAGGTTGCCATCGCACCGCGGTCTGCCGCCACGTCTTCAAATCGGCCTGTGCCGTCATTAAGCCATAAGAGATTTGGTTGAAGTCGATAATTAGAGACGTAAACATCGAGGTCACCATCCTGATCGAAATCACAGGCGGTGACACCGCGGGCTCTGTGCTTCGCCTCAGTTTGTGAGACCTTAAACTCCTTGCCTCTCTCGTTGATCAGAATGAGGTACGGCCAGGTTATGCCGGCATTCGAATCTTCGTAGCCGCCAACAAAGAGATCAACAAAGCCATCGCCGTTAAAGTCACCCCAACAGGCGCCGCGCGAGACGCACTTCGGCAGATTAGGCAAATCAAATTTGGAGAACTTGCACTCGCCAAGGTTGCGGAGCAAACTCAAGTTCGACCAGGAAAATAAATCTATCAAACCATCGTTATCGAAGTCAGCGGCCACCGAACTCCCGATATTAAACACCTTCGTGAAGTTCTTTCCTCGGTTGTTTTTCCACACTCCGCCGGAGACACAGAGGTCAACCCAACCATCGTTATCGAAGTCCGCCCAACAGGCGGCCGCATTTGGAATCTCCAAACCAAGTTCGGCCGTCTTGTCTTTGAATGCGACTCCGTTTTCTCCTGCCCGTACCGGACTCGCCATCGGCAACATGCAAAGTAGCGAACAGATCAACAACGACGCTACGTTGGAGATTGAGAGGTGGGCTGTCGACCGCCGGACCAAGCAAACAGACATGATTCAATTTCCTCGTTCATCACCCGACGCTAGCGAGTTCGGCTCACATTATTTACACAGTCGATTCAATGCTCCGGGTCGTTGTCGAGTACTTCGTTCAGTATCTCCAAGGCGTCCCAGGCCGCAGCAAAGCCCGCGTATGCAGCCACCTGAAAAATTGCCTCACAGATTTCTTCCACGCTGGCTCCGTTTCGTAGAGCCATTTGCAAATTGAGTTTTAGAGCATTGTTTCGGCCCAGTGCAGCAAGGACACAGATACTACAGAGCGAGCGAGTCTTCAAGTCAATTCCACCCCGCGTCCAAATCCTACCACCGACAACAGAGACAACTTCCGTCTCGAAGTCGGGACAGACCGCCCTAAAACGGGCGGTTAACTGCTCGATATTCTCCTCCCCCACCATGCGTGAAAATTGGGCGTAGCCTTTTTCGTAGTCGCTGCTCACGTCACACCTTTCTAGATTCTTGACTTGGAATACGCCGCAGGTCAGCTCCGGCTGTCGAAACCGGGTTCCCACCAAGATACCATGAACAAAACGATCGCTCACCCGAATGACCTCATAGCGGCTATCCAGCTCAAAGTTGGCACAACAATGCTGCAGCGCGACGACACGCCGTTTATACTGTTACCGCATCGATTTTGATTTTTTCCCACCCGAAAAAGAGAACGTCTGATGACCCGAGGCAATCGGAGTTTTCGGCTGTTGATCGTCGCGGTGTGGGCAAACTGCCTGATGGCGCATGTTGGGACTTGCTGGGCTGCTGTCCCGAATCCGATACTCAACACCCTCTTTCCGCCAGGCGGTCAAGCAGGTGAGTCGATTGAGGTCGAGATTTCCGGGAGCGGGTTGGAAGGACTCACTGCACTTCATTGCCGCATACCGGGAATCCGAATTCAACAGCACAATGATAACAAGAATCGGTTTACGATCTCGGTACCAAAAGAGACGCCTTTGGGTTTCTACGATGTTCGAGCTGTATGCCGATCGGGTATAAGTTCGCCGCGCCCATTCTTGATCGGCAACCGTCCGGAACAACTCGAAGTTGAGACGAGTAAGACGGCGCAGTCGATGCCCTTAAACACGACAATCAACGGGCGCATCGAGAAAAACGGCGATGAAGACTACTATCAGTTCGACGCCAAGCAGGGAGAACGTGTTGTCGTGGAGTGTTGGGCGGAACGGATTGACTCGAAGTTGCGACCTATGTTGGAGATCCTCGATGCTAAGGGACGTCAATTGGCATCCAATCGAGGTTACTTCGGCACCGATCCCCTGATCGATTTCCTCGTGCCAATAGAGGGAACTTATGTCGTCAAGTTGTACGATCTGATCTACTCAAGCGGTGCCGAGCATTATTACCGACTTGACATTGACAGTGGCCCCCGAGTTGCTTTTTCGTTTCCCGCCGTTGTCGAGCGTGGAAAGACGGCAAGAGTTTCCCTGTACGGGTGGAATCTGACGTCACCATTCAATGGACTGCCTGGAACACTGGATCGCATCGACGTGGATCTTCCTTCCAGTCTCGCGCCAACGTGGCCATTGCCCGCCCGGTTACAACCGGCGCAGACAGTCATCGAGGTTTTTCCGTATTACCTTCCCGGCAGTCATGCGCCTGTTTTGATCGGTATGACCGATGTTCCGGTGGCAACCGAGGCAACGGATAACCACTCGCCCAAGTCGGCACAACACCTCATCTATCCGTGTGAAGTCAGCGGACGGCTTGTGGCTGGAGACGAGCAAGATTGGTTCGCAATCGAAGCACACCGAGGAGAGGTGCTGCACTTCGAAGGATTCGCACAGCGCATTGCCTCGCCGATGGATCTCGACATTCGAGTACTCGACGGAACGGCGAACAAAGAATTACTAAAGCTCGCCGATCAAACTAAGAATATTGGCGGAAAGACCTTTCCATCAGCTCATCTAGACCCGGTCGGCAGGTGGGTAGTGCCAGCTGACGGCCGCTATTTGGTTGTTGTCCGCAATCTAATCGGTGGACGACGTGCCGACCCTCGACGCGTCTATCGACTCAGCATCCGACGGGAGGAGCCGGACTTTAGCTTGGCTGTCGTTCCTCGCAGCAACGATCCAGCAGGACTCAATGTCGGTTGCGGAGGCCGATCGATCCTCGACGTGATCGCATTTCGTCGCAGAGGTCTAGTCGATGCAATTCGCGTTTCTGCCGAAGACCTGCCGAGAGGTGTCGAATGTCCCGATGCTTGGATCGGCCCAGGTGTAGACCGGACGGTACTGGTCGTGTCGGCGGAACGAAATGCCGAACCGTTCGTTGGTGAATTGCGACTGAGGGGATCGACGGAGACGATTGAACGTCGAATGGCTCGAGGTGGAGTGGTCGTTCGCACAGGGCAGCCAAATGGCTGGGCCCGACTCACGTCTCATATCCCCTTATCAATTGCTGGCGACGCCGCGGTGCGTATTACCGCGAACGGACACCAAACGCGGAAACACCATCTGTACGGCGATCTTGAGATCCGACATTCTCCGGGAGGAATTCTCGACGTGGCGATACACGTCGACCGCCGTGACCCGGGCCATCATCCGGCGGTCAAATTGATCGGTGTCGGCCTACCCGAGCTGATCGCAAATCAGACGGCATTGGTCCCGGAAGGTGAAGACGACGGCTACATCAGCTTTTATTTGCCGCCCAGTTTGCCAATTGGGAAGTACAGCCTAGCCGTGCGAGCTGAAACGACGACTCTCAATCCTGACAAGAAGGTCGAAACCGTAACCTTATTCAGCAATGTCGTCAGCTTCGACGTGCACCCGGCAGCATTTCAGATTGACATCGATCCCTACGCCCCGCGGCGGATTAAACGAGGCGAGGTGGTAACCGTCAACTACACCGCTCGCCGAATCAACGGATTCATCAATAAGATCCACACCGAACTCGCCATGCCGGGCAAGGTCACAAGAGTCGTCGGGTTGCGAGGGCGAGGTGCAACATTTGTCGGCCAAACGGACAGTGGAACGATTCAAATCATCGCCAACGAGGACGCCCCGCTCGGTCAGCAGCCCTTTCTTCGGCTCTATGCTGTCGGCGTACTAGAAGACGAACCTGTGTTCCATGGAAGTTGTTTTCTCAATCTAGAAGTAGTGAATTAGGTCCAAACTCGTTCCGATTGAGTTTTGTAACCAACTCGAAACTTGGTAAACTGACGTCCTCTTGTTGTTGGCATATTGTCTTGAACTTCCCGAATTCAGCTACGAATAATCAGGGCATTGAACGACTTGTTGACTCAACGGCTCGGCTACACACTGTTGGCTATCGCCACCGGATGGAGCGCCGTTGCCACCGCGAGTGAAGAGGGACCGATCTACTTTGCATCGGACGTTGTGCCCATATTGACGAAACTCGGTTGCAACAGCGGTGCATGTCACGGCAAGGCCACCGGGCAGAACGGGTTTAAGTTATCACTGCTCGGCTTCGAGCCCGAATTGGATTTTCGCGCGATCGCGCACGAGGCCCGTGGTCGACGGCTGTCTCCCGCTTTTCCCGACCAGAGTCTGCTACTAATGAAAGCGACCGCGCGAACGCCACACGGAGGTGGTCGTCGATTGGAACGCGACAGTGAAGATTACCGCATGCTGCGAAATTGGATCACAAACGGAGTCGCCCCACCACGGGCGAGTGACCCACAAATTATCCGGATCGACCTTGCCCCCAATGAACTCGTGCTCACTCCCGGATCAAATCAACAATTGCATGTTACCGCACACTTTTCAAATGGTGTTTCTCGAGATGTAACTCGACAAGCCGTCTACGAATCCAACGAACCCAATATCGCCGAAGTTGGGCAAAATGGTCTTATCGAAACAAACGAACAGACGGGGCTGTTCGCCGTAATGGTACGTTTCGGCGGCAAAGTTGCGACGTTTCACGCAGCCGTGCCGCAGACAGGTGACGAAAAACAGCAAACCCTCGTGCTGTCGCAGCTCGAACAATTGGAGCGGGAGCTCGATTCAAGTTTCGATCAGTTACTTTTTCAACAGTGGAAGCGTCTCGTCATCGCACCGTCCGCAACGGCCGACGACGCGACATTTGTCCGTCGAGCGACCATCGATATTTGTGGTACGCTGCCAACCCGTCAGGAAGTTGAAGCGTACGTCGCTGACACCGGGACCGACAAACGAGCCCGTCTGATCGACCGCCTATTGGAAAAACCGGAATACGCAAGTTACTTCGCCCTCAAATGGGCTGAAATTTTGCAGAATCGCGGGTCGGGTTACTCGACGAGCAAACAGCGGCCGGGGACTACGCTGTTCGCCAGGTGGATTCGTGATTCGATCGCGGCGAACAAACCCTACGACCAGTTCGTCAGCGAGATCATCACGGCCAGCGGCAGCCAAAACGAGAACCCGCCAACCATCTGGTATCGTCAAGTACGAACTCAACAGAATTACGTCGAATCGGTGGCGCAAGCATTTCTTGGCGTGCGTGTTCAGTGCGCACAATGCCATCACCATCCGTTTGAGCGTTGGAGTCAAGCGGACTACTACGGGTTGTCCGCCGTGTTTTCACGAGTTGGCCGCAAGGGCGGGTTCGCAGATGCCGAAGTGCCGACAAACGAGATCATCTACGTTAAAGATGCTGCCGTGGTTTTTCACCCACGAAGCGGGCACGTGATGGCGCCCAAGGCTTTGGGCGGTCCACAACTCAAGCTGAATCGTTATGACGACCCCCGTCATAGTTTTTCGCAATGGATGACCGCCGTCGACAATCCCTTCTTTGCCCGCACGATGGCTAACCGTATGTGGGCCCATTTTCATGGACGTGGCATCATTCATCCTATCGACGACGCACGCAGCACGAACCCGCCAACAAATCCCGATTTATTGGACGCGTTGGCCAAAGACTTTTCTGAAAATGGTTACGATGTAAAACGACTCATCCGGGTCATTTGTGCGTCGTACTCGTACGGGCTTGAAGCGGCGCCCAATGATCGAAATCGAGATGACCACCAGACCTTTGCCCGTTTCTATCCGCGTCGATTATCTGCCGAAGTGTTGCTCGATGGAATCAGCCAGGTTCTCGAAGTCCCCACGCCGTTTGCTGGAGGCGGCGGTACTTTTCCAACCGGTACGCGTGCAATTGAATTGCCCGACGAGAACGTCGCCTCTGGATTCCTTGACGTTTTCGGACGACCTCCGCGAACCTCGGCGTGTGAATGTGAGCGAAGCGACGCACCTGGCCTATCGCAAGCACTTACACTGATCAACTCGAAAGAGATTCAACGCAAACTGACCGCGAAGAATGGCTACGCTGCGCAGCTGGCGTCAAACAAACGATCAACCGTCGAAAATTCCAAGGATATATTCTTACGATTTTTTGGCCGTCTGCCGAGCCGGCAAGAATCCGACACCGCAGTTTCTTTCGTGGAATCTGAGGACGATGCAGCTAGCGCATATCGATCGCTACTGTGGTCGTTGTTGGCAACGAATGAGTTCATGTTCAATCACTGACCCCGTTTTAGCAATGAACGACTTGTGCGTTCCTTGCTACACCAAAAATGTTACGACTTACCGGCAATTCCTACACGAACTGTGACGGCGTTACACGCCGGAATTTCCTCCAAATCGGCGCGCCTTTGCTTGGCTTGGGTCTGTGCGATTTATTGAGGTTCGAGTCGAGAGCGGCGGTGACGAACCAGCCTGTCGGGGGCAAGTCAATCATTGTGTTCTGGACACACGGTGGCATGAGCCAACAGGATACATACGACATGAAGCCGGCTGCGCCGGCCGAGTACCGCGGAATGTACTTGCCGATCGCAACCAATGTGCCAGGCATTGTGGTCGGCGAACGTTTTTCGTTGCAGGCCAAAGTGATGAACCACCTGTCGTTGGTGCGGTCAGTACACCACGAGAACGGGATTCACGCACCGTCAGCCCACTGGATGCAAACCGGACATTTCGGTCCGACACTTGCCCGTATCCAACAACAGAATCCGTCATTTGGTTCGGTTATTTCTCGATCGTTGGGCCCACGTCAATCGCAAATTCCCGCCTATGTAGCCGTGCCGAAAGCAGAGGCCTTCGGATACCAACGGGCACACTACTTGGGTAAGGCATACAACCCGTTTGAAGTTGGTGCCGATCCCAATAAGAAGGACTTTCATGTTCCCAACTTATCGCTGCCAGGTGATCTAAAACTAACCAGTGTCAACTCGCGTCGCAAACTGCTGGCAAAGTTCGACACCATTCGCCGCGATATCGACAGTAGCGGTGTCATGGAGGGACTCGATGTTTTCAAAGCTCAAGCCCTCGAGATGGTTGCCGGTGATCAGGTGCGCGACGCGTTTGATATCTCCAGTGAAGACCCGGTGTTGAGAGACAAGTATGGTCGACACCAGTATGGCCAAAGCGCATTGTTGGCCCGCCGACTGGTGCAAGCTGGCACGCGATGCGTCACTGTGAACACAGGATATTGGGATCATCACAACGAAATCGAGAAAGGACTGGAAGAACACCTTCCACCATTGGACCGGGCGATCTGGGCTCTCGTGGAGGACCTTGAACAACGCGGAATGCTCGACAACGTTGTTATTTATTGCGCCGGCGAGTTTGGTCGCACTCCGCGAATCAACGGTCACGCTGGACGTGATCACTGGTCCGACTGTTTTACAGTGATGTTAGCGGGCGGCGGTATTCAGGGCGGCCGCATTGTTGGGGCTAGCGAGAAGTTTGGTGGCGGCGTGCGCGAACGGCTCACGACGCCGCTCGACGTGCTGGCTACCATCTACCAGGCACTCGGCATCTCGCTAGATACTCACTATGACGACTCGACCGGTCGGCCCGTGAACATCGTGGATGGCGGCAAGCCTATTCGCGAATTATTTTAACGCCTTCATCTGAGGCAAACTGCAGCCGGTTGCGAACTCTACGACTCTATCGCAACAAGATGCAAGAATGTTTTAATTCTTTAAATAATGTCCTTGCAGTGCAGACGGATAGACCTTTTAAATAATTAAATCACTGAGCAGTGAAGCCCAGCGAGGCTGTCGACAAGGATCGAAATCTCGAATTCGCCACGGTCTTCTGGCTAAACCTCAACGAGCGTCAACCCATTTTCGTGCCGGCGGAATCGCGGTATCGTCTGCAACTTCGCACGCCATATGCCGACGAATGGGGCGATGTACTCATGCGAGATCAATCGGCGTTGCCGGCGGGCGGTGAGTTTGAAAGAGGAGAAGTTGTCTTTCCGGCCTGCCTTCGCGTGGCAGTCCGAGTCACGGATCCGAGCGGCACACCGGTAGAGGGCATTCCGGTGCGATTGCTCCAGGAACAGTCCAGAGTATCGACCGTGGCGCACAATACCACGGCGGCCGGTGACGCGTTCTTCTTCATCGACCCGAATTCCAGTGGACATTTTTCGTCTCTGAGCCGCGAGGGAAATTCGACGATTTGGAAAAACAAACGGCCAAGTTCAAGGTCTCCGACGCCAATTCGGTACCGAAAGCCCCCTATTTGACCGTTCTTATCAAAGAACAGATCGCCTTCTTGCTGGGCGAATAGTTTTTTCAAATCAACCACTCGCTAGCGAAAGGGCATCGTCAAGACTCAGATTCCATGTTGCACGCTGCGAGCGGACGTCGATAATGAAGAGTGCACTGACCAGCGATGATGATCGTTTCATCTTGCGATTTTGGTAACACCATGCAGGCACTCAACGACACCCCATTCGTGCCACAGGATCGCGGCACAAATCGTCGTGGGTTTCTACAAACGGGTGGTTTAGGACTGCTCGGAGTTACCGGCTCCGTGTTTGCCGGGCCTCTCAATGTCGTTGACGCGGCGGTGAAAGGACAACCCGGCCGCATCAAACGATGTATTCTCTTGTTCTTGTTGGGCGGACCATCGCAACACTCCACATGGGATCCGAAACCAGACGCGGCGGAAGAAATCCGCGGGGCCTACAAGCCAATTCAAACCAGCGTCCCTGGGATCCAGATTAGCGAATTACTTCCCGAGACTTCGAAGTTGATGCAGCACATCGCATTGCTCCGCGCGGTGACGACTGGTGATCATGCGCATTCGTCCAGTGGCTATGCGATGTTAACCGGTCAACCGCACCAACCCACAAATCGCGAAGGGGCAAATCCGGGCGCACCGAATGACTGGCCAACGTTTGCGGCGGTCGTCCAGTTTCTTCGTCGACAGCAACCGCACATCATGCCGCCCGCGGTCCGCCTACCGCACCACATTTTCAACACCGACCAGTCGGTCTGGCCAGGACAGGATTCAGGGTTTCTCGGCGTTCCGGCTGATCCCTGGCTGTTTCGTTGCGAACCGACATCGGCAGATTTTCAAGTGCCGGAGTTTCAACTCCACCGCGACGTCCCGGATGCGCGATTTGGCGAACGACGCAAGTTGCTCGACCATCTCGATCGACGGCTTTTCGAGATGGATCGCACCGGCGCGTTCAAGTCCCATACCGATATCGCTCACCAGGCTCTCAACCTGCTGGGCAGCAAGACAACCGTCAATGCGTGTAATCTCGCACTCGAACCGGCCGCATCTCGCGACCGTTATGGAAGTCATCCCTTCGGACAAAGTGTGCTGTTGGGACGTCGCCTGTTGGAAGCCGGCGTGTCGGTTGTTCAGGTTAATTGGTTCCGCAGCCCTGACGAACCACCGGCGGCACCGTGTTGGGACAGCCATGCCGACGAAACTCGCCGATTGAAGGAAGCGTTGGTTCCACCGCTAGACCAGGCATACTCGGCCTTGTTGCGCGATTTGATCGATCGGGACATGTTGCAAGACACGTTAGTCGTCTGCATGGGCGAGTTTGGCAGAACACCGAAATTTAACGCGCGAGGCGGACGGGACCATTGGGGTCACTGTTTTTCAGTCGCGCTCGCTGGAGGTGGCGTTCAAGGTGGGTCGGTTCACGGGTCGTCGGACAAACACGCCGCGTACCCGGTAAGTGGAGTTGTGCGACCGCATGATGTCACGGCTACTATGTTCGACTTGCTTGGACATCCACCAAACACCGAGATTCACGATCGGCTTGGAAGACCTCTTCCGGTTAGCCGAGGACGAGTGATTCGCGAGATCCTGAGTTGATTCGGCGTGTCGCTCGCGAGATTTGGCGTGTGGCAGTTCGCGTGTTAACTTGAATGGCCGCTGGTCGGCCCGTAGGCATCGGGTCCCGTTCGTGTCGGTGACCACACCCATCGGAGAAATTACGTGACTCGTCTATTGTTGCGTCACTTTATTTTATTGGCAGCACTGGAACTCGGCTCCTTCGAGTGCCAAGCAATCGCTGAAGACGCCCGCCCAGATTTCGAATGTCGATTCACGGAGTTGCCTATAGAGATCGACGGCGTTGGCGACGATGAAGCGTGGAAAACGGCCCAATTAATTGATCATTTCTACCTGCCTTGGTTGGGTGAAGAGTCGCGACCGGCCCGAACGACTACGAGATCCCGATTGCTGTGGGATCGCGAACATCTGTATTTCATGGCAGAAATGCAGGATGCGGACTTGTTCGCCGACATTACAGAGCACGATGGAGATATCTGGAACAACGACGTATTCGAGCTGTTTTTTAAGCCTGCGGCCGACAAGACTGGTTATTACGAATTTGAAATCAGCCCACAGGGGGCCGTTCTCGACATTTTCATTCCCAAACGCGACAAAGATCTGCGTCGATATTTCAAGACCTTCGAGTTTCACATTGAGGCCAAGGTGAAATTGAATGGAACACTCAATCAACGAGATGACAAGGATGATGGTTGGGTCGTGGAAGGTAAGATCCCCTGGCGTGATTTCGTCAAGACGGGCGGACGACCCAACGTAAACGAGCGATGGCATTTTGCACTTTGCCGTTACGATTATTCGCGTGAATTCGACGGTCCCGAACTCTCGACCAGCGCGCCCCTGGCGTCGAAGGATGTGGCAGATTTTCACTTGACTGAAGACTACTCAATATTGCGTTTTACCGGCTGGGAAGAGAAATACGCTAGCTCTCAGCCAAGTGGCAACAAACTGGCCAACATTCGGGCCAACTTGTCCAACACCAAGTCACGCGTGGTTGGATCCCCTGACCCTGCACCACCCTATCGCGTTCGTCGCGTGCTGGAAAACCTCAAACTCAGCCTTCCGATCTTTGTGGCAACGGAACCGGGCGCTCGGCGACTTTGGTTTATCGATCAAGAAAAATCGTATGGTGCGTCGCGACTATGCCGAACGTCGAATGATCCACAAAGTGGAGACTTTGACACACAACTTGAGTTTGGTGACGCCGTCGCGACCAGTCTCGCATTTCACCCGCTATTCACAAAAAACGGCTACCTCTACGTTGGCCTCAATAGCAAAGAGGACGACACCGAAAAGATGTCGCGGATCGTACGCTATCGCGTGGACCTAGCATCCCCCAACAGATTAGATCTGAAAAGCAAACGAGAGATCATCAAGTGGGCTTCCAACGGGCACAACGGTGTAGCAATCGCGTTCGGATTGGATGGCATGTTGTACGTCACGTCTGGCGATGGGACCTCCGACTCGGATACCAACCTAACTGGACAGGGCCTCGACCACTTGCTGGCGAAAGTGTTGCGAATCGACGTCGATCATCCCGATGAAGGCCGTAGCTATTCGGTTCCAAAAGACAATCCATTCGTTGGCCAGGCGAATGTGCGCCCAGAAACGTGGGCCTATGGTTTGCGAAATCCTTGGCGAATGAGCGTCGACGCAAGGACGGGCGATGTTTGGGTCGGCAATAATGGTCAGGATCTGTGGGAGCAGGTCTACAGAATCGAACGCGGTGCGAATTACGGCTGGAGCGTCTACGAGGGGAGCCATCCTTTTTATGCGAATCGCAAACTCGGTCCCCATCCCGCGACGAAACCTACATTGGAGCATCCGCACTCTGAGGCTCGTTCGTTAACCGGTGGAATCGTCTACTATGGAAAACGATTCCCAAAACTGCGCGGTGTTTACATTTATGGCGACCACTCTACGGGCAAGATATGGGGTGCTAAAGTCGAGTCGAAGAAGGTTGTTTGGCACGAGGAACTGGCCAATACGATGCTACACATCACTTCCTTTGCAGCCGACAGCGAAGGTGAGTTGTTGATTTCTGATCACCGCGGCAATAACGAGGGCGGTTTCTACACGCTGGAAGTCAATCCGCCCAATAAAACGGCCGCTCTATTTCCTACCAAACTGAGTGAGAGTGGACTGTTCGCTGCGGTCGAGAATCATCGGATGCAACCTGGATTGATTCCCTACACTGTCAATTCGCCACTCTGGTCAGACGGAGCTTATAAGGAACGGTATTTGGCCTTGCCAGCAGCTGACCCATCTTTGGAATTCACGGCGTCGCGAAGCTGGAATTTTCCCAACACAACCGTCATCGTCAAATCGTTTGCTCTGGAGATAGAGGAGGGCAATCCGGCCAGCCGCCGTTGGATTGAAACACGATTCCTAACCCGACAAGATGATGAATGGGTTGGTTACTCCTATCGATGGAATCGCCAGCAGACGGATGCGACGTTGGTAAGTCGCGATGGTTCCGATGTCGTGTTCGAAGTCAGCACGGAAGACGGCGAGCTTCGTCACAAGAAGTGGCGGTACCCCAGCCGAGCGGAGTGCATGGTCTGTCATAGCCGAGCGGCAAATTTCGTACTCGGCCTGTCGACACTCCAATTGAACGTCGAACATGACTTCGGTGACACGAAAGTGAACCAACTGCATGCGTTCGAACAATTGGGCGTATTGCGAATGAACTGGATCAACGACGTTAAGGCGGCAGCGAGAGCCGAATGGAAGAAGGATGGAAAGACCGACGCGGAAATTGCCAAACTACTTGGATCGGAGAAGCAACGAATTCCGCCCACTGCTAATCTGTTGTCAAAACGGGCAAGCGAGTATCCGCGGCTGGTCGACCCGTACGACATCAAACAAGACCTCACGACCCGCGCCCGCTCCTATCTACACGCCAATTGCGCTCAATGTCACGTGGGCGCGGGAGGCGGTAATTCGCTGATGAACCTGGATTTTGCAGCGTCGCTGGACAAGATGAACGTGATCGATGTCGTACCGTTGCACAACAAGTTCGGCATCAACGACGCAAAACTGATTTCACCTGGTCAAACGGATCATTCTGTCTTGTTACATCGCATCAGAACTCGCGACCTTGGCAAAATGCCGCCACTGGCGTCGGAGGACGTTGATCACCGCGCTGTGCATCTATTCCGTGATTGGATCGTACAGATGGAATCGACGGATGCGGCGCGGTAGATCGCATCCTAACGGGATCTCCACGGATTCTCCGTGGGCTAGGGTTGAGGGTTGGCTGGAATTCAACCTGTCCACCGGCCAATCACGTGCCACGCACATGGGAAATTCTCTATTGTCCACCCAGGTCGGTGTTCGGTGTCGGGTGATTGGTGTTCAGACGCTTCCCTACCTGGATTCGCTTGCGTTTCACACCACGAGCACCGAGAATAGAACCTCCCGCCCACCGCCCATAGAACCTCCCGCCCACCGCCCACTGCCCACCCCCCTGCCCCGATCTTTGAATCCTACCATGCCGACCATTGCCTCCTTGTCGACCCGCCGTTCGCGTCGGCGAGCCACTCCATGGCTCGGCATGTTGTTGATCATGGCCTGTCGTTTGGGCGGCCAAGCTGCGGTGTCAGCCGAGCCGGAATTGAAATCCATCTTTCCGTTTGGTTGCCAGGTCGGTGAGAGCGTTGAAATCACGCTTACCGGCACTGGGCTGAACCAGGGGGTACTTTATTTTTCTCGAGATGGAATCTCCGCCGAACATCTCGAGAAGGGCCAATTTCGTGTCACAGTCTCTGCTGACGCGGCGGTCGGCGATTGCGATCTATGGATAGCTACAGCGGAGGGATTGGCCGGTCCGCGACGGTTCAGAATCTCGCGTGACCCGGTGATCGCAGAGCAAGAAGACAACGACCGTAGCGACGATTCGCAGGCAGTGCAGATTCCATCCGTGATCGACGGCCAACTCGGCAAAACCGCCGATCTCGATTGGTTCGAGTTCGACGGCAAAGAAGGCCAGCGGATCACAATCACCTGCCGTTCTCGCTCGTTAGATGGAAGTGTACAACCGGCATTCACCCTATTTGGTCCTCGGAACCGCGAACTCCTCCATAGTTCCTCCCACAATTATGAGCCGCAGGTCGTGTATCGGCTGCCGGCACACGGATCCTATCGTTTACTCATGCGTGAACGAGCCTATCGTCAGAACGACTACAGCATCTACCGCCTTGAATTGACGACCGATCCGCTGAACCGCACAGCCGTCGAAAACACAAACCTCATTCGACCTGACGAATTGTTTGGCACGATCGAAATCGAGGATGAACGCGAACAGTCACGAGAGTCACCGCAGGTAATCGAACTACCGTGTCGAGTGTCGGGTCAGTTCATCGAACGCAACGACGTCGACTGGTTTCGCTTTCAGGCGAAGAAGGGCCAAATGATCCATATCGAAGCGTTTGGTGAACGACTTGGTCAGCTCATGGACTTGGAAGCGACGATTTACGATGCGGCAGATAAACAAGTGACAACAATTGCTGACATCACAGCGCCCAAAAATGCACCTCCTAGTATGCCGCTTGCCTCGCTAGATCCGTCGACGGATTGGAAAGTCCCCGCTGACGGCGAGTACTCCATTGCCGTCCGAGACCTTTACAGTGGCAGTGTCTTTGGAACGCATCGAGTCTATGAATTGATCGTAATGTTAACCCAACCCGCTTTCTTTGCAGTGGCCATGCCCGACGGAATCAAGCACAGTCGCGGCGTCTTTATCAAGCGAGGCGAGACATCCGAAATCTCCGTCACTGTAGTGAGGACTGGTGGTTTTTCCGGCCCGGTTACGGTGCATGAAACAGAAGCTGCGAGCGGCTTGACGATTGAACCGTGCAACCTCGATGACAAGGAAATAACGAAAGCGATCAAAGTAACGGCTGCAAAGGATGCGGTCACCGGTTTTCGGTCGCTTCGACTTGTGGTGGAAACGCAGATCGGCTCTGATACACAGACGGTACCCGTCTGGAATGCCGTACAGATTCGACCGGGCACGACACGACGCATCGAAGATCTCATCATTTACGTTAGCGAGTGAATGTGAACAATTTGGTCCAGCGATTTTCATGGATACTGCCTTGCGTCACCATCGCAATTACGATGTGCGTCTGCACCGTCGGCGCAGCGAATGAAACAGCGTCACGACTCGATTTCACAAACGATGTGGCTCCGATTCTCACCAAGCTCGGCTGCAATGCGGGAGGGTGCCACGGCAAATCGACCGGCCGAGGCGGATTCAAACTCTCTCTCTTCGGATTCAATGCGCACGAGGATTTTGATTCCGTCAGTCGGGCCTCACGAGGTCGCCGGATCTTTCCCGCTTCACCGGATGATTCACTTCTGCTAAAGAAGGCGACGATGACCGTGCCTCATGGTGGTGGCAGACGTTTGGACCGTTCAGATCCCGAGTATCGTCTGTTACGTGATTGGATTGCAGCCAACATGCCATGGGGAACGGGCGCGGCGCGCATCGAACAACTTCAAATTGCCCCAGCTGAGCGGCAGATGAAACGTGCTGAGAAGCTCCAATTGACGGCGACGGCAATTTACTCTGATGGCAGTCACCGGGATGTCACTCGACTTGTGCGATTCAGCAGCGGCAATCCGGCCGTCGCTGAAGTTGGCGCCAATGGACTTGTTCAGACGAAAAACCGCACCGGCGAGACAACGATCGTTGGTCTATACCAGGGCCGGACAGCGGTCAGTCGTGTAATTACTCCGGCGGCGAACGCCACCGCAGAAGTGGAGCGCCGGTTGGCGGAATTTGACGTCGCAAATCTTATCGACCGTCACGTGATCGAAAAGCTGAAACTCCTTCGCGTGCCTCCGGCTGCGATCGTCGATGACGGCACGTTTCTCCGCCGCAGCACCGTACAGATCGCTGGACGTTTGCCGACATTGATGGAAACGCAGGCGTTTTTAGACGACCAGTCTAGCAATAAGCGCGAGCAGCTCATCGAGCGGCTACTGGCGAGCGAGGAGTATGCCGATCAATTTGCCCAGAAGTGGTCGGACCTGCTGCGTAACAAGCGCCGCGGACAAAAGCCACGCATCCCGGGAACCATTGCCTTCCACCGTTGGATTCGCAATGCGATAGCCGCAAACATGCCGTACGACCAATTCGTCCGAGAGATCATCACGGCAACCGGCAATGTTACCGTCAATCCTCCCGCGCAGTGGTATGCAGAAGTTCGTTACCTCGATCGATACGTCGACGACACGGCACAAGTTTTTCTGGGAATCCGCATTGGCTGTGCCCGCTGCCATCACCATCCGTTCGAAAAATTCAGCCAAGATGACTATTACGGTATGGCAGCATTTTTCGCGCGAATCGATCGAAAAGGAGGCGCGGGCGTTGCTGAGCGGCGGGCGGACGAGACGGTGTTCATCAAAGCGGCGGGAGAGGTCTTACATCCCCTGACGGGCAAGGTTGTTTCCCCTCGGGGTCTCGATGGTGAAGAACTAGAGATCGCCCCATACGAAGACCCGCGGCAGGCACTCGTCGACTGGATGCAAGAACCGGACAACCCGTATTTCGCTCGCGCCTTTGTCAATCGAATGTGGGCACACTTCTTCGGGCGGGGCTTGGTCGAGCCAATGGACGATCTGCGGGCGACAAATCCGGCAACAATCGAACCGCTGTTGGACGAGTTGGCCGCCGAGTTCATCAACAGCAAGTTCGATATGAAACATGTGATCCGTCTGATATGCACCAGCAACACATACCAGTTGAGTTCGCAAGCTCAAGATGAAGACCTTGACGAAACAGAAAACCACTCGCGGTTTTATCCGCAGAGAATGCCCGCCGAAGTGTTGCTCGATGCGTTGGATCAAACCTCGGCTGTGGTGACGCGTTACAAGGGACTGCCAGTAAAAACGAGGGCCATACAGTTGCCCGATGAGGACTACTCCAACGAGTTCTTGCGACTGTTTGGACGGCCCAAACGCGAGAGTGCCTGCGAGTGTGAACGGACTTCGCAGCCGAGCCTCGCCCAGTCGATTTTTGTCATGAATAACCGATTCATCCTTGATAAAACGACTTCCAAGGACAATTACGCCGCTGCGTTGGCAGCTGACCAGCGGAGTGATCCGGAGAAACTTGGCGAGCTGTTTCTGACGGCTTTCTCTCGTGAGCCAACGCCGCTCGAAATGAGAAATGCGATCGAGTACCTTGCATCAGAGACAGACAAGAGAAAGGCCTACGGCAACCTGCTGTGGGCGTTGATGAACACCAAAGAATTCATGTACATTCACTGAGGAACTTGCCGTGCGACTTCCACAGAATCAAATCTGCCGGGGCCCGCTAGATCGCCGCACCTTTCTGACGGTGGGTGGTTTAGGATTGGGTGCTCTCACCAACGGAATCTGTCCCAACCTACCTGGGCTGCTGGCGAGTGAAGAGACGATCGGCAAACTCGACAAAGACTTCTCAGTGATCTTGATGTGGGCCAATGGTGGGCCGAGCCATCTGGACACCTTCGACCTCAAACCGGATGCACCGGTCGAGTACCGCGGTGAGTTCAAACCGATTCGCACGAACGTTCCGGGGATCGAAATCTCCGAGTTGCTGCCAAATCTGGCCAAGATGGCCGACAGGTTCTCGATTATACGTAGCCTGCACCACAATCGTAACGAACACTCGGGCGGCACGAATCGATTCCTGTCCGGATACACGCCGACTGCGGCGAATCCGTCGGATGGAGAGTATCCTGAGATCGCGTCGGTCGTGTCACATCAACTAGAGCGCACGGCGAAAGATATCCCACTTGTCGTGGCAAACACAAAATTCTACGGTGGTGGACCGGCTTATCTCGGTGCCGCTCAAAGCCCATTCATGTTTCGCGGCGACCCAAACAGTCCCAGTTTCAATGTCGGTGACTTGACGGTGACGCAAGAGGCTTTGAAAGAAATGAAGACGCGAAAACGTCTTCTCACCACATTCGATCGTTTCCGCCGCGAAGTGGACCGCAAGGGATCGATGTCGGCGCTCGATAAATTCAACGAGCGGGCGGTGGCAATGCTGACCAGCCCACGTACGGCCAAAGCGTTTGATATAAGCAAGGAACCGGACGAGGTTCGTGATCGCTACGGCCGAACGGGCTGGGGTCAAGGACTGCTGTTGGCGCGACGGCTCGTCGAGTCTGGTGTCCGATTTGTTCAACTGCAGGCCAGCTTCAAGCTTAGCACGGAAGCGGGACGCGTAAGTAACTGGGACGATCACTCGGTGAACACGCACACTTTCCGCGCGTATCGCGAACGCATGCCCGTTTTTGACGTGGCGGTGCCGGCGCTGATTGAAGATCTTTATTCTCGGGGATTAGATAAGAACGTCCTGTTTATCTTCTGCGGTGAATTCGGACGTACGCCTCGAATTGGTCACCAGGACAAGGCCACAAAGCGCCCAGGGCGAGACCATTGGTCGCGAGCGATGAGCATTTTCCTAGCTGGAGGTGGGTTGAACATGGGGCAGGTCGTTGGCGCAACGAATTCTCGAGGTGAACATCCTGTCGAGCGGACGATGGACAGCAACTGCTTATTGGCCACCATCTATCGACGCTTTGGTATCGACACAAAACAACACTATTACGACAACAGTGGTCGGCCGGTGCCAATTCTCACCGATGGCGAGCCAATTGCCGAGTTACTCTGAACTCGCATAATTTTGCATGGGACCTTGTCGGTCGAATCGTTGTGTTTCTTTACGGCTTCCCGGGAAACTCTTATGCCTAGCTTTGATCTCTCTCCGTATCAAGGTATCTTTCCCGCGGCAATGACGTTTTTCGACGTCGACGGAAATCTGGACACACAGGCAACGCTTGATCACTGGCACTGGTTGGTCGATCAGGGCGTTCACGGATTGGTCGTAGCGGGCACCAGTGGTGAGTTTATCGCTATGACAATCGAAGAACGGATGACACTGTGTCGTCTGGCTGTCGATAATTTTTCAGGGAAGATACCGATCGTTGCCGGAACAGGACACAACGCGACAAAGCTGACGGTCGACATCTCTCGCGAAGCACAAGAAATAGGCGTTGATGCACTGATCGTCATCTTACCGTATTACAGTAGGCCACCACTGCCTTCAGTGATCGAGCATTATCGGACTCTACGCCGCAAGACGGATCGGCCGATCATGCTCTACAACAATCCCAACAACACCGCCTGCACTCCGTTGTCTTCACCACAAATCGCACAGCTTGTCGAGGAAGATGTTGTCCACATGGTCAAAAGTACGATGGAGTCGGTGGTCCCCGTACACGACCTGTCGCTATTGGTTGGCGATGACATGCGGATCTTCTACGGCAGTTTCTTGTCGGCCTTTGAAGCACTCACGGCCGGTGGACACGGCTGGATCAGCGGCATCCTAAACATTGCGACTGCCGCGGCCATCGACATGTATCGGGCAATCGTGGAAGAGAAAGATATGGAAAAGGGTTTTCAAATCTGGAAACAAATCTTGCCGATCGTACATCTCTACACGTACCAAAAGCTCGGCCCTGCCGCCGATATTCCGATCTATCGAGGCATACTTGCACTGCGGGGACGTCACGCTGGCTACTCGCGCGAACCGTTCACAGCATTGACAGAATCTCAGCTTGAGAAGCTCGCCGACGAGCTGCGCAGTACAGGTTGGCTATCAGCCGGCACGCGCTAGCTAGCGTCCGGTTCTTGTCTATCCTTCGTCTGATTTTGAAAAACCGAGACTAGCGCCGTCGGCTCAGATCCGCATTGCCTTGCACGAGAAGGGGCAACACCCCGTTGCGTTTACCTACCCACACTTGAACCAAAAAAACACTATAGTTAACCCACCATGAACATCACCAAACTTGAGACTCGGATGATCGGCCTCGGGTTTCGAAACTGCATTGTTGTCGAAGTGCACACCGACGCAGGCATCGTCGGTTACGGCGAGACCGTATTGAAACGGCGCAGCAAGACGGTTGAGCAGAACATCCACGAGCTAGGGCGGTATCTCCTTGGCAAGGACCCACTGCGAATCGAAGACCATCACGAGAAAATGTACCGCGATTCATTTTGGGTTGGTGGTCCACTGCACGGTTCGGCCATCAGTGCAGTTGACGTGGCGCTATGGGACATCAAAGGAAAGGCGCACAATGCGCCGATCTACAAATTGTTAGGGGGCCCGACTCGAGATCGGATCCCGGTTTACTGCCATTGCCCAGCTGGCGATTCGCCGCCTGAGTTTGCTGCCAACTTGTTGCGGTGCAAGGAATGGGGTTACTTCGCCGCCAAGACCACGCTACCTCTATTTTACGGTGGTCGGGCACCAGCGGCAGATGAGGGGTACTCTGGAGCTCGCGGGACGATCTCCGCTACGTGGCGAGAGACTGAGTGGTTGCCTACCAACACATTCGAGCGAATCGCCGAGTTTTTCATGGCTGGACGGGAAGCGGTCGGGGGTGATTTTGAAATCGCAGTCGATTGCCACGGGCGACTCAGTCCAGCAGATGCGATTCAGCTGTGTGAGAATCTCGCTCCGTACAAGCTGATGTTCATCGAGGAACCAACGCCTCCGGAAGACCCAGCGGCATTACGTGAAGTCACATCGCGAAGCGTAACTCGGATTGCTGCTGGCGAGCGATTGGCCTCAATCTACGAGGTCCGGCCTTTCCTCGAGGCACGATCACTGGCATTGTTACAGGTCGATCTTGCCAATTGTGGTGGAATCACGGGCGGTAAGAAAATTGCGGCACTCGCCGAATCGCATTATGTCTCGCTTTGTCCCCACAATCCGAATGGCCCTCTGGCAACGGCCGCGGCCGTGCAGTTACTGTCGGCCATACCGAACTGTTTCATGTTAGAGATGATTGGATCACCGGAGGATCTTGAGCTTCATCGCCGCATGGCGCCGAACGCGTTGCAAGTAGAGAATGGCTATCTGAAACTGCCAACATTGCCTGGATTAGGCGTGGAACCAGCGGCAGGCTGTGAAAAGGAATTTCCGTATCAACCGTTCGAAGGCTGGAGATAAGCCGACGCAGAGCCATCAGTTTCAGTTTCCCGGTGGCTGCCAGTCCGGTATCATGTTTAGTATGAGATACGCGTTGACCTGCCTGTTCCTACTAATCGGCTCGACGTTATCGATTGGCGCCGAGAAAAAAGACGAGCCCGCCAAGCTAACGTTTGAGCAAGACGTCTTGCCGATTCTGAAGGCCAAGTGCCACAAGTGCCACTCCGGTGCAAAAGCGAAAGCGGGATTGGATCTTACCACCCGCCGGGGAGTGCTCAGAGGGGGACAGTCCGGTGCAGCCGTTCGCCGCGCGGCGGCCGAATCAAGCCTACTCTGGGACCGCATCGCAGCCGGCGAAATGCCGCCGAAAGGCGACTCCTTGACTGACAAAGAAAAAGGACTGGTTCGCTCTTGGATCAACGATGGTGCCTTGAGTGAAAGTGGCGAAGCTGACTCAGCAGGTTCGGAAATCGCCGTCTATGAGATTGACGACCAAGCGAGGAAGTTTTGGTCGTTTCAACCGCCTCAGAAAGCAGCTCTTCCCGAGGTCAACGATGTTGCCCGCGTTCGAACACCGATCGATACGTTTGTTCTCAAGCAACTCGAGGAGAACGGATTGACACTCTCTCCTGAAGCGAGTCGAGCCACGTTGATTCGGCGCACGCATTTTGATCTGCTGGGGCTGCCTCCTACACCGGAAGACGTTCAGGCTTTCGTATCCGACAAAAGAGTCGACAGTTACGATCGCCTGATCGATCGATTGTTGGCCCACCCCGCCTACGGCGAGCGGTGGGGACGACATTGGCTAGACGTAGCAGGCTACACAGATTCGGCGGGAATCCTCTTCGAGGATCGCGCGCTGCCGCTCGCCTACCGTTACCGCGACTACGTGATCCGCGCGTTCAACAAGAACAAGCCGTACGATCGCTTCCTTCAAGAACAAATCGCCGGCGACGAACTGGTCGACTATTGGCACCACTTTGACAATGACGATTCGCTCTCGAATGAAATCGTCGAAGCGATTACGGCAACGGGTTATTTGCGCTGCGCTGCGGACCCCAGCCGGCCGGACTTTTCGAAGATCAAGAATGCTGACTCACAGTATTTTTACCCCACCATCAACGACACGATGCAGATCGTGTCGACGTCCACGATGGGTGTAACTCTACAGTGTGCGCGGTGTCATGATCACATGTTCGATCCGATTCCGCAGGAGGACTTCTATCGGATCCAGTCGATATTCATGGGCGCCTACCGACCGACCAATTGGATTCCGCAGATGGAGCGGCGGCTGACGTCACTAAGCAAGTCGCAAGAGGTCGTCGCCAAACAACGCAACAAAGAGATCGACGCCAAAATCAAGGAGCTGAATGGCCAGATAAGCAAGCTGCGTCAAGACTTTAAGGCTCGGCGGTTTGAAGTGGAATTGGCAAAACTCCCTGAGGAACTTCGTGACGGTGTTCGCGAAGCCATTGTGACAGCAGCCGACAAGCGAGATGAAACGCAACGTCAGTATGCCGTGAAGTACGAGGCACTACTCCAACCCGATGACAAGAAACTCGACGAGCTGCTCCCATCCGAGTTTCCCGAGTACGTGGAGTCGTTGGGAAAACTGAACGAACAGATCATAACCGAACGCGCTCGCTGGTACGCGTACGATGAGATTCGTGCGATTTATGACCTCCCGGGTGAAGTCCCGACACCGTTCCTTCGACGAGGTGACGCGTTGACGCCGGCACATCATGTGTCGCCAGGCGCACTCACGGTATTGAACGCAACGGTCGAATTTCAGTGGCCACGTCCGGCGGCCGAGGCTAAAACGAGCGGACGTCGTTTGGCGTTTGCACGCTGGCTGACGGACCCCGGCCATCCATTAGCAGCGCGGGTGATGGTGAATCGAATTTGGCTGCACCATTTTGGTCGAGGCATTGTGGCGACTCCCGATGATTTCGGTAACGCCGGTTCACCTCCCAGCCATCCCAAACTGCTCGATTGGCTGGCCGTAGAATTCGTAGAGAGTGGCTGGAGTATCAAGCACGTCCATCGTTTGATCATGACGTCGAGTACGTACCGGCAGCGTGCAGATCTGAAGTCAGAAACACCAATCTCTGAAAGGAAACAGACCGATCCACATTCGATCGACCCAGACAACCGGCTACTGTGGCGTCAACGGTTGCGACGCCTCGAAGCGGAGGCACTTCGAGATGCGGTTTTGCACGTCGCAGGTTCATTGAATACTCAGTTCTTTGGGCCACCCGTGCCAACGCATCGGTGGGCTACTGGCGAGATAACTGTTGCCAAGGAGGCGGATCCGTACCGAAGGTCCGTCTATATCCAAAATCGACGCTTGTATCCACTGACAATGCTCCGCACTTTCGATCAGCCCACGATGGAAACGAATTGTACTCTACGCAGCCAGTCGACCGTGTCCACACAAGCGTTAACGTTGCTCAACAGCGGCGCCATGATCAAAGCCGCCGACTCGTTTGCTGGGCGAGTCCTGGCCGAGAGAGACGACAATGTCGCCGCCCGAGCGGTCTGGCTGGCGTTTGGACGCCCACCAGGCCAAGATGAGGTGAGTTTTTTACAGGAGTTTGTGGAAGCCCAGCAGCAGCGTTATTCGAAGACGCTTGAGGAGGGCTCTTCCCTGGTGGAAAGACGTCGCCTGGCCGTTGCGGACATGTGTCATATGCTGTTGAGTGCTAACGAATTCATTTATATCGATTAGGACTTGTGTCGATGAACAATGCGATTTCACGACGCGATATTCTGAGTCGCGCTGGCGGTGGCTTTGGTGGGATGGTGCTGGCCTCCATGCTCGGCAACTTGGTCGACACAAAAACAAGTTCTGCGGCTGGCGCCGGCTACAATGTGATTCCGAAAAGGCCGGATCACGCGCCCCGAGCTAACGCGGTGATCCAGTTGTTCATGCATGGTGGACCGAGCCATGTTGATTTGCTCGATCCAAAACCGCTACTAAACAAGTACGATGGAAAAACTCCACCCGGCGGCGTCAACGACGACGAGGCCCGAACCACCTATCTATTGGGTAGTCCGTTCAAGTTTAAGAAACACGGTGAGAGTGGCGTTGAGTTTTCTGAGTTGCTTCCGAACATCGCGAACCATGCCGATGAGATCGCGGTTATCCGTTCGATGTTTACCGAACATCGCAACCATGAACAAGCGATTTGGATGGCGAACACGGGTCTCATCCGGAGTGGGCGTCCGAACATCGGCGCCTGGGCCGCATACGGGTTGGGAACGGAGAATCAGAATCTGCCCGCGTACATCGCGTTGCCCGATCCAAACGGCTTGCCAGTTGATGGCATTCGAAACTGGTCGAATGGCTGGCTTCCTCCAGTTTATCAAGGGACCGCTTTTCGTAGCGAAGGACTCGCTGTCCCGAATCTAACACCAGAGTCGCCTCGCTCGGTCGAGGTCGAACTCGCTCGAAATAACCTGCTCGCGAAATTGAATGATCGACACAAGGTACAGCATCCGGGCGAGCTGGAATTGGACGCGCGAATCGCCAGTTTCGAATTGGCTGCTCGGATGCAACTCACGGCGACCAACTCGCTCGACTTGGCCCAGGAGACCGCCGCAACACACCGACTCTACGGCCTCGACAACGACAAAACTCGCCCGTATGGTCGGCGGTGTTTGATGGCTCGACGGCTGATCGAGCGAGGCGTTCGTTTCGTCCAGGTCTTCATGCGTGGACAACCGTGGGATACGCACACGGAAAACGTCAAGGGAACTCGCGATTGTTGTGCCCAGACCGACTTGCCTGTCGCCGGACTGTTAACCGATCTTCGCCAACGAGGTCTGTTGGATTCTACCCTCGTGCAGTGGGGTGGCGAATTCGGTCGTACGCCAGGTGCGGAACAACGCAGTAACAAGCAGAAAGGCCATGAAGGTCGCGATCATCATCCGTATGGTTTCAGCATCTGGCTCGCCGGCGGCGGCATTCAGGGTGGTCAGACACGTGGCGCGACGGACGAATTTGGATATCGATCGGTCATCGACCGGACGCAGACCGCGGACCTGCACGCAACGATCTTGCATTTACTCGGCCTCGATCACGAAACGCTCACCTATGCACACAGTGGCCGTGACGAGCGATTGACTGACGTCTATGAAGCGAAAGTGCTGGAGTCGCTGCTGGTGTAAACCCTTACCCGGTTGGGGCGTGGCGGAAAAATGGATCGTGATTAAATGGCGTAGAAGTTGAAGTCCGATCCAAGGTGTCGGCGTTCAATTTGTCATTAGATATTTGTCAATTTTCATTTGTTAATGAAGGAAGATGTGCGTTGTGCGGCACCCGTTGCAAACGGCCCGCCGTCTCCTGGGCGGCAAGTCCTGAGGCGTAATCGACCGAGTCGACACCATTTATTGGTGAAGCCCGGCAACGAACGGGGTTGCATTGGGGCCAGCGGGGGATGAGAATTTCTATCGTCAGGCCAAGTCACCTGCGGCGCGTCAGCGGAAGTGCGTCAGGCGGACATTTCGGCAGCCGACAACTGGGGAATCCAAATACACCGTTATGGGGTTTCAAGTTCGATGAAAGATTCAAGTCTTCTGGCGGCTTTCACTTGTGTGTTGACTTTCGGGATGACGGCGAGTGGAGCTGATTGGTCAGTCTTTCGTGGAAACGCGGCGCGGACGGCCTACAGCAGCGATACTCTGGCCGACGAAGTCTCGCTTCAATGGGTCTTCCAATCGCGACATGCTCCTCAACGGGCCTGGCCACGAAGCGACCGTATGGCGTTTGATCGTGCGTTCCAGCCTATCGTCGTTGCCGGAAAGGTGATCTTTGGCAGCTCAGTGGACGGAAAGGTCACAGCACTGGACGTTGTCACCGGGAAGATCCTTTGGACGTTCGCCACCGAAGGACCGATACGATTCGCACCGGCTGCTTGGAAAGACCAAGTGCTTGTTGCCAGCGACGATGGTTTTTTATACGCGTTGTCGTCGGCGACTGGCAATCTACTGTGGAAGCAGAGAGGCGGTCCGAACGCGGATGCGATTTTGGGCAATGAACGAATGATCTCCAAATGGCCGGCCCGCGGCGGGCCAGTTGTCGCCGACGATATCGTTTATTTTGCAGCTGGGATCTGGCCATCCGACGGGATTTTTCTCTACGCACTCGATGCCAAGTCTGGCAGTGTCGTGTGGAAAAATGATGATTCTGGCGCCATCTACATGCCACAGCCGCACGGCGGCGCAAGTGCCGAGAGTGGTGTCTCGGCACAGGGGTATCTTGTTGTCTCTGGCGACAAACTCTTTGTTCCTACCGGTCGAGCCGTGCCTGCGGCATTCGATCGAAAGACCGGTAAGTTCCTTTATTTTCATCTCCAGAAGTATGGTCATAACGGTGGAACTCAAACGATGGCCATCGGCGATACATTCTTTAACGGCGGAATCGGCTTCAACGCCAGCAGTGGAGCAAAAGTGGCGAGTTTGGGAGGTGGCCAATTGGCCGCCACTGACGATGGATTTGTCACTGCCAATGCCGGTGTCCTCTCCACGGCCAAATGGGTTGAAGTGGAAAAGCCCGATCGGAAAGGAAAGCTTCAGAAGACCACTGTCCTTCAATCGCTACAAAATTTCAAAGGCGTTGCCACTGGCGGCGGATTGGCCTTTGCCGGAGGCAAACTTATCAGTGGTGGTAGCGGCCAGATCGATATCATTGATGTGGCGGCAAAACGTCGTGTCACCACACTCAAAGTGAAAGGCGCCGCCGAAGGTCTGGCGATCGCCGACGGTTCGTTGATCGTCAGTACGGATCTAGGAGCGATCTATTGTTTCAACTCCGTCAAGAATGCGGCGCCGTCGCAACTGGCGGAGACGGTGGCTGCGGTGACCGACAAGGATGCTGACAAAGACCGATTGTTTGCCGGCGCGGCCGAGGAGATCTTGGATCACGCCAAACTCAATGGCGGGTATTGCCTCGACATGGGATGCGGCGACGGCCGTCTCGCTTTGGAATTGGCGCAACGTAGCGGTTTGCGAATCGTGGCCATCGACAGCGATCCAGCCTCCGTTCAACGTGCTCGCGCCCGGCTCGATGCGGCCGGTGTGCTGGGATCCCAAGTGATGGTCCACCTCCGCGATCCCCAGAATACCCATCTGCCAAAGTACTTTGCCAACCTTATCGTATCGGGGCGCTCCATTTCAGCGGGTAAAGCGATCACTATCACGCCGGCAGTTCGCCGCTTACAACGGCCATATGGCGGCATGGTATGTACGGGTGCCGTTGGCCAAATGGAGACCGATGTTCGCGAGAAACTCGCCGGCGCCGGCGATTGGACGCACCAGTACGCCAATGCAGGCAATACACTCAACAGTGACGATCAATTGTTGAGCGGGCGTCTGGGCATGCTCTGGTTTCGCGATGTTGCTTTCGACGTGCCTCAGCGACATGGACGGGCTCCGGCGCCACTTTTCTCTGACGGCCGCCTCATTCACGAAGGCATCAATGGACTTGTTTGCATTGACGCGTATAACGGACACGAGTTGTGGCGGTACGATATCCCCGGGGTGCTAAAGGCATACAACGGCGATGAGTTGATGGGGGTCGCCGGCACTGGAGGAAATCTCTGCCTGCACGATGGAAGTGTATTCCTGCGTGATCGCCACCGTTGTCTGAAAATCGACGCCGCCAGTGGCGTGCTGGTAAACGAGTTCGAGACGCCCGTCACGGTCGACGGCAAGCCAGGTATGTGGGGCTACATCGCCTGTGTCGATGGAACACTGTTTGGCTCGGTCGCTGATAATAGCCATGTGGTTACGTATCGATATCGCGCCACGACAGGTGATATGAAAAGCCTGCTTACCGAATCAAAGTCGTTATTTGCCCTGGACGCCACGACCGGCCAGTTGAAATGGCGTTACGACGCCGAAGAATCGATCCGTCACAACGCCATCGCGATTGACGATGGACATGTGTTCTTGATCGATCGCAAACAAGCCGTGTTTGATCGAGTCAAGAAGCCCAAAGAAAAAGACCACCCCGCCGGCGTCCTGCTGGCACTTGACGCCAAGAGTGGAGAACAGGCGTGGAAGATCACCGATGATATTTATGGGACCGCGCTGGCAGTTAGCGGTCGGCATCATACCTTGCTAATGAGCTATCAACCAACGAGCTTTCGCCTGGATTCCGAAGTCGGCGGACGACTTGGTGTCTTCAATTCCCTCGATGGAAAGCTGCTGTGGGAAGTGAAGGCCAACTATGAATCCCGGCCGATGATCAACGACCGGACGATTTACGCGCAGGGTGGTTCGTGGGACCTGCTCAGCGGTGAACCTAAGTCATTTCCGTTTAAACGATCCTACGGTTGTGGCATTCTGGTGGGAGCCCGAGATCTCATGCTATTCCGCAGCGCCACTCTGGGTTATTTCGACTTTACGGGCGAACAAAAAACTGAGAACTACGGCGGCATTCGACCAGGGTGCTGGGTAAATGCCCTTCCGGCTGGCGGCATTGTCCTGGTCCCAGACGCCTCCGCAGGATGTCGCTGCAGCTACCTAAACAAATCATGGATGGCGCTGGAGCCAAATGTAGCGCCAGCGGTCGAACAATGACATCTTGTCATCGTTACGATCTACTTCGCAAGAAACGAGATCTTGACGACCTTGCCGCTTTTTAACTCGACGATCTTTGGATCGGTGCGTTGGCGAGGTGTGGTGGGATTTGGATGACCTTGGAGGACGTAGCGTCCGGCCGCCACATCGCTGATCTCCTGTTTGAAGTCTCGCACCCGCAGTTTCCGTCATTGTTTAACATCTTGACGAGCCAGAAATACAAGCACGAAAAAGAGAGCTTAATTGTCGTCCTGGCAAACGAATCGAGCCATCACGATGTCATCAACATACCGTCCCGGCCCTAACTTCACGTCCTTGATCCGTCGACCCTCTTCGACAAATCCGAACCTACGATAGAGCTTGATAGCACGACAATTCGTAGCAAATACAGAGAGCGACAATTTTTCGATCGTGGGATTCGACAGGCCCCAATCGACAAGAGTCTGCAGCATGACGCTACCTATTCCCATACCTTGGAATTCGGCATGCACCGCGATACTGAAGGTTCCCTGGTGGGAAACTCGCCGCCGACCGCCGCATTGAAAGTTCAGCAGACCGACTAACGTATTGTCAACCTCGGCTAACAACATCAGGCTGCCGGAAGAATCACGGTGCTTGCGGATCCATTTTCTTGCTCGCTTCTCGGTCAAATCAAATTCGTCGGCCTGAGTGACAAAGAACTCACTCGTGAGCCAAATCGCCTTACAACAATCGACCAGCGCCGGAGCATCATCGAGAGAAGCGGATCGCAATACAACGCGGGTGCCGTCTTGCGTCTCGAAGTGGTGAGGAGGAATAGTGCCCATTGGAAGCGACTTTCTCGCCAATGCATCAGGACGGCAATTCTTAAGATCCACAGACACGACGCCCGTCGCTACAGTTCGACGATCGGGCGGCCCTTATCCAAAATATAGACGGGCCGACCGTTGAAGTCGTTTAGTTTTTGTTGGTAGTCGACGCCGAGATGACGATAGACGGTTGCCAACAAGTCTTGCGGCGTATACGGCTTCTCGACCGGATACTCGGCTTTACTGTTGGTTGCCCCGATCACTTGCCCCATCCGTAGTCCACCACCCGACACAACGGCGGAATAGGCCTGCGGCCAATGATCACGACCGGTTCCGTTGGCATTGTTACTAAGTCGAGGCGTCCGGCCGAATTCGCCGACAACAACGACCAGAATCTTCTTCTCCAGTCCTCGTTGGTGAATATCGTCAATCAATGTCGCCAAGGCCTGGTCCATGAACGGGAGACGCACTCGCATGTACTTCCCAAAATGGCCGGGTCGCCCGGCGTTCATGATGTGGTCGTCCCAGTTCGTGAATTCAGGACCGTTCTTGGGCGTGTTAAAGTATATATTGACGACAGCCGCCCCGGCTGCCGCCAAGCGCCGAGCAAGCAAACATCCCTGGCCCCAGAGATTGCGGCCATACCGGTCTCTCAACTGGTCACTCTCCTGGCTGATATCAAACGCCTTGGCAACTTGTGGACTGGTCAGCATCTGCCAGGCGCGCTGTTGAAACTTGTCGGCCGCATGAAGATCACCCGCTGCATCGATATCTCGCCGCATCCGATCGAACTTCTGCAGCAGTTCACGACGGCCCTTCAGCACCTCCCGGCCTACGGAAAGTTGAGCCTGCGGTGGTTTGTATGTCTTCAGCGATGGATCGCCAGTCTCCAACGCTACGTGGTGCGTTCCAAGATAGGCCGGGCGAGTCATGTACGGTTTCTGGGGAATCGCGATGTATGGCGGAATAGCGTTGTCGCCCATACCGCGCTGACGACTTGTCACCGAACCAAAGTCGGGATGGTCACTTTTGGACTGCGACGTCGGATCTAATTTCGCAGGGCGTTTCCCTGTCAAGACGATGATGCCACCATCGCTGTGAATGCCAACGTCGTGGTGCAGTGATCGAATGATCGAGAACTTATCAGCCAACTTGGCCTGTAAGGGAAACAACTCACAAATGTCCATTCCACGGACATTCGTCGAGATCGGTTGAAAGATGCTGCGATAGGACGTCGGGGCGTCCGGTTTGAGGTCGTACGTCTCCAACTGCGAGGCGCCACCATGCTGATAGAGCATGATCACGGCGGTACCTGGACTGGCGGCTGATTGGCTCGAATCCTGAGCCGCCAAAATCTGAGGTAGGGCAAGACCGCCACTCAGCAAGGATCCAATTTGCATGAAATCCCGCCGTGAAACTCGACCATGTTGATAGTCCCGCATCCACGACTCCCGCATACTGAGGTGCAGTCAAATCACTCGACATTGTAACACCTGTCCACCAAAATAACGAACCCGATCCGCCGTGTCACCGATTGAATGAGCCGATGGCGCTAGCCTCGGGTTTTTCAGGATCACGGTTCACACAACGCACTGGCGAAGCCAGTGCCACACACTGATCAGTAGACACGGATCCTTATTGTTTGTGCTGGCCGTTGCTGAGACAATAGATCCATCGTCCGACTTGTTTCCTCGGCTAAATTTCTGTTGCGATGCAATCACCGCCAGCAACTCTATCCCGACGAGAATTACTCCGCATTGGCTTGGGCGGGTTTTCGGCGTTGTCGTTACCGGCATTGCTGCGACAGCGAACGCTGGCCGCTGCGACTGGATTGGAGCGTTCGAAGACGGCGATCATTTTGGTCTGGTTGCCCGGTGGCCATAGTCATCTTGAAACGTATGACCCCAAGCCAGAATCCTCATCCGAATTCTGTGGACCATACGGCCCAATCGATACGGTCGTTCCGGGCATACAGATTTCTGAATTGCTACCGCACCACGCTAAAGTTGCCGACCGATTCAATCTACTTCGGTCGATGGTCCATACCGGATTCTGTCATCAACAGGGGACACACCAACTGCTGACCGGTTTCCCCGAACGAGTGCTCCGTCGTAAACCGCTGTATCCAGATCTTTTTTCAGTCACACATAAACTGCGTTATGACAGCAAGAGTCGGATCCCAAACTACGTGGGAGTTGGTCCGGTGAATTTCCTCGGACCATCTTATCTCGGCAATGCCTACGATGTATTTGCAGTTACTGGCGACCCGAATTCAGAATCGTTCAACGTGCCAAACATCGGCGCAGTTGACGTTTCTTCCCGAGCCAAGCTCAGCCGTCGAATCGATCTGCGCCGGCAACTGGACCGACTGAAGGCTACTGCGGATTACCTGAGTAAAATGGATTCGCTGGACACCTTTGAGCAACAGGCGTTCAATGTGCTGACAGGAAGCGAGGCAACACGAGCATTCGACATCCGAAAGGAAGACGACGCGACCCGTGAACGGTATGGTCGAAATCGGTGGGGACAGCAATTACTGCTGGCCCGCAGGTTGGTCGAGTCAGGTGTGGATTTGGTGACGGCTCAGTTCAGTGGCGACTTGTGTGGCGGTGTTGGCAACTGGGACGATCACGCTGTGAACGCTAACTGCTTCGAAGCGATCAAGTACCGTCTGCAATTCATGGACCAGGCGGTAGCCGCATTGATCGAGGATGTCTACGATCGCGGGTTGGATCAACGTGTCTTGATCGTGGTAACGGGTGAGTTTGGACGCACGCCACGGATCAGGTACCAAAAAAGTACCGGAAAACGCATTGGTAGTGCACCTGCAGGCACAACACAGCCAGGACGTGACCACTGGCCACGAGCTACGTCGATCCTTTTTTCCGGAGGTGGGATGCGAACGGGCCAGATAATTGGCCGTACCGACGTTCGGGGCGAAGATGCGGTGGACCGTATTGTCGGCCGTTCTGATTTTCTCGCTACACTCTATCACCATCTAGGCGTCGATCTTGAGAACACCGAGTTCCCCGACTACTCCGGTCGGCCGGTGCCAGTGATGCTCGGTGAGGGGAAGCCGATCAGCGAACTCTGCTCGACAAGGCAGTGAAGGTCCACGGATTTCCTCGGAGATTTGTCATTAGTTATTTGTCAATTCTCATTTGTCAAGGAAAGAAGCTGCGCGTTGGGATGCTCGGATCAAACAGCCATGTCGCATTCCAATCGTGGTGCAGTGAGCTGGCCCAGTGCCGGTGCAACTAGGTTTGAAAACTACATCGGAGAAGACGATTGTCCAACCAGCTAGTCCGCACGCTCTACAGCGGCCCACTCGACATCGTGGGTGACGTGCACGGAGAAATCGGCAGTCTGCAGTCGCTGATTCGTCACCTCGGATATCAAGTCGACGGCACGCACCCGGATGGACGACGGCTGGTATTCGTCGGGGATCTCACCGACCGAGGTCCGGATAGCATAGCCGTGATCGACCTGGTGCAGAGTCTCATTGATTCAGACCGAGCTCAATGTGTTCTTGGCAACCACGACCTGAATATTCTGCTCAACCACCGGAAGCACGAAAACAAGTGGTTTTTTGGCGAGCACTTTCTGGACGAGGACCACGAGATCGTGCCTCAAGTGCTGGCAGATGAATCTACCCGCCCGCGGATCTGTAATTTCTTCCGTACGCTACCACTGGCCTTAGAGCGTCCGGATCTTCGAGTCATTCATGCCTGTTGGAACCAAGAGATGATCGATGCGGCGCGGGCCACCAATGATGTGATCGATCTATACGAGACACATCAGGCCAGAATTAACGAGCGGATCATCGATCGAAGCCTCGACAATATTGATCGAGGCCTCCTCCACCAAAATGACAATCCGGTCAAGTTCTTGACTTCGGGCCCGGAGGAACGCTCCGACGGACCGACCAGATCGGGCGGAAAGATCCGACATGAGCGTCGCGTCAAATGGTGGAACGAATACCAGGGCGTACTCTGTTTGTTCGGCCACTATTCGATCCGCGACCGCGACCGAGGCAACCGCTCATCTTTTTGCGTCGATTTTGGAATTGGTAAACGCTGGACGGAGCGAAAATCGGGAAAAACTACGGCCTTCTCCTCGAGGCTCGCCGCTTTCAGGTTCCCCGAACGGTTGGTTGCCTTCGATGACGGCAGTGAACAGTTGTCTGATTTGCTGCTAAGTTAGATGGCCAACGATCCGCGTGGTCTGTTTGTAAAATACTCAGCGTAAGATCCAAGATGAAACCCAACTACGCCATCGCTCTCTTTCTGTTGGCCCTCCCTACACAATGGATGGTTGCCGACGACGAGCTACTGAAGAAGATGACTCCGTTCATGGATGGCGCACTGGGAAGTGCCCAGTCTGGCCATCGCGGTCGTCAAGGATGGTCAAGTGGTATTGTCGCAAGGATTCGGAGTTCGACAAATTGGCTCGGGCAAGCAGGTTGACGAGGCGACGCTCTTCAATTTTGCCTTCTGTGCAAAGTCGTTTACCGCCGCGTCTTGTCGTTAGCATCGCGTGATGTTTCAAGAACCCGAGGCTAGCGCCTGCGGCTCAAATCCTCAGTGTTCCGTCATTCCTTCAACATCTTGACAAGTCAGGCAAGGACACGGATTATGCCCGACTTTCCGTCCAGAGCATAAACGCGATCTTGATCGTCGACGGCCAAGTCGACGCCACCCAGCGTGCAACTCTTGTCGTTGTCGATACGCGTCTGGGCGTCAACTGTTCGTACCGAATCAGTCTTCTTGACTACCTGCTGGAACTCACCCTGTTTGTCGAACAACTTGAATTCAATTTGTCCGCGCTCTGCGGTCACGAAACGGCCGTCAGAGCGCATGGCAATGGCAACCGGATTACAGCAGCCCGAAAAACCTTCGACATCACGTGACTTCCGCCCCCAACTTGACACAAACTCGCCGTTGGTTCGATACGTCTCGACACGATGCCGCAACGGGTTGACGATGTGCAATCGGTCTCCATCCCCGGCCGTCATCGAAAAAAAGCCGGGCGGCGTCGCAAAGCCGGCTGGTGTTCGTTGAATCGACTTGACCACCCGACCATGTTCGTCGAAATGCCACACGACTCCATTTTTTGAATCCCCAACAAACGTCTCAGCGCCGACAGATACCAAGGCAGTAACAAGTGCGTTCTCGCCTAGTGACTCCCAACTACCGCCAGGCATCAGGTCGGCTCCAAACACCTCGATTTCGTGTGCTTTGCCTACGAGCAGTTCCCCAGTCCGTCGAGTGGCGAGACAGCGAACAGGCCGATCGATGCGAATTTGCGTCAGCTGCCGGCCTTTCAAATTCAAGACCACCACTCCCTTGTCAGAGCCAACGAAAAGACGGCCCATTCGATCCACTGCCAAGCCGCGCGGTCGACTCACTTTAACGACGAATTCTCTGACCACCTGTAGACTCATTTCCTTGACAACAGCGGCCTGAAGGACAGTGGCTGGCCGTGCCACTAAACTCGTAGCGGTGGTCGCCAAACAAGCCCGTTGTCCAGTTTGGCTGAGAAACTGACGACGTGAAGCCGAACCACGATCGGACATGAAAAATCTCCGTTAGTTTATCCGTTGTTATTCCATGACAGGATGCGCAACAATCAGTGATGAAACGATTGGAAGTTCAAAACACTTCAATTCTGTCTTGCTCCGCAAATAGAGTCGATTGCCTACAATCGCCGGGTGCGACGTCGACTCGATCTCACCATCAAACGGTCGCACTTTCGCAACCACGCTGTAATGATCGACATCCGCTCGAATGAGGATCAAGTCCCCGGTGGTGTTCCAAATCAAGACTCGGTCGTTACCACCAATCAGATTTGTATGGTCGTAATACAGGTCGTCGGCATGTTGCCATACGGTTTGCAATTCGTTCTTCCAGTCCAAACAGAACAGCTCGCCGTAGGCCGAGGCAAATACTCGGTCATTAATGACGACCGGGGTGCACGTATCCGGCGCGAGGTCATCGTTGTAGAGGATCGGCTCGGGATCGATCTTTCCATTTGAGTTGAATCGGTAAACACGGGTTGCGTTGTTTTCCGTCGCCACCAACACTTTGCCATCGATAATCACCGGAGTGCCCACATTGAAGTCCGCGCGACCAGGCGGAATCATCTGCCACAGCCGACGCCCGGTTTGCGGGTCCCAACCCCCAAGCCCAGCGACGTCGTAGCCAACAACCTGCCGCACTCCTCCAAGCGTCGCAAGAAGGAACGACGAGTAAGCTGCACCATGTCCCGGAGACTTCCACACCGTCTCACCGGTTTCGCCATCGAGAGCGACGAGCGACGTCTGGCTGCCACCCGGCGCGACAATGACACGGCCGGAATCAACGAGCGGAGGTACGCTAAAACCCCAAGTCGGAGTCTCTCCCTGCAGATCTTCGACCAAGTGCTTTCGCCATATAACTCGCCCTGTGTTCAGATCCAAACAATGCAACTCACCCCACACGCCCTGTACGTACACTCGTCCATCAACGATGACCGGTGTGGCCCTCGGCGCATTCGTATAATCGAGTCGTCTTTGCGATGGGTACTGAAAAGTCCACAACGATCGGCCGTCCGCAGCATCAAAACACCGAAACAGGTCATTCCGTAGCGTTGCATCCTTATCGGCGACCACGACGAAACGGTCGGTCGCCGATATTCCCGCTCGAGCGGGTCCAGTAACCGACGCTTCCCACACCAAGTTCAGCGAACTCGGGAGAGTCTTGGGAAGCGAACTGCTCACTCGACTTTCCGCCGGGCTAGAACCGTTCCGTACCTCAGTCTGCGGTGTGGTTGGCCGAAACTCGCTTGGGTTAACAAAGCCGCGCTGCGTCTCTAAGGCGGTAAGCATCGCCGGCGTGCCTGCCATTCCCTCGAGCGCCTTAACAAGCAATCCCTCAGTCTCTTCTGTAAGTCGATCCGTGGCAAAGACGCCAACGAAGGCCGTCGCCGCAGTCCGGGCAATAACCCGCAACTCCCCTGGAGCGATCTTTCCACAGGCCACCAGAAACTCGGGCATGAAATCTGGCAGTACCGCTGCATCGGCCTCGTTGTCGATCACCGAATAGGCGGCGGCGTCGAGGCTATCCGCGACAGAAACGAGAATCCGACCGTCGACGTTGCCGGACCGCATCATTTCACGGGCTCGACCATGTGATTCCTCATCCTCAATCGGACCCAAGATCAGCTTGAGGCCCACCAGATCGTTCAGAACGACGGCGGCGGCGGCGCCCAGAACGACGACGACACCCTGAATCGACAGGCCACCTTGATGGTCAGTTAGCCGCGAGATCAACTGTAAATCGGTGGACATCGCGCCGGCTGATCTTGCGGCCGCATCAAATCGAACCACCGATTCTTTGCCAATGATGACGTGAGGTTCGTTCGCAACTTGACGACGAGCCATGCTCAAGCTCTCGGCGAATGTCACGTGAACAGGAACGTTGAGCTGTTGGCTTAGGTACTCTGCGAGCTGGTCGTAGTTTCGTTGTCCCTGTCCGTCGACACAAGCGCACGATAATTGGGCAGCCATTGGATCCATGACAACGATTTGAAGAGGATTCACAGCAAGTTTCTCTTCGACCGGATCTCCTGGCGCCTCGGTCACATTGCGCCGTACAATCGGTAGGTTCACGGCGATCATCAGCGCGATGCTGAGTATCCAGAGGACTTGAATTTTGCCTTTACAACTTCTCATTTTGATCCTGAATCATAAGAACTCGAATGATGTTGGCTCGTACATCCATCACATAAACACGATCTCCATCGGGCGTCACTTCGATCGGCATGTAGCACGCCGCAGCTGCCGCACTTGTGTTTCCATCGAAGTTCGTGGTGTCCACCATGCCAACCACGCCCAAGAATTCCCCGTCCGCTGAAAACCGTTTCACGCGGCCAACACCGGATTCGGCCGTGTAAATCGACCCGTCCGATCCGATATCAAAACAAACTGGGTTGCAACAGGCAGCAAAACCCTCCAGCGTGCGGCGGTCGCGCTTTCCCCAACGTCCGAGCAATTTGCCATCCGTTGAAAACTTGTTGACACGATGCCGGGAGTTCTCGGCAACTAGCAGCACGCCGTCGAGCAAGTCGATGTCGATATGGCTACAGCATCCAAATTGTTTGTTCACGACAACTTCTGGTGCGCCGAACTGACGGTCGAAACGTACAATGTCCCCCCACCCTCCCCATTCCGTTTCGGTATTTCCTACTACGACGTAGATATGCACCATATCGGCAACCAATCCGCTTGGATGGGCATCCGCATAGACTCCGTCCAGCACGTCGCCAAGGTCTATGTCGCGCTTGATGTGTCCTTCGCGATCAAACTCAACGACACGTCCGCGCGCCGCAACCAGTACGGATTCGTCACCAATCGGATAGACGGCACTGGGTTTAAGTTCACCCAACAGCCACTCGGCAAGAATTTCTCCTTCTCCATCAACCGTCAACAGCACGGTCTCCTGATCTTCCGTATGCTCTGCATAGCGAGTGACGACAACGAGCAGTTGTCCGGACTGGTTCATTGCCAACGTGCGGATCTTACCTGCACGCCCCAATTCGAGTCGAAGCGCTTCGACTTCGACATGGGAAGTGCTTTCTGGTATTGCATCTGACGGCTCGATCAGCGGTACCTGAGGAAGGCGGAGACTCGCAACATCGACGAGTGATGGAGCGAACTCCCGCGGTCCAAGCCATTGGACGCTCAACGCCAGAATGGTGATCGCCGCGAGGCAAATCAGTACGAACAACTGCCGAAGAGGATGTGATAGGCGAGTCATTGCAGGGGGGTCAAAACGTAGGGATTTACCCAAGGGATCCACGTGCTGTGTAAGCACGGAGCCATCATCTGCTTCTGTTCGCGACGTACATAGGTCGCCGCGTACTTATCTAACCCGCATTTGATTAAGTTGTTCCGGAAAATGTGAAAAATTCAACTGCGGTGTTTGAGTGAGAACGGTCGGCTAAGCCGAAACCTGACTTCCATTTTTTTATTGTTCTAATAAACGCCCACTAAGCCCTTATCTGATTGCGGTAAAACACATGGCAGCCAGCGTGACGGATGGATATCCATGCGGGCAAGAAATTCTTGGAGCGACGTTATTCGAGTGAGAAAGTCATTTCTCATTTGCGACTCTTGGAAAGCGCAACGTAAGCGACGGACGTGAAACGAAGTTGAGTCCGGCGAACTCGATTGTTGTTTTGCCAAATGCTCCGTGGAGTTTTTTGGGGCTGGTTTCGTTCACTGGCGGGGTGGGCCATGTTCGGCGAACGTGACCTACGACTGTTCGGTTGAGTGCTCCGTTTGAGGTTTTCGGCCTGAATAGCTCTTTTTCTGGTGGTTGGGTCACGTTCGCGAATGCGACCTACTTCTTAAGTGGGGTGCTCTGTAGGAAGGATTGTATGTGGAGGTGGCGGTGGTGTTGAAATAACATAGAGAGACAACGGTAGAAACCGAGGATTTCACGTACAATGTTGTGCGAAACATACCGTAACACTAGGCGACAATATGCGTTCAATTCGGGACCACTTAACTGTGCGTCTGACAATCACTTGCTGGATTGCTCTTTCTATGGGTGGTGTCATCGCCGACGCTGCCGACGCTGCAAAAACTCCAGCACGTCAGGTGCTGTTTTCTCGTGATATCCAACCGCTGTTGGCACGAAAATGCCTGGTATGCCATGGACCTGATGAAGCGGAATCGGGATTGAGACTCGATTCGGCCGATCGAGCATACGCCAAGCTCGAGTCGGGAACTCGGGCGATTGTCCCCGGCAAGACGGCTACGAGTGAACTCCTACGTCGGATTGCGACGGGGGACGATTCCGAACGGATGCCTCCAGAGGGCGATCCGCTGACCGAGGACGAGATCTCACTATTTCGACAGTGGATTGCCGGTGGTGCAAAGTATGAAACACACTGGGCCTATCGACAGATTCTGCCGCCCTCGCTACCGACTGTGAAGAACAGTGCCTGGGTCCGCAGTCCGATTGACCAAATCGTATTGGCTCGTTTGCAAAAGATGGGCATTGTCCCATCGCCAGAAGCCGACCGTCCGACACTGATCAAACGGCTCTATTACGACCTCATCGGCTTACCGCCGACCCCAAGTGAAGTCGATGCGTTTGTTGCGGACGTATCGCCCAATGCCTACCAGTCGGTGGTCGAACGCCTGTTGAAATCGGAACATTTTGGCGAACGGTGGGGGAGGCATTGGTTAGACAAAGCGCGCTACGCCGACTCGGACGGCTATGAGAAGGACCGACCGAGAGCAAATGCCTGGCGTTACCGAGACTGGGTCATCGAGGCGATTAACCAGGACATGCCGTTCGATCAGTTTACGATCGAGCAACTGGCAGGTGACCTTCTGCCAGACGCCACATCGATGCAAAAACTGGCCACGGCCTTCCATCGCCAAACGCTGACTAACACTGAAGGGGGTACGGACCAGGAGCAGTTTCGCGTTGAAGCAACGTTTGACCGCACAGAGACCACCGCCTCGGTGTGGATGGGACTGACGATGACGTGCGCACGCTGCCACACTCACAAGTACGACAAGATTTCGCAGCGAGAATACTACCAGTTGTTTGCGTTTTTCAACAACTCGAATGAAGCGAATTTTGCAGTGCCTACCAGCGAAGAGGCAATGCAAGAGTACCTCCTAGAGAAAAGTACTCACGACGAAAAGGTGGCAGCTCTGGAAGCTGAGTACACGAAAGCGAAGAAGACAATACAGCCGCAGGTCGAGGCCTGGGTCACAGAGATGGAGGCCAAAATCAACGCTAGCTCGGTGCCACTGTCATTTGCGGCGATCGAGCTGATATCCGCAACCGCCACTAGTAAAGCGACATTGATACAACAGGACGATGGATCGCTTTTGGTGTCGGGAACGGTAAGTGACAAGGACAAGTACACACTCGTAGTAAAGGTCCCCGCAACACCTTTGACCGGCCTGAAGCTGGAAGTGCTGACGGACGATTCACTGGCGAAGAAGGGCCCGGGCCGAGCTCCAAACGGCAACTTCGTTCTCAGTGAATTGAGAGTCTACTCGGCGACGAACCAAGACTTCAGTCAGCCGCAGCGAATCGAGCTGGCAACGGCTGAAGCAAATTTCTCGCAAGACAATTTTTTGCCATCGGGCGCGATAAACTCCAAGGACCGAACTGGCTGGGCGATCAGCCCACAGATGGGAAAGAACCATCACATCACCATGTACACGCGGGCACCAGTCCTATTCGAGGGGCAACATTTCCTGCAAATCGTGCTCGACCAGCAGTACGGCGGCACCCACACGATCGGCCGTTTTCGGCTGACGACAATGAGCGGTTTCGACCCGTTGCGGGCCCTGTCGAAGGACCTTGCCAACGCCCTGCGAGTTGAGGCGGCTAAACGAACCGACAAACAAAGACAACAGTTCGCCGACCATGTCGCATCTCTCGACCCCACAACGGTGAAACTCGCCAATCAACTTGCCGAGTTAAAAAAGAAAGCGCCAAAATCGCCCACGATGAGTGTTCGCATCATCGCTTCGGCCGACCGCAAAACTCGGCTGCTCCATCGAGGCGATTTTCTGCAACCGGCAGACGAAGTTTCAATCGGCGTGTTAGCCGCAGTTTGCGACGAGCATCCATTGACGGCGCGGTCCGCGGACCAAAAACCGGATCGACTGGATCTGGCCAGCTGGCTCGTTAAGCCGGAACATCCGCTTACGTCTCGTGTTGTGGTCAACCAAGTGTGGGCTCACCTATTTGGCGAGGGAATTGTTCGCACGCTGAACGACTTTGGAGTCCGAGGCAAGTTGCCGACACACCCCGAACTCCTCGACTGGCTAGCCTATCAATTTCCACGCGAACTGCATTGGAGTCGCAAGGAACTAATCAAGATGATCGTGACAAGTGCCACCTACCGACAGTCGTCACGGCATCGTCAAGAACTTGACACCATCGATCCAACCAATCTGCTACTTTCTCGTCAGAATCGGGTACGTGTTGAGGCGGAGATCGTTCGTGACTTGAGCTTGTCGATTAGCGGTTTGCTCAGTAAGAAAATCGGCGGCTCGAGTGTCTTTCCGCCACTGCCGGCCGGTGTGGCGGAACTGAGCTATGCGAATTCATTCAAATGGTCGACCAGCAAGGGCGAAGATCGATATCGGCGAGGATTGTATACGTTCTTCAAACGCACTTCACCGCACCCGACCCTGATCAGCTTCGACTGTCCAGATTCGAACACGACGAGACTACAGCGCGCAAGCAGTAATACGCCGTTGCAAGCGCTTATCATGCTGAACAACGACGTGTTCATTGAGGCGGCTCAAGCGATGACTCGCCGAGTGCTCGCCGAGGATAGTGAGAACGACGTTCAGCGATTGACATTTGCGCTGAGACTCTGCATCGCCCGCCAACCAAGCGATGCCGAAGTGATCAGGTTCCACAAGCTACTGGTCAAGTCGCGGGCGTACTACCAGTCGCACCCGGACGACGCGACCAAGCTGACAGCCCGGCACGCGGTTGAAGGTATGTCAGCGGCCGAGAACGCCGCTTGGGTTGCGACGTTGCGAATCGTGATTAATTTAGACGAATTCATCGTGCGAGGATAAATAATATGAGGCGTGGAGTTGACGCGATGATTAACCACACTCGTCGCGAGTTCCTCAATACAACCGCCAGCGGAATCGGAATGGCTGCGCTGGGTTCGATGTTGACACACGACGGGCTGTTCAGCCGAGCGACTGGGGCGGAACAAACGGTTGGGCCGTCGGCAGCAGTCAATCCACTGGCGGCACGTCCGGCGCACTTCGAAGCGAAGGCGAAAGCGTGCATTTTCATTTTCATGGCCGGTGCGCCTTCACACCTCGACCTCTTTGATCCCAAGCCCGTCCTGAAAGAGCGACACGGCCAGCCGCTGCCAGAATCGATGCTGAAGGACGTTCGCTTTGCCTTCATTAAGAAGGACAAGGCACTGCTCCAGGGTTCGCCCTTCAAGTTCACCAAGCACGGTGAATGCGGTATGGAGCTGAGTGAGTTGTTACCGCATCTTGGCGGCGTTTCCGACGAACTGCTTCTCGTGCGCTCGCTTCATACCGACCAATTCAACCATCATCCGGGTCAATTGATGATGCAGTGCGGCCGAGGCACTTTTGGCCTACCCACGATGGGTTCCTGGCTCACGTATGGATTGGGTAGCGTGTCGAAGAATCTACCCGGTTACGTCGTGCTGACCAGCGGCCGCGGTTCCTCTGGCGGAGCGACGTTGTGGCAGTCGGGGTTCCTATCGTCAACCTATGCGGGTGTTCTTTTTCGCAACCGGGGAGAACCCGTCCTCAACTTGGCTAATCCTCAGGGGATTCCCGTCGAACTTCAACGTGAGGGGTTGGATGTCTTGCGACATACAAACCAACAGCGATACGCTGAAGTTCACGACCCCGAGATTGCTGCCCGCATCGCGTCCTATGAGTTGGCGTATCGAATGCAAACGGCCGCACCCGAACTGACGGACCTATCCGGTGAGTCTCAGGCGACGCACGAGGCGTACGGCCTGGATCGACCAGAACCCAAAGATCTGAACGGCCGAGGCAAACAGGGCGATACGTACAAGAGTTTTGCCCGCAACTGCCTGCTCGCTCGGCGAATGGTCGAGCGAGGAGTCCGGTTTGTCAACATTGTCTACGCATCCTGGGACCACCACAGCAATATTCCCAAAGAGCTGCCATACAATGCGGGGTGTGTGGACAGGCCAATCGCCGCGCTGATCCGTGATCTGAAGGCCCGCGGTCTCCTCGATTCTACGATGGTCGTCTGGGGCTCCGAATTTGGACGTACACCGCTTGGCGAAAACCGCAACGGAAAACGCGAAGTCGGTTCAGGACGCGATCATCATCCCTATTCCTTTAGTATGGTGATGGCAGGTGGTGGACTGAAAGGTGGACAGGTCTATGGCGCCACGGATGAAATCGGTTGGAATGCTGCGGAAAACCGCGTTCACGTCAACGACCTGCATGCCACCATGCTACATCAGTTCGGACTCAACCATTTGAAGTTGACCGCTCGCTACCAAGGACGGGATTTTAGATTGACTGACGTCGGCGGTAACGTCATCCCACAGTGGATAGCATGAGCTGCAGCAGAGCAATGCTCGCGCCCACTCAATCGCAATGCCAAAAAACTATCGCAGACAAAAGACTGCCACCCTGATTTCATGAAATCGCTCGAGACTGATATGCGTGAGACATTTTTCATTCGAACGGTTGTGGTTCTTGCCTGTGTTTGCCTGTGCGAGGCAAACGCTGGCGCGGATGACCTCTCCTACAATCGCGATATTCGCCCGATTCTCTCCGACAAGTGCTTCTTCTGCCACGGTCCAGATGAAAACAAACGCGAAGCCGAGTTGCGTTTGGATGTCGAAGAGTCAGCTGTGGAAGACGTTATTGTCCCCGGCAACCCGGAGGAAAGTGCATTGATCGCCCGCATCACGAGCGGCGACGTGGAAGAGCGAATGCCACCACCCGATTCGGGAAAGCAACTCAGCGGCCAGGAAATTAAATTGCTGACAAGATGGGTTCGGGACGGCGCCAAATACCAACCGTATTGGGCCTATGAACGTCCGGAAAAACACCCGCTTCCGCCGATACCGAGTGCGATGCGGGAATGGCCAAAGAACTGGATCGACCGCTTCATCGCGGATCGACTACACCATGATCGACTACACCATGAGAGTCTCTCGCCGAGATCGCAAGCTGATCCGGCAACACTCATCCGGCGTCTCAGTTTTGACCTCACGGGACTACCGCCAACGGTCGAGGCCGTAAAGGCGTACCAGCTCGATCCTAGCGAGGAAAACTATGAGCAGTATGTCGACCGACTACTTAGTTCCGATCGTTTCGGGGAACGCATGGCTGTCTATTGGCTGGACCTCGTACGATTTGCCGATACGGTGGGATATCACGGTGATCAAGACCACAATATCACGCCCTATCGCGATTATGTGATCGACTCCTTCAACGACAACCTCCCTTTTAACCAGTTTACTCGCGAACAACTCGCCGGTGATTTGCTTCCCAACTCGACGATCGATCAGAAAGTAGCAACCGGCTATAACCGAATGCTACAGACGTCGCACGAGGGCGGGGTGCAAGTAAAGGAGTACCAGGCGATCTATATGGCCGACCGAGTGCGTAACCTGTCTTCCGTCTGGATGGGTGCGACAATGGGATGCTGCCAGTGCCACGACCATAAGTACGATCCATACTCGACCCGCGACTTCTATTCGATGGGAGCGTTTTTTGCGGACGTCGACGAGTTGCAACACTTCAAGGTGGGCAGCAACGGTCTTCCCACGAAGCGCCCGCCAGAGATCTCGGTCCTCTCTAAACGTGATCGGCTGCGACTCGGCGCCGTCGAGGCAAATATCCTGAAGCTGTTGGCGGACCTGGGTGACAAGGCGCCTGCGGAGAATGCGGATGCCAAACTCCCAATGGCCGCTGGCAGCGGCGACTCAAAACTCGCCGAATTACAACGGCTGCGCGAAGAGAAAAAGAGAATCGAGGCGAGCAAACGACTTACCATGGTGACGCAGGCAATCGAACCGAGAGTCATTCGCCTGTTGCCACGTGGAAACTGGTTGGACGATAGCGGCACCGTTGTGTTGCCTCAACTTCCGAAGTTTCTCAACAGCGGGAAATCGTCGACGACGGACAACCGACTGTCACGTCTGGATCTGGCCAATTGGCTCACCGACCCGTCCGACGGCATTGGTGGACTGACGGCTCGAGTTCAAGTCAACCGGTTCTGGTATCTGCTGTTTGGAACGGGTATCTCCAAATCATTGGATGACTTCGGCGGACAGGGTGAATCGCCCATGCATCCCGAATTGCTCGACAACTTGGCCGTCCAGTTCATCGAAGGTGGTTGGAATGTCAAGCAGATGATTAGGACCATCGTCATGAGTCGAACGTATCAACAGTCCTCAGAATGGACCGAGGAATTGCTCAAGAAGGACCCTTACAACCAACTGTTCGCACGACAGTCTCGGTTCCGATTGCCGGCCGAGATGATTCGAGATCAAACGCTTGCTATCAGCGGGTTATTGGTACTCGATTATGGTGGTCCAAGTATCAAGCCATACCAGCCTTCAGGGTATTATCGACATCTGAATTTCCCCAAACGCGAATACAAACCGGCGGAAGACGCCGGTCAGTGGCGACGTGGCATCTACATGCATTGGCAACGGCAGTTTCTTCACCCGATGCTCAAAGCGACCGATGCCCCAAGTCGCGAAGAATGTACCGCGGAACGCCCCCGTTCGAATACACCGTTAGCGGCACTCGTGCTGTTAAACGATCCAACATTTGTCGAGGCGGCCCGAGTTTTCGCCGAACACGTCTTGCTGCAACCGAATCTGAACGAGTCCCAACGGGTCACGAAAGTCTTCGAAGAGACGCTGTTCCGCGCTCCGGACAAACGAGAACGAGAGGTTGTTCAAACGCTACTGCAAAAGCAACGCAAGTTGTACGCCAACAATCCGGAACATGCTGAAAAACTAACACGGATCGGCCTCACAAAACGAAGTGAAACTCTGGACGTCCAGGAACTGGCCGTTTGGACCGTCTTGGCGCGGGCAATATTTAATCTGAATGAGACTATCACTCGACGATAGTAGTGACCTTCACCCCGATCTGGCAATTGATCACCACAAGCTCCCAAAATCTACGAGACGTGACATGAAGAACGATTCAACCGCAAGAATCGACTGCAATCGTCGGACCTTTCTGTCGTCTACCGGCGTCGGTTTGGGCAGTGCTGCCGTCGCCTCGATGAGTCTCCGCGACGCAAAATCCGAGACCAGTGCCTCACTAACCGACGGCTTGCCTGGGCTCCCCCATCACACTCCCAAAGTGAAACGCGTCATCTTTCTTTGCATGGCCGGTGGGCCATCGCATTTAGAGACTTTCGATCACAAACCTGAGCTTGCCAAACTGGACGGTGAGCCGATGCCTGATTCGTTTACCAAAGGGCAACCCATCGCTCAGCTCCAAGGGAAACCGCTCAAGTGCCAGGGACCACTGACGCAGTTCAAGCAATACGGACAGAACGGCCAGTGGATTAGCGATTTTCTCCCTTGGCACCAGAAGATGGCGGACGAAATCTGTATCCTCAAATCGCTAGTCACCGAACAGATCAACCACGATCCCGCCCACACGTTCATGAACACGGGCACGGCAATCAGCGGTCGACCGTCGATGGGTGCGTGGACAACCTACGGCTTGGGCAGTGAAGCGGACGACCTGCCCGCCTTCGTGGTGCTGACAAGTGTGGGCGGCCGAAATCCGCAACCGATCGCCTCACGACAGTGGGCCTCCGGTTTTCTTCCCAGCCGACACCAGGGAGTCGAGTTTAACTCCGGTGGCGATCCCGTGAATTACGTCGGCAATCCGGCAGGAGTGCCGAACGAAGGGCAGCGTCAACTCGTCGACACGATCAATCAACTGAATCGTCATTCGGTAATCGGACGAGTCGCGCCCGAAGTGGAGGCCCGCATTGCCGCCTACGAAATGGCCTATCGAATGCAGACTTCCGTGCCCGAACTTGTCGATTTCTCTGACGAGCCTAAGCACGTCCTAGATCGTTATGGCGCCGTCCCCGGTGACGGTTCCTTCGCTTCAAATTGCCTCCTTGCCCGGCGTCTCGCCGAACGTGGAGTCCGATTCATCCAACTTTATCACCGCGGATGGGACCATCATGGAGACCTGGCTCGGTACATGAACATTTGTTGCGGACTCACCGACAAACCGACCTACGCGTTGCTATCCGATCTCAAAGAACGGGGCATGCTCAAAGACACGCTGATTGTCTGGGGCGGCGAATTTGGTCGCACGCCAATGTTTCAAGGCAAGGGTGGTCCCGGCCGGGACCATCACATCAAGGGATTCTCGATGTGGCTGGCCGGAGGCGGAGTCAAGCCGGGTATCAGCTACGGCGGAACCGATGAACTCGGCTACAACTCCGTGGACAACGTCGTCCACGTCCGCGATCTTCACGCTACGATGTTGCATTTGCTGGGCATCGACCACCACCGCTTTAGTGTCAAGTTCCAAGGTTTGGACATGCGGTTGACGGGAGTTGAAGAATCTCGCGTTTTACACGATGTGTTGACGTGATCGCCCACCGCTTCGGTTCTTGCTAAATCGACAACACCGGCGAAATCGCCTTCGGAATGTGTGGCACGACAGCCTCGGATTTTTTCTCGAATACGGCAAAGAACACTGACCAAAACTCTCGCTGTCTGTCAACCGCGTGTCAGTGTCGATCGCTATTTTTGCATCTGAGTCTTGGCCCTCGCGTAGAATTCTCGCCGACCTGATCCCGCCAACTCGGCCGACGTTAGCATGCGAATGGAGACCCAACTCATGACTACGGAATCACTGCCACTTTTGATCATGGACGAAGAGGGAAGTTTGTTTGGCTCGGCCATCAACGACTGGGACATGGCCACTATCGTGGCCTGCATGTCCGAAGACATCTCCCATTGGTGCGAGGTGCCTCTGGTCTGGCCTCGCTACAAGGAGAGTGTTTCCTCCGAATCGTGCGAGGCACTCGGTCTGCAGAGGTGTGATCACGAAAAAGTGATAACGCGATTTGAAAACGACGAACCGTGGGTCGCCATCGATATGTCCAACAAGCGCCTCTTCTCTGGAGGAGGATACGATAGGGTCGCCCATAGTATCGACTGGGGATATGACAAAAACGAAGGCAAGGTGAGGATTCCAGTCCGACTACCTCCTTGGTGGCAAGTATGTAACAATGCAACGGTCGAGCAACTGCAAGAGCCTCGTGAAACTCCCCTCGAAATCCCCAACGCTCATCGGGACATACTCTGGGGAGATGAATGGATAACAGCGATAGCGAAGTTGATGTTGGCCGTGGCTAGCACGTCCAAATGGCGAGAGGCTTACGCGGCGGATAACGACCGCGAGCTGTACGATTTAACGAAAGCCGTGCATCGCGATTGGCTGATGACTGGCCGTAGCGACCTGGGAGATCGGCGGCCTCGTGAATCTCTTCACGGCGGCCGTGCCTGGATCGAATCGCTCATCCTCTCACGACATCTAAACATGACCTTGGAACGTCAACAGATCCCGCTCTCGTCTGATCTACAGACGTTCAGAAACGGACCGATGGGGATCGCGGAGGTCTGCACATACTTCGACGCCAACCGCCACCTAATTGCCAGTGGCTGGACATGGATTGCCAATCGTCGCCAAGAGCTAGATACGAGCGAATGTCTGGACGAACTGGCACAAGCACTTACTGAGGAAAAGCGAGTGTGGCTAGACAGCCCTCTGGAAGGCGGCAGTCCACCCGCGGTCGCTGTTCGCTGCGAGAGACAACGAGTACCGCAAATGGCAACCGCCGGCACGGATCACATTGTCGACGATGGCTGCCCCGTTTGCCTGATGACGGGCACCGACAATTTTGGTTCAGGGTTCCTGATGTATGACGGGCACCATTTGGAGTTAGATGACGAGTTTGCATTCTCGTTGTGTGAGCATCGTTCGGATTGGGAGGAACAACAAGCCGAATACGAGTACGTGGCACAACAAATGGAATCCGACATTCAGGTCAACAAGAACAACCAAACGGAAGCACCTGATTCTGTCTGGAAAACATCCTATGTGAATTGGGAACTCGCCAGCGACTCAGGAACGGAGACTCTGGCGATTGGCTTCCTGCTCGCCGAAATCGTTGCGACGATGCAGGACAAAAGCACTTCGCGTTCGGAGATTCAATCGCTCAACACTGCGTTTCTCAAGTACCGGTCAAAAGTCCCAAGAAACCCCAAGAAAGCGGCCAGGGAATTCAAGAGATCGCTCCAATTGGTCGCGTTGCGGCACAAGGATCTAGTTTCCCACTCCGCCGACTTGCAAAGCAAACTTGATGAGCTGAACCGCCGATAGGTGCGTCCGAGCCGCCCGTTGTAGTTTTCGGCCGCTCAAGAACAAGCTCGATCTTGCATTGAAGGGCCTCTGGCGATTAGGATCAATGAACTGGCTTCGTCGTTGTCTTGAACACCTAGGCGACGAAAACACGGACAATGCGAGTGGCACACATTTCTGATTTGTTGACTTCCATAGAAACGCAACGATGATTCATCAAATCTTCCCACTGTTTTTGGCAAGCTTGTTCGTATCTGCTTCGAGCCCGATTGGTCAAGAAAAGGATCGAGTTGTGGAACCGCCGTCGCAACGGGCGTTCCATATCGTCTTCGGACACGATCCGGGCGCTGGAAAGTACGACGGCATTGTCGGCACCGAAGACGATCAATGGAATTTTGTGCCCGTCAACACGAGGAAAATCGAGGCGTTGACAACGTCAGCAGGAACCAAATCCAAAGTGCAACTGGAGATTTCCGACAACAACGGCTGTTGGGGAATTCAGCAACACAGCGGCATTTTTCATGCGTATATCTACCACCAGAATCAAGCGGTCGATCTGAAAACATCCATTCGCAATCTTCCCAAAGGTCGCTACGCGATCTATGTTTTCGCACACGGTGATGCTCCAGATCAGAATGCGAAGATCAAATTGACGGTCGGCAACGTAGGTTACGGACACAAGTCGACGATCAACGACAAGAGTTGGGATTATCGATCGCTCAAGTTTGTCGAGGGAGTCCAGTACGTACGATTCGAGATCAAGGTCGATGAAAATCAACCGGTCCACATCGTAAGCCAACGCGATGGTAGTAACTACTCGATGTTCAACGCCATTCAAGTCGTGCCGTGGCCGAGTCGCTTGGCGATCGAAAAAAACAAACGGGAAGCAATGGGACGCTAAGGCGCGAACCGCACCGAGTAGGTCAATTCAATTACCCACCGGAAAACGCTTGCATGACGTACACTTCGCTCGCCGGTCGCGTGGAATCACTGAGACCTTTGCGATCTTTGACCGGTTGACCGTCAACAAAGATCACCATGTGAGTACGCAGCCGGTCTTGATCATCGACAATATAGCCGCGCAACTGTGGGTGATCAGCAAAAACGGCGTCGAGGACATCTCGCACCGTCTCTCCGTCTATGGCCAATTGAGGGCATTCGATGTGCCGCTCTAGGCTCGACGTAAATACCACGTGGGGCATGACAGACCCAGCGTCGTCATTGAGTCAACTTGCCGATGCAAAACAGCCGGTTCGTACTTCGCAGAAAGAGTTGACCTTGACTGACCGCAGGAGACGATCGAAATACTTCACTCTTCGCCGCGCCGACCGAGTTGCGTGCAATTAGCTCAAATTGCTCACCAGCTTTCACAACAGAGACGATGCCGTTTTCGTCGCAGACGTAGATCAGTCCCCCAGCAGAGACGGGAGATCCCGAGTATTCTCCATTGAGCCTGACCTTCCAACGTTCGTCACCGGTTGTCGCGTCGTAACAAGTGGCGATCCCAGCCATGTTGACAACGAACAGGGAGCTCCCGACCAATATCGGTGATGGCAAATCACGGCCGCCTTTGCGCTCCGTATGCCAAGCCATGCGATCGTCGGTGACGTCTCCCTTGCCACCCGGTTTCACGGCGTAGACATCGCCTGATTTACCATTAACAACATAGACAAGTCCGTGTCCGATCGCGGGTGCTGGTGTACCTCGACCGTTGAACGCCTTGCAAAACCAAGTAGGAGTCCCGTCGTTGGGATCGTACGCTTGAAGACCGAACTCACCATTTAACAACAGTTCATCGTGTCCGTTGACATCGATGACGATCGGCGTGCTCCAGCCACCCCTCGGCTTGGATCGTCGTGGCGTTCGCCACATGTCTTTGCCGGTCTTCTTGTTGACAGCGATGAGGAACGAATCACCCTGCGCATCACAGTTTTGAATGATTGCGTCGCCGTAGAGGATCGGAGAACCGCCGATGCCCCACCCGCCGGGAAAATCACCCAGCTCGCGCGACCATTTAGGTTCGCCATCAACCGTCAAACAATGCAGTCCACCGGGTCCAAAAAACGCTACCACAAGGTCACCATCGGTAGCACAACTGGGTGTCGCCCAACTGTTCATATTGTGGAGCCGTTCACCTTTGGCGACTGCGACTACTTGATTCCAAAGGACTTTCGAGGATTTTCGGTCAATACAAAGAACTCGTCGTTCGACGCCCGCATCGATTTGCGTCCAACCGGTAAGAAAGATCCGGTTTCCGACAACGATCGGTGACGAATGGCCGTGAACCGGCAAGTCGGCGGCCCAAGTGATCGAGTTCTCATCCCACTTGGTAGGCAAATTACCGGCGCCTTGTCCCGTTCCGGCTGGTCCTCGAAATCGTGGCCAATCGGTTGACACCGAGTCGGCAGCCCGCAGACTTCCTTGAAGCAACAAACCGGCAAAAACGCAACAATAAACGATGGCAAAAGTGGTTTTCTGTCGAGTCATGATTCGTCCGAACGGATTGATTGCAGGCGACCTGGGGTGAACATTGGATCGCCGCTCATTGTAACTCAACTCGATTGCAAAATCGCCCCTAGCGGCACGATATCAGCAATGGTACGGGGCCGCCTTGGACGCCACCTCGGGCAAAAATCGCCGATACCTTAGATTTGTGCATCGAGGCGCTGTAAGGTAGGTGGAATCGCGCAGCGGATGCTATCAAAACAAGAGTACTTGATATCGAGATCCGGATTACCTCCATGAGACGACAAACCAATTCCGCTTTTCATGTACCCCGTTTGCATACAACGGTGCGGCCGGTCTTGTTGGCGGCCGCGGTGTTTCTGGCCACGGCGCTTCTCAGTACAACGAACGCCGCCGCCAGGATGATGTACGGCCGGATCCACGAAGATGGCCGAGCGGTCGCTGCCCGCCTGTACATCCAATCAAGTGACGGAAAAACGTGGTACCACGCCACCTCGTCCACCGAAACGGGTGAATCGGCGGTGACCTATCGAAAGAAACGAGGCGAGCGGTCAACCGAGATTCACACATCACTTCCCGCTGGCAATTTTCAAGTGGACCTACCGCCGGGTGAGTACACGTTCACGGTAGAACGCGGCAAAGAGTATCGCCCCGTTAGCAAAAAAGTGATCGTGCCGGACGGGGACGCTGATACCGCGCTAATCGAAATCCGTTTGAAACGCTGGATTCACATGGCTGAATTGGGTTGGTACTCGGGTGACACACATGTACACCGCAGCCTGCAAGACGTCCGTGTTGCGATGTTGGCAGAGGATCTGAACTTGGCCTTCCCGCTCACCTACTGGGTCACCGCTGCCCACGAATCTCCAACGAGCGGTGCTAAGAGCACCGACGCGCCGCCAGGCAATCGACCGGACGAGATTGCACCCGGCTATATTGTTTATCCGTTAAACACGGAGTACGAGTTGTTCACCTACGGTGGCAAGCGTCACACGCTTGGGGCCGTATTTGTCCTTGGCCACCAAACTCCCCTCGAGATACCGGCGCCCCGCGTCACCCCGATCGCAAACGAGGCTCGAAAACAAAAGGCCTTGCTGGACCTGGATAAGCACACTTGGGCGTGGAGCGCGATGATCGTCCCGATCATGAAAGTCGATCTCTTTGAGTTGGCGAACAATCACATCTGGAGGACGGAATTCGCGTTCCACGACTGGACGATCAACACCCTCCCAACCGACTGGGGTATCGAGACAGACGAAAATGGCGGTTGGACCGAACACGGATGGATCGACTTCGGATTCAAGACTTACTACGCATTTCTCAATTGTGGTTTCGACATCAAACCTACTGGCGGCACGGCAACCGGCGTGCACCCCGTACCGCTTGGTTTCGGACGGGTCTATGTCGAAGTAGAAGGCAAGTTGACATACGACAAGTGGTTCGAAGGATTGGGAAACGGGAATTCGTTTGTTACGACGGGTCCGATGCTCATGATGAAATTCGGCGGACGTCCCGCCGGAACGAAGTTCCCGTTGAAGCAATCCAACAATCCAAACAAATGCCACGTGACAGGCGTCGCGGTCAGCGAAACGCCATTGAGTCGGATCGAGATCCTGGTGAACGGCGATGTAGTGAAAACGATCAAACCAGGCAAGAGTCCAACCGATCGCGACCACTATCGAGTCACCATCGACGAAGTGGTCTCCTTCGACGATTCGGCCTGGGTGGCCGTCCGCTGCTTCCAACCTCGAGATGATGGGCGATACTTTTACGCTCACACTGGACCGGTCCACTACCAGACAGCTGGTGCACCATTGCGGCCAAAAGTCCGGGAAGTGCGGTACCTGCTCAACCGGGTGCAAGAAGAAATCACTCGCAATACGGGCGTGCTCACCAACCAGGAACTTGAGGAGTTCAAGCAGGCGGAACTTATCTACAAAAAGCTGCTCGAACGCGCCCGATAGTGATGTTTGATCAACAAGAACTGCTCCCCTGGACCGGCTTACATGAACAAGATCCTTGTCCTTTACGACTCACGAACTGGAAATGTCGCCAAAATGGCCGATTTGGTTGCCGCTGGCGTTTGCGAAGTCCCAGACACCGAAGTTCGAGTCCGGTCAGTAAAGGAAGCCTCGGCTGAAGACGTGTATTGGTGCGATGGGCTCGCGGTTGGCAGCCCGACCAACATGGGCATCCTCTCCTGGAAGATGAAGCAGTTTTGGGACGAGACAATGTTGACGCACTGGATGAAGGTGGATGGAAAAATCGCCTGCGCTTTTAGTAGTTCGGGTGGTTGGGGTGGCGGAATGGAATTGGCGTGTCAGTCGATTCTGACAGTCTTGATGAATTTTGGATTTCTGGTTTTCGGCGTCACCGACTATGCCGCCAAGGAGATGACGTTACACTATGGGGCCGTCGCAGCAAAAGAACCTCGGGAAGATTCAACGCAAGCCTCCTGTCGCCTGTTGGGCAGACGCCTGGCAGAATGGACGGCGGTGTTCGTTCACGGCCGCACGGACCAGCATCCGCTAAACAAAGAAACACCCAGGATGCCGCCGTCTTAAAAATCCTCGTAGCGTATTTTGGTCAACGCGGAGAATGCGACCTCGAAAATGGCTGCTCTGATTGTTGACGAGCGACTTGGTTTTAGAAAACGAAAATCGTTCTGTTTGGAGTTTGCAGTTGGCATCTAACGATTCAACATCGGGAGCAATGTCGCGTCAGATCTACGAGCAACTTGGCGTTGAAGGCCTGGAATCGCGCACATCACCAGAATGGGATCGTCGGACCGTAGATCGTGTGAAGTCGATGTTAGCGGCGACGTCCATCGAACGGATCCTAGACGCCGGCTGCGGCTATGGACGCATTGGCATACCGTTGGCAGCGGCTGGGTACTCGGTCGTCGGAATTGACGTGTCACCGATGATGCTCGCAGAGGCACAACGACGCGCACGGGTTGCGGGGGTGGTGGTCGATTGGCAGCTTGGCGACTTTTGCCGACTGCCCTATCCGGATCGGTCGTTCGATGTGGTCCTCTGTATGTGGCTTACATTTAACGAACTGCTGCAGGAGGACGACCAAATAGAAGCGCTACGCGAAATGCACCGCGTACTCCGGCCAGGTGGTTGGGCTCTGTTGGATGGACCGCCCTACATGGAAGACGTCGGTGAAACCGACGAGGTCGACATGTCGGAGTATGCGGCGCAAGCATCACAGTCGTCCGCGTTTACAACCGTACCAATGGATCAGTGTTCGGTGGGACAACGGTTTTCCAACCTGATGGACCGAGTGGACGTTACACGATACGAACTAATGGTGGACGACTGTCCTGGAAAGCTCCGGTACTTTATGCGATTTTGGAAATGTGAGCCGAACGCGCTAGCGTCGGGTGTTTCCATAGAAGACATTGATTAGACAACACCCGACGCTAGCGTGTTCGGCTCACATTGTTGACACAACACTAGAGGCGCCAGCATGACCAAGAAACACCGACAAAGCTGCCTGGTCGCATTCGCCGTCGTTGTCGGATCTATCCTCAGTTCAACACTCTGTAACGGGCAGGATCCGCCGCGTCCCAACCTGTTGTTCATTGCCGTCGATGACATGCGACCAGAGCTAAGATGCTACGGAAGACAGCATATTCATTCGCCCAACATTGATCGGCTCGCACAATCGGGACTCCTATTCGAACGGGCCTATTGCATGGTCCCCACATGCGGAGCGTCCCGAGCGAGCATGATGAGCGGCATCCGCCCTACCCCGCAACGATTCGTAAATTATCTCGCGAGGGCAGATAAAGACGCACCCCAGATCCGAACCTTGAACTCTCAATTCAAGTTGAACGGATACGCGACTGTTTCGCTTGGGAAAGTGTTTCATCACCCCACGGACAATGCGGATGGCTGGTCGCTACCGGCTTGGCGGCCGAGAGGTGTAGCGTCCTACCAACTTGCCGAAAACAAGAAGCTTAGCGCTCAACGCAACAAGCAAACGGGTCGCCGGCTCCGCGGACCGCCATTCGAGTCGGCCGACGTAGCTGACGATGCCTATGCTGACGGTCAACTGGCGAATCGAGCTATCGCCGAATTGGATCGACTTAGCAATGGCGATGAACCATTCTTCTTGGCCGTTGGTTTCTTCAAACCCCACTTGCCATTCGTCGCGCCCAAAAAATACTGGGATCTGTACGATCCGTCGCAGATCAATCTACCGCCGAATTACCACGTGCCA
>DUDC01000229.1:56765-82989 GCA_012959465.1 Planctomycetaceae bacterium
ATGCGTCAGTTACACCGATGCCCAGATTGGAAAACTGCTCAACGCACTCGACAAACTAAACTTGACCGAGAATACCATTGTTGTCCTCTGGGGTGATCATGGGTGGAATCTGGGCGAACACACGCTGTGGTGTAAACACAGTTGTTATGAGACATCGATGCATATTCCACTGATTGTCCGGGCGCCAGGAATTGCCGGTGGCAAACGGATCAGTGGCCTTACCGAGTCAATTGACATCTATCCGTCACTCTGTGAACTAGCCGGCTTAGACCCCCCCGGTCACTTGCAAGGCACCAGCTTTGTACCGCTGTTAACTAATCCAGAGTTGACCGGGAAAACAGCCGCAGTTGGTCGCTTTGGTAATGGAGATACGATCCGAGCCGATCGATTTCGCTATACCGAGTATCGACGTGGCCAGGGCAACCTGATCGCCCGAATGTTGTATGACCACAAGTTGGATCCAGGCGAAAACAGAAATCAAGCGTCGAAGAACGGGCCGGATGTTATCGAAATGTTGTCTCAACAATTGAATGCATTGAAGGGACGTCAGGACGATTTGAGCCGAAGGCGCTAGCCGCGGGTTTTTCAAAATCGCACGAAGGATAGCCAAGACCCGACGCTAGCGCGTTCGGCTCAAAAACACTGGCGGAGCCAGTGCCACACATTGGTACACATCAACGCCGTTTTACTCGACGATCATCTCACCGTTCATTACCAACCAGTGGCCTGGAAAAGTGCAGAGGTAAGGGTATCGCCCAGGTTCGGTAGGCGCATTGAAGTAGATGGTGAATTGATCTTTCGGCATCACAATATCGGTAAACGCCAACACATCGCTGGTTTGCGGAACGTATTGGCGAATGGCAGCCTCAGGATCAGAGATCAGTCGATTCGCTTGCTCGCCCACTCGTCGTAGCGTACCCGGCTTTAGTAGCACCCAGTTGTGAGGCACAACATCGGGATTCGCCAAGGTGAATTCGATTAGCTCACCTGGTTTGACACGGAACAATGTCTGAGCAAAGGTGAGATTGGTACCCGTGTCGATCGTGATGACTCGACCATTTTTCTTCCGTCGCGCGTGGGGGTTGGGAATCCGTCGCGTGGCCATCGCCAGATCGGCCGACATCGGATGCGGATGAACGGTTTTTTTATCCATCGCTTGCAGCCCAGCTGCGTTCGTATACGAGTCTTTTCGCAGTTTGTGAACCGTTACAAACAACTGATGGTTCACTCCCTTGGCAGAAGCAACACTTAGGTGAAGTTGGTTGACGGGTTGTATTTCCGGCATCTCGAGGAACAACAATTTGTCACCAACAACATGGGCAGACTTGATGACGACTAGGTCATGTCCTCTTGTTCCGAAATGGCGTGTCGAAAACTCGGGTGATCCGTAGGCGACACTGTATCGATAATTCCAACACTGAGCAAAATGGCTTTTCGCCGTGCCAGCGACGTCTGTCTCCAGCGGCGCCGAAAACTCGATCAGCACGCCATTTCGATAGGTACGAATGCCGACGGGCAGCTGCACCTCTTGCCCCGTATATCGCACTCGCTGCAGGCACCCATGTTGCGGTGTATAGCTGCCCCATCCCTGCATTCCAACAACGTACAACTGGCCATCTTCATCGTTGAAACAACCGCGATGAATGCCCGAGGCAAAGTCACCTGGCAACGGAACTATGGCACCTTGCATCTGTCCGTCAATTTCATCTCGCAACACCAGAAAATGCGAACCAGCTCCAAAAGAGAAGTGAAGTAGTTGACCTTCCAGCGGTCCCCACCGATCGCCCTTAACCACTTTTTGCCCGCCTGCCGAATTGTCGATTCCGCGAGGTAGGTAGACCAGCGGCAACGCCAGAGCTGTCCCTGCTACCGGGCCACCGTATCCGAAATACGGCGGCTTCTCCGTGGTTCCTGGTCTGAATGCACAGATCATTGTCGCCGGCGTCCATCGGCCCTCGGAACACGGCACGGTGATCACGCCATCACTCGTCATTCCGATCCCATCGGGATTGCGAAAACCCGTCGCGACAACATTCGCCATTTCACCGTCAGCCGAGATCCGCACGATGCCTTGGTTTCCAGAAGCCAAGTAGAAGTTGCCGTGCTTGTCCCGTTCCAATCCACAAACAAAATCGTGCCCAGCCGGTGACGTAATGAAAGCGTTGCTAAAACACTCGTAATAGTCCGCTTCGCCGTCATCGTTCAAGTCCCAAAGGCGCGTGATTTGGTCGCGTCCCAAAACGAAGACACCATCCGCAGAAACGACCAATCCTTGGCAGTGATGCAATCCCGAAGCGTACCTTGTCCAGCTGGCCTGCCGTGACGGATAGCGAAAACCACGTACTCGCCACACATCGCCGTGCATAGTGCAGACCAGAGCGGAACCGTCGGCAAGGAAGCCTACACCGCCTGCGAAGATCGGCACTCGCCAAGGATTGTCCATGGGCAGGCCGATCTTATCGACGGCATAAGGTGTCGCCCCACCGTGCGTGATGGTTGTTTGAATCGTCTGAGGCCAGCGGCGGGGAGCGTCAGCGAGCTGCTTTGCCAGCCGATCCTGGTCAAACAGCGCGACGTGCCGCACAAACTGCCCGTTTTCCACACTCGGAGAATCAAGATACTTCCTTCCACCAACGTGATAAACGAAGGTGACGCGTCGTCCTATGCGATAAAAACCCTTGTATCGAAACTTGCCCGCGACCGGTTTGCCCTTTGGTTCATTGCCGCGGTCCGCGTGGGGCACTGATGTGCCATCCATCGAGACACCGCCCAGGAATCCGTGGCGCACGGATGAGAATTTTAGAAATCCATCTTTCCAGATTGCGTCATAGGAGAGCGTGTCCGGATTGAAACAACAAGACAACTGGTTGTCATCTCCAAGCTGCACGCAAACACCTCGTGGAACGGTCGCCCCCGCCCCGCGGAAAATTCCGGCCTGCACGGCTCCAAGCACAACGTGATTCCAGGCGTCACTAGCCCATACTTGCTCATCTTGGTTGCCCCAGTGACCCATTGTCCCGCCGTCAATGCCGGGAAATTCCATTAACAAAGACGGCAACGGCTCTGGCCCCTCGGCCAGCGCACGAAAATGATCGGCCTCTTTGGCATAAAAATCGTAAAGACGGTCCCGGTTGATGTGATGAGTATGGTTCGGCCACTGCTCTGGATGAATCGGCGCCCGCGTAAACTCAAACGTCGCCGGGCCGTGCAAATGGGCCTTTGTATGTTTGAGCACGGAGTTGATTTGTGCCAAAGGCAATCCGTCGGGTTGCCCCAGCTCCCGCAAAAGAGAGAGCATGTCGACCAATTGTTGTTCAGTCATCGAGGCAGTCAAGTTCACGGGCATTAAACTACCCGTTTTGCGACGCTCATCAATTTGCGATACGGCGATCGTCACTCGATGATCCACACCCTTCGTCGGATCTCGCAATACGATTTGGCTCTCGTTCTCAGCAATGATGTAGCCCTTGTGAACGACTCCATCAATAGTGATCACCATGTGTGATTCGAATTCGGGGCGGACATGGCGTTGCGGCCATATCACTGATTCTACAATTTCCGACGGCTTGCGTTGCTTTCCCAAATCGGTCAACGAGGGTCCGACCGTTCCCCCGTGCTCACCGATTTGGTGACAGCCCAAACAGGCAGATTTCGCGTCGGAAAAAACCATCAAACCGCGGCCAGGATCACCGTGTTTCGATCGCTCCAGAAAACCCTTCACCAGCATCGCCGAGTGCTGAGGAGTTGGTCCAAATAGTGCTCCTTCCAATTCGCCGCCATGTTCTTTCGGCGTCGTCGTTTCCGGACTCCACAACAACAATGTACTCTTGTCCTCAGGTGGCGATTCTTCTTTCGTCCACAGTGATAATCGCGCAACGCTGGAGATACGCACCCAATCGATTGTCCCGACATGCGAGAGCTTACCTTCAACCAACCGTCCAATGGCCAAACCACCCTCGACAACATCTCCGCTGCGTGATTCAACAGTCTGGTCGGCTACCATTTTTCCGTCAACGAACAATCGCAGTCGCTTTGACTCGTAAACCATGGCGACGTTGTGGGGCTTGCCGTCACACAACATGACATTGGAGCGTGTGTGGTTGGGCGCAAGGCCTGGTGTATACGCCGTAAACAAACCTGTTCCGGCTGAGGAAAATATTTCCCAATGCGCCGAGGACGACTTCGAGTCGCTTGCGACAAGAATGTTGTACGCGTCGCGTTGCGGCAGGGTTACGCGACATTCGACCGTCAGGGGTGGTTTGCGATATTCGGCGTTCCCTTTAACAACCCATCCTTGCTTGTTCGGTGCCGGTGCAGAGAGTTTAGGCGACCAGGTGCGAGGTGTCGGCTTGGGTCCAGCAAGACGGCCAGCCAACTGCGGGCGGATCCACTCCAACCCGTCAAGGTTATCTTGAAGTCGTAGTTCGACGTCGTCTTGAGTGTGTCCGATGATCCCAATAGGACCAACGTAGCCCGAGTCACGAATGATTCGCAGCAGTGAAACATCCAATTCCCCCTCGCCGAGAGGCAATATCTTCTGCCCTTGTTTGTCGCCATCTCGGGCCATGCCGTTCAAGTTTATGCAAAGCAGAAACGGCTTCATCAATGCGACGTTTTCAGCGAATCTCTTGACGTGCGCGTGAGCATGATGCTGGTTGTAGACAATCCCCACATGGCTCGCGTCGTGCTTCTCACGAAGGTATTTGCAGACAGCGACCATGTTTTTAGGCTCACCACCCCAGCCGCCGTGGTTGTACAGTCCGACCCGACAGCCCAGTTTGCCCGCTCGCTGGACGATTGCTAGCAGATCCGTCGCCGCCGCTCGCACTCGACCACCCTTCACTTCTTCTTTTGGAGCCGGAATCATCGTCCAAATTTGCGGATGCAGATCGTATTTCTCGAACAACCGAAACGCGTCATCGTGAACACCCCAGAATGCAAAGTACTCAATTCCCTGCTTCTTGTACTCGAGAATCTCCTGCTCGAACGTCGGAACATGCTCCGCCCTCCAATCGTAGGCAACTCGTTTGAAGCCAAGTCGGGCGCACATTGCTGCGCGTGCAGCAGGCCCACGCTTCTTGCCGTCAAATGGAACAATGCACCAGGCAACCAAATTGTCCCTTGCGTAAATATCTGGGGGCGGCTTAGTTTCTTGAGCGAGCGAGGGAGAAGAAGACGGCAGCAGCCATGTGATGCTGATGGCGACGACAAAAAACACGTTCATCCGCTTCGACATAAGGTGATCCACTAAGCTAGCTTTGGTGAGGGATTCTTGAATTCCGAATATGACAAATGCTTACGTGACACTGGAGCGATCGTCACGCCTCGTTTTCCTAAAACTGCAGGAGCAACAATACCAGCACGAAGCGCAAGCGAGTGAGCATCGAGGCAGGCAACTCACTCGCTTGCGCTTCGTGCTAGTATTCCATTGCCTTTTGTTTTTTCAGGCAATATTCTCAATTTGGCTAATCGATCATACTCGTCCCACCCTCAATCGTTGCTCCGGTCGCCACAACACGCCAAGAGTATTTTATGGGGTCGAATTCATAGGCTCTCTTTGAAGGGGCGTTGGCAGCCCAATCTTTGGGTATCGCGTTTCCGAGCCGTCGTTTCACGTCGATCCGATCTGGATCGGCGGCGACGTTGTTCCATTCGTGCGGGTCAACTCGGTGGTCGTACAATTCCTCACTGCCGTCCACGTAGCGAATGTATCGCCAATGAATATCGCGAACCGAACAGTGCCCGTCGGCCGTTTGAGTAAGAGCCGGTCGCTGCCGTTTCGTCTTTGGATTTGCCAGTTGCGGAGCAAGGCTGGAACCGTCGAAGTCCACGTTCGAGTTCAGCGAGCAGAAATCGACCAGTGTTGGATAGATGTCGATCAGGCTCACGGGCTCGACACACCGCTGTCGCGGCTGGCCCACGGCGGGAGACACAACAATCAAAGGAACTCGCGTCGCCGCCTCCCACAACGTCCGCTTATGCCAGTGTCCCTTTTCTCCGAGATGCCATCCGTGGTCGGACCAAAGGACGACGACCGTATTCTCGGCCGCGGATGTTTCGTACAGAGCATCCAGCAGTCGACCCACCTGCGCATCTGCAAAAGTGATACTGGCCAGGTAATGACGCACCGCCTCCTTCCACTTTCCCCGTGACTGAATCAGCTGGAGATTGTCTCGTTTGCGAGCAGCGAGCGTTTGACCGGGTGGAGGAATGTCGGCCAGGTCATCCGCTGGAACGCGTGGCAATTGCACAGACTCGACAGGATACAAATCGAGATAGCGCTGAGGGACGTACCAAGGCAAATGTGGCCGGAAGATACCGCATGCCAAGAAGAAGGGCCGCTCATGTTTTTCTCGCAAGAAACGGATGCTGTAGTCGACTGCCAAAGAGTCGTCGTATTGCTTTTCTGTCTTCGCCAATACGCCCCAATCGACTTCATCGCTGTAGAGTCGGAGGCCCGAGAAAGGGAAACCAGCGGGCACTTCGGCAATCGGCGTGAACGGATAAAGTTGCCGCTGACGCGGGCGTCTATATGCCCAAGCATTGTCCGTGAATCGATTACGGTGATACGCATCCCACTGACCGGGCGGATTGTTTCCGACGGTATGGTGATAGACCTTTCCGGCGCCGACAACACGATACCCATTCTGTTTGAATGCCATCGGCAACGTGACGAGTCCAGGTCGATGAGGTTTCCACCACTGTTGGTTGTTTCGAATTCCGGTCGACGACGGCAATAGACCGCTCATCACCGCCGCTCGACTTGGACAACAGACGGGTGCGGCACAATGTGCGTTCAAGAACGCCGTGCCCCGCGCTGCTAGGGCGTCCATATGAGGCGTTAAAACGGTTCCCGAATAGCCCTCCATGAATCCCGTCCAGTCACGCATGTCGTCCACCGCAATAAACAACACATTGGGACGAGCGGCTACCACTTGTTCGTTGGCATCAGCAAGACAACAGACCAGCAGCAGGGTGAACGCTAGATGATGGATACGCGGCGAACAATTCATGTTATCTTTCGCATCACCCTAGTCGCTAACTGTGCCGGTTCACGCCATGATCTGGCGAATCGGCGCAGCGCCTTCGACGCCGACCAAACGCTGATCAAGTCCATCGTAAAAATAGGAGAGGTTGTTGGGATCGAATCCTAATTGATGAAGAACTGTCGCGTGGAGGTTGCGAACATGGAACCGATCGTCGACAGCACGGCTGCCCAACTCATCGGTCGTACCAACGCTCATGCCGCCCTTGATCCCTCCACCGGCCATCCACATCGTGAATCCATAGGCGTTGTGATCTCGGCCAGTGCCTTTGGCGTATTCGGCAGTCGGTTGGCGGCCAAACTCTCCACCCCAAACGATAAGCGTGTTTTTCAGCATGTCGCGCTGTTTGAGGTCGCGTAGCAAACCGGCGATCGGCTTGTCGGTCTCGCCCGCGTGGAGATCATGATTCGTCTTGAGGTCGCCGTGGGCATCCCAATTGGCGTCGTTGTGATTTCCCCCCGAATATATCTGCACGAAGCGGACACCGCGTTCCACCATACGGCGCGCTAGCAAACACTGCCGTCCGAAGGTCGCGGATTTCTTGTCGTTGATTCCATACATTTCGTGCGTTGCCGCAGTCTCCTGCTCGATGTCGGTAGCCTCGGGAGCGGCTGTTTGCATTCGAAACGCCAATTCGTAATTGGCGATGCGAGCGGCCAGGTCGGTATTCTCGGCTCGAGGCTCACGATGCTCCTTGTTGTATTCGGCCAGCGAATCGAGTAGCCGTCGCTGCGTCTCCGTCGACATGCCTGGGGGCGGAGCCAGATTGAGAATCGGATTGCCCTGTGATCGCATGATGGTCGCCTGGTAGCTGGCCGGCATGTACCCGCAGCTCCAGTTCTTGGCGCCCGAAATCGGGCCGCCCCGCGGATCCAACATCACGACGAATCCGGGTAGGTTCTGATTCTCACTGCCCAGTCCGTAGGTAACCCACGATCCAAGGCATGGACTACCGCTAAGGATCCGGCCGCTATTCATCATCAACATGGCCGAACCATGAATGGGCGAATCGGCAGTCATCGAGTGAATGAAGGCAATGTCATCCACCAGCTTAGCCTTATGAGGAAACAGGTCGGAGACCCATTGTCCGCACTCACCGTATTGCTTGAAATTCCAGGGAGTTTCCACGATGCGGCCCTGGTTCTTGTGACCGCCACGGCCAAACGTCTTGACGTCAACCGTCTTGTTGTCCATCCCCTTCATCTTTGGCTTGTAGTCGAAGGTATCGATGTGGCTTGGTCCACCGTACATATAGAGAAAGATGACGGCGGTCGCTTTGGGATCAAAATGAGGTTTTTTCGGAGCGACTGGATTCACCCAGGGAGTCTCACCGTCGGCGGCGACGGCTTGGTTTGCAAGAAAATCATCACCACTCAACATCCCCGCCAGGGCTGTACCGGTAAATCCAGCACCCGTCTGCCAGAGAAATTCGCGACGGGTTCGTTGACAAAAGTTCTTGATAGCCATCGTTAATCCTTGTAACTGGTCGGCGGCCGATGCCGGATCTTGTTTCCTAGGTGATTCTATGTGGAGAAGCAATTCGCGGTCGGCCGCGAACTAGTCCAGGTAAATGAACTCGTTCAGATTGAAAGTAAGCAGACAAAAGTACTTTAGTGCCACATCGGCTGGCACATCTTGGTCGGTGAGGGATTTCACGAAGGCAACGCCCCGATTTACCTCGCCTTGTCGCGGTCGACGCTGCGTAACACGCGTCAGACAAAGTCGTATTTGTGCCACAAGATCATCGCCGGCTGACTCTTCCAAATATCGGGCGAAGACCTCGGCTTGCCGGTTGACGTACTCGCTGTTCAATAGACCCAAGGCTTGAGTTGGCTGCGTTGTCACAAAACGAACAGGACAGGTTGAATCCACGTCGGCAAAGTCGAAATCGGCCATCATCGGCTCAATCAAAGACCGCTTGATGAAGATGTAGACAGCCCGCCGAGCGCGCTCCTCAGGTGACGACTTTCCCCATCCATTCCCTGGCCTTGATTGCCCGGCCAGCACTTCCTTCGGGATGATCGGGTAGAAGCTAGGACCACCCATTTTGAGGTTCAGACTCCCGTTTACAGAGAGCATCGAGTCACGAAGCTCTTCTGCCGACAAACGTCGCATTTCAAACCGCCACAACAGGTTGTTCGCTGGATCCTCAGCCAATCCTTTCTCATGACTCCGCGCACTCATTCGATAGACGCTTGATAACATGATCGTCTTGTGAAGCGACTTCAACTTCCAACCGTTTTCCATGAATTGCACTGCCAACCAATCGAGTAATTCGGGATGACTCGGCAAATCACCGCCAAAGCCGAAGTTATTCGAGGAACGAACAATTCCACGACCAAAGTGATGTTGCCAGATTCGATTGACCATCACACGAGCCGTCAGTTGGTTGTCACGACTGCCGAGCCAATCTGCCAGGGCCGTGCGACGGCCACTCGAATTGCCCGAGGTCGGTAATGCAATCACCGGTTCTGGAGGAGACAAGATCGAAGGGAAACCGGGCTCGACTTTTTCACCTGGTACCTCAGCGTTGCCACGCGTGAGCACAAACGTCTCTCGAGGTGTCGCGCCAATTTCTTTCACGATCAGCGCGTGTGCTAGTTCATCGGGACGTGTGTCCTCGATTTCCTTCCTCCTCGCGACAGCGGCGCCGTAATCTTCGACGAGCTTCTTTGAAAGCCCCTTACCAATGTACTTCGTGGCGATGTCCACACGCACTTCGACGGCGCGAAAATCCTCTTTCTCGGGTGGCGTCATCAACTCTCGCAAGCGGCGGTCAACGTTGTTAATCTTGCGATTCAATTCACCAATTTCACGATCGAGTTGTTTCCGCAGTTCCGCTTGCTGCTCTTCTTTTGCGTTCACTGCAATCGGGCCGATCGAAGCGTCAGCGACGGATTGTCCGCTACGTACTCCGTAGCGACGAATGCCGTTGAAGAAGGCGAGGAATCGGTAATAGTCCTTCTGTGGAATCGGATCGATTTTGTGATCGTGGCAACGCGCACAATTCATCGTCATTCCCATAAAGACCTGCGAGGTCGTCAGCAGTATGTCGTCGAGGTCGTCGTACATTGCCGCTTTCTGGCTCACCGGTTCATCATCCCAGATACCCAAGCGATAAAATCCCGTCGCAACGATTGAGTCGGCCGTTTTGGGTTCACATTCATCACCGGCCAACTGCTCGCGGATGAATTGTGTGTACGGTTTGTCGTCGTTGAAACTACGGATCACGTAGTCACGATATCTCCAGATGTGCGGTTTGGACCCGTCACGTTCGTAGCTATTCGACTCGGCAAATCGAACCAAGTCCAGCCAGTGCCGCCCCCACCGCTCGCCATACTGAGTGGATTCCAATAATCGGTCGATGACCTTCTCAAAAGCGCCGGCCGCGTCGTCGTTTAAGAAAGCCTCCACTTCTTCGATCGACGGAGGCAATCCCGTTAAGTCGTAGTACGCTCGGCGAATCAACTGCGCTTTGCTGGTCGCAGAGGTCGGCTGCAATCCGGCTGCCTCCAACTTGGCCAGCACGAAATTATCGATCGGATTAACGACCCACTCCGCGCCCTTGACCATCGGCACTGCTGGATCGACAACTGGGCGAAACGCCCAGAACTTCTTATTCTCGTCGTTGACCTGGGGCGGGTGCCTTTCCTCGGGCACATCCGGACGTTCGGTTTCCGCATCCGCAGGGATGGGCACGCCCATCTTTACCCATTGCGTGAGGACCTTGATCTGCGCCGCAGGGAGCTTTTGTTTTGGCGGCATCTCGTAGGTCTGATAATTGATCGCATCAACGATCAAACTGTCAGCGGGCGTTTCAAGGTCAACCGCCGGGCCCGATTCGCCACCGGCGAGGATAGCTTGACGCGACCCGATAAAGAGTCCGCCCTTGAGCTTTGAATCGGGGCCGTGGCAAGAGAAACAGCTCTTCGACAATATCGGCGCCACCTGCTCGCGGTAAAACTTGGCCTGTTCGCCAGTTATCTTATCGTTCTCGCCGTCGGCGGAAGCAGTCCGTACGGCGACCAATAAAGCGCAAAAAATGATGATAAGCGGCAAGACGGGTCGTTTCACGGGCAATGCTCCAGTGGGCACAAACAGGCGGGGCGTTGAAGGAGGTGATATTATAGGTTAATTGAGGGCGACGCGGTAAGCCACGTATCTGGCAATATCTTGGGTCTGTTGGTGGCTCAAGTAATACGATGCGCGGCGTTACAAAAGTCGAAGGATTCTGTCGCGTTCTTGGGTTCGTCCGACTGAAAAACCCAGCAAATATCGTCTGAGCCAGGTGGGAGCAAAACCATGCACATGTACTCCAGACGTACGGCCTTGAAGTTGGCAGCCGCCCACCCAATTCTCATCTGCGGTGCCGACCGGAAAACAGCACCAAAATACGACGTGAAAGACGCCAAAATCGAATTCCATTGCACGGCCGGCTACCCAACGAGGTGGAAACAGGTTTACGAGAACACACTAAATCACTTTTCGAAAACATGGGGAAGAGTTGGGCCCGTTCACGTTTTCTTAATTGAAAATTCGGACTGGGAAGTTGAGGCATCCAGTCCGACGCAAACGCAGCGTCTCAAGACATCCCAGGCGGAACTCAAACGCCTTTTTTGCAAACTGCAAGGCCAGGATTCGGATGGACAGCATCTCGATTGGAAGACTGGAAACCACTGGATGAGCTGGAACATTCAGCCAGCGAACCTGATGATCACCATGACCATGTCCCCTTATCGTGACGCCGAGCAGTTTGTGATCGGGCCAATTCACGAATACTTGCACGCCTATCAAACCGTGTATGGGTACGCGGCGGAGGCGATCCAAGGAAACCAAATGGGGCACTCGCGTTGGACTGGACCGGCTTGGTGGCGAGAAGGATCGTCAGTGCTCGTGGCGGCACTCTATAGCTATCAACATCCGGACCTCTACGCCAAACTCAAGGCGCCATTCTCCTGGCGCAGATTTAGCCACGAAATGAACCGGAATCTGGACTTTTATCAGAACTCAGAGGCTTTTATTTCACAGGGCGTAACTCATGACGATTGGCAACGCCTCGAGCAGAAAAAACTAGTCCATCAAGTAATCTACGCCGGAGGGTCCGTGGCCTGCGCGCAACTGATAAAAAAGTCCGGGTCGTTGAAGAACTTCATGAAGTTCTTCCCTCTCGTGCCGACACTGGGTTGGAGGAAGGCCTTTGAAAAGCACTTCAACATCGGCTTGGAGGAGTTCTACGAAGAGTTTAAGGAGATGGCGCAAACAGCCACAGTTCAACTCAACGACAATCCACGAAAGAAGAACTGGTGTAGTTTTCTGAGCTCGATTGATTGAACAACGATGATGCTGAATCAAGAACACTGGCGAAGTCAGTGCCACACATTGGTCATCACGAACTACACGACAACATCGAGCAACCTGGACGGTGCCGTGCCCAGTCCGGTCGTTTCGCAGAAAATTCGTCGTTCTCCGGTTGATCATCGTAGGGATGTCGCAGCACGTCGAGTAATTTACCGACCAGTTCCATGTCCCCCTGCTCGGCCTTGTCAATCGCCATCTGAGCGAGGTAGTTTCGCAAGACGTATTTCGGGTTCGCGGACAGCATCCTGACTCGCCGTTCCTCAGGTGTCGAACCGTCTGCTCGTGAGCGCGCTGCATAGGCTCTAAGCCACTCTGCAATCTGGCCCTGAACTTCGTCAGTCAATTGTTCATGCCGATAAAACACGTCTCGCAACGGCGTCAACAGCTGATCATTCGATGCAGCGTCAACTCGATCGGCATCGATCGAAACGTTCGCTAAACTGCGGAAGAACAACGTCATGTCGGTTTCTGCCAATTGCAAAACCGAGAACAATTGATCGGTCAAAGAGTCGTCGGTGTCAGGCCGAAAATGTGCCCATCCCAACTTCTGAGCCAACATCCTGTGCCAACTCTCCTTGAACAACGACGAGTAATCATCGAGCGCCGCTTCCAGTGGTTTAGCATCTTCGACCAAGGGATAAATTGCATTGGCAAGTTGCAGGAGATTCCAAAGTGCGATCTGCGGTTGTTGTCCGAATCGATATCGCCTTCCCGTTGCGTCGGTTGTGTTGGGAGTCCAATCTGGGTCGTAGTCTTCCAACCAACCGTACGGTCCGTAGTCAATTGTGAGACCCAAAATGGACATGTTGTCGGTGTTCATTACACCGTGGACAAAACCGACTCGCATCCAATGCGCAATCATTTCCGCCGTGGTTTTGCACACTTCTGCGAACCAAGCAATGTAGGTTTCTTTGGTCGGTGTGTCGTCAGCATGATCCAGGTGCGGAAAATCATGGCGAATCGTGTAGTCAGCCAGCCGACGCAAGTTCACCAGGTCTTGCCGTGCCGCAAAAATTTGGAAGCTGCCAAAGCGGACGAACGAAGGCGCGACTCGGCAGACCACAGCTCCCGGTTCCAGCTGCGGGTGGCCGTCATAGAACATGTCCCTCATCACTTGCTCGCCGGTCAGCACCAGGCTCAACGCACGCGTCGTTGGCACGCCCAAATGGTACATCGCTTCGCTACAAAGAAACTCTCGCACGGATGAGCGAAGCACGGCCAGACCATCAGCCGTTCTCGAATAGGGCGTCGGCCCTGCCCCCTTCAATTGCAGTGTCCAATTCTCGGCCCGAGAGTTCACGACCTCGCCCAAATTGATCGCCCGACCATCGCCCAACTGTCCGGCCCAGTTTCCGAACTGATGGCCGCCATAGCACATGGCAAATGGATCCATGCCAGATAGGATACGATTTCCCGAAAAGACGTCGGCAAACAACTGATGGTCAGATTCTGGAAGATTGATCTCCAACAGGTCGAGCACTTCCTGTGAATAAGCCACCAAAGAAGGTTCGGTAACCGGTGTCGGCAAAACGCGAGAATAACATGCTTCGCTGATTTGTCGCCGAGTATTCTCCGAGATCGGATCCGCCGGAAGTTCACGTGCGAACCGGTTCTCGAACGGCAGCGATTCCAATCCATGTTGTGAAGTCGTAGTGCTCATCTTCTCAATTGTAGCAATTGCCCCTCAGAGATCGACGGGTTGATTTTCCGGCGCGACTTGAGAAAACAGTAGACAGATGTCCATCTTGCTGTTCAACCGCCATCTTTTCTCGATATGACGAGTGGAATCTCCAATGAGTCAATCCAACCTCGGCAACCTGTTCAATGATTTGCCATCGCACCTGACGGAGGAGCTGGTCGAGACGATCATCGAACACTCCAATGTTCGTATCGAACGCATCGTTTCGACCGGCCAATCCAGCCCGGCGGATTGTTGGTATGACCAGGACGAGCACGAATGGGTTGTCGTACTGCAAGGTGCGGCGGCGGTCCGGTTTGAAGGCGAAACGAGCCCAATTCATCTCGTTCCTGGCGACCATCTATCGATCGCTGCTCACCAACGCCATCGGGTCACATGGACGTCGAGTGAAGCGCCAACAGTCTGGCTCGCCGTGTTCTACCGCTGATGAAGGTCTCTAGTACTGAACATACAAGCACGCAGCGTCAGCGAGTGAGTCTCAAGGGAGGCAAACCGACTCACTCGCTGACGCTGCGTGCTTGTATGCTTGCGATGCTCGGCAAGGTAGGATATCCGAGACCAAGATTGGAGATTAACTATGCGAATTCACAGAACACTTCTTACTACGCTGTTTGCCTCGATCACATTGGCAAGCCAGGTGTCGGCCGCCGACCAAGCCGGAATCGTCAAGATGCAATTCGTCTTTGAAAAGGCCGAGTTTCCTCAGTGCCACGCTTCAACGATTGCCGCCTCCAAGCAGGGACTGGTTGTCGCTTGGTTTGGAGGAACTCGCGAAAAGAACGCTGATGTTGGGATCTGGGTCTCCCGGCAGGTGAATGGTACTTGGACCGATCCAGTGGAAGTTGCCAATGGTGTTCAGCATCGAAAACCGAACGATGGAGTGCATCGGCATCCGTGTTGGAATCCGGTACTTTTTCAGCCGGACAAAGGTCCGTTGATGCTGTTTTACAAAGTGGGCCCCGACCCGCGCCGTTGGTGGGGAATGCTGACGACCAGCGACGATGGTGGCCTTCGTTGGTCAACGCCTCGGAGACTTCCCGAGGGCATTGACGGTCCCGTTAAGAACAAGCCGGTTCAACTCGCAAACGGCGATATCCTCTGTGGGTCGAGCACGGAATACGATGGCTGGCGTGTTCATTTTGAACGGACGGGCGACTTGGGAGTCACTTGGGAGAGGGTTGGTCCGGTCAACGACGGCAAAGCGATCTCGGCCATCCAGCCCAGCTTCCTCTTTACGGGAGACGACAGTTTGTTGGCTGTAGGCCGCACGCGTCAGAATCGGGTGTTTCAAATTGCGTCTGATGATCTCGGTATGACCTGGGGTGCTATGACACTTGGCGATTTACCAAATCCCAATTCAGGAACGGACGCATTGACACTTACGGATGGCCGACACTTGATCGTCTATAATCACGTACCCGGCGATCCAAAGCGATGGGGAGGTAAGCGGACACCTTTAAATGTGGCATTGTCTGATGACGGCGTGAACTGGGGAGCCGCTCTGGTGTTAGAGGATGAACCGGGGGAGTACAGTTACCCCGCCGTCATTCAATCGGCCGACGGTCAAGTCCATATTACGTACACGTGGCGGCGGCAACGCATCAAACATGTCGTCGTCCAGCCGCGGAAACTTGTCGCCAAACCGATCGTTGAAGGTCAATGGCCCAGGTGATTTCGTTTGTGGTCAGCTGGACGGCTAGGCAATGTGTGGCACTGGCTTCGCAGTGTTTTCCCGAGGCGTTGTGCTCGCCTTTGTGGCTTTGTGTCTTCGTGTGAGATACTAATAGCTGCTTACCATGACACGAAGTGCCAATTCGCATTTGCATGATTCAAATGAGATCTCGTTGCACCATCGATTACTTTTGATAGATGGGAAGATAGTGGTACTTGACCGATAAACTCAAGACAGCCATCGCTGTGGCATAGACGCTTCCCAGGTTTTTTTCCGAACTATTCGCGGCTGTCCACGAGCCATTCTTGGCCTGCTTCTCATGTAGCATCGCTTCGACTAATTGCCGCGCGGCTTCTGAATGTTTGCCACCGCGTTGGTACATTCCCTGTGCGTAGTAGTAGGTACCGTAACTACAAAACCGCTCAGTCCATTTCGGCGGATGTTCCAACAGCCAGTCCGATGCGCCCATGACTAGTGGAGATTCGTATTCGCCACACACTTGCATGGCCAACAACCCGGCAGCAGTCATGGTAAACGTGGGGTTCGTCTGTCCGGGTGTATAGCAGAATCCGCTGGCCCGATTATCTGGTATTCCATTGCGGTCCAAGGGCGATGCATACGACCGCTTGAGATACGCCACTGCATCGTTGATCGCGGAAGCGGGGACGTCCAATTCATCATTCTTGGCCGAACGCAAAGCCATAAGCTGCCAAACCGAAACAGAAAGGTCGGCGTCACTGGATTTCGGCATGTACCGCCAACCGCCGCGAAACTGAACCGCCTTTGGATGTTGTTGTGAAGTGAGTATCAAATCAATGGCCTTTTGACATCGCTCGTGGAGCTGACGGTCCTGTTCCAGATTGGAGCTCATGCCCAACATTTCGGTCAACATCAAGGTGATGATCCCGTGACCGTACATTCGTGAACCGTCTTTTGCACCGTAGTAGCCATTGCCATCCTGCCGATCTTCATGCAAGACGAACGATAGTGCCTTCTCCATCGCACGACCTTCCGGCGAGGGGTCACCCGGTTGTACACCCACGCCTGCCATCGCCATGATCGACAACGCAGTCATCGTCGTATCGTGTCCGCTATCAAAAATCGCGCCGCCTTCTTTTTGTTTGGAGACTAAGAAGGCAACTGCCTTGTCGACTGCGAGATCAGTGCGATCTTTCTGAAACGGGGAGACGCGCGGCGCCGCCGAAGTCTTGAGCCCGTTTTCTTTTTGGGCAAAAAGAGAGTCCGACTGCACCGTCACGAAGAGTCCCAACAATAGACCAAGGAAGACTTTCATATTCGGCCCTATTTTTTCACTGGAATGCCCGATGGATGCCTCGGTCGGTCCGTGGAACGATCTCATTTTTTCTGTCGAGCTCTTTCAGCGAGTACTCGGAAGTACGCTTCCACACCCTGGCGATATTCGGCTGCCACGGCTTCCCGGCCCCCTTCAGCCGTGTCCTCAGCAGATTTTCCCCGCAATAGTCCCCAGGCACTACCGTCATTTCTGTTGATCGACTTGACCGCAAATCCTCTACCCAGTTCACCCGTCGTGGTGGGATCGCCAAGCGACTCCAATGCAGTGGCCAGAGGCGGTGTCGAGGACATCGCCGGTGCCCGCGCGGCCGCCATACTGGCCTGTTGCGCCTGCGCTGCTTGCGCCAAGGGTGACAGGGGAGTGTCCGCCAACGGGCCTGGTTCACCTGCCGCTTCTACGGCGAGACGTTGGTCGAGTTCGTCCAGCGTGCGTGCTAACATCTCGCCACGCTCCATCTCAGCCTGACTCGGTGCGCCTTCGCCAGGTTGGCCCGGTTGATTCTCGCCAGGTTGGCCCGGTTGATTCTCGCCAGGTTGGCCCGGTTGATTCTCGCCAGGTTGGCCGGGTTGATTCTCGCCGGGTTGGCCGGGTTGATTCTCGCCGGGTTGGTTCTCGCCGGGTTGATTCTCGCCGGGTTGGCCCGGTTGATTCTCGCCAGTTGGCATCGGCTCACCGCCCGCCGCGGCCTCTGCCTCGGCTGCGGCTGCGGCAGCCGCAGCTTCCGCCGCATCCAGGATCTCGCCTAACTGAGCGGCCTGTTCGGCGATTGCATTTTCCGAAGTCTCGATCGCCTCGCGGGCGGAGACGCCGGTCGCGTCACCATTCGCGGGTTCACCGCCGGGTTCAGGTGGCATGGGATCATTGCCATCTTGTGGTTGAGCATTAGCTTCAGCACCGGCCAACTGCTCCAACGACTGTTCAATTTCGTTCGCGGCAACATCACCAATCGCCTTAGCGACAGCTTCCAGCTCCGGAACTGGTTCTTGATTCTCCAGTCGCCGCTCATGACGTGCAGCGCGGGCCACGTCTTGACCAGCTTCTTCGACATCGCGTTGGATGTCCTCCTGTCGATCACCTGCAGCATCCAATTGAGCAACCGGCGGCATGAGCGGAATCTCTAGATCGGTGTTTTGAGCCAATTCCTCGGCCCGCTTCGCCAGATCTTTGACCAATTCCGTTGCCTCGTCCGCAAACTCGTTGGACAATTCCGCAGCCGGATTTGGCTTATTGAGTGGGGGCTTTGCCGCGGCCATTTGTTTTACTTTCTCGGCAGCATTGTCACTCGCTTCCTGCGCCGCCTGCTGAGTCTGCTTCGCCTCATCGACCTTCATCTGCGCGTTGTCTTGGCGAGCCTTAGCTTGGTTTAACGCGTTGACTAGGCCTTGATTGTCGGGATTCTTATCAACGTTCTGTTGCATCTGCTGCGTCTGTTTTTCGGTGTTGTTCAATTGCTTCTCGGCTTGTTGCGTACGCTGATTCGCCTGACGTTCCGCGTCGGCGGCTCGCTTGGCAACGGCCTGTTCCGTTTTTAGTCGCTCTAGATTGAATTTATTACGAGTGTTCTCCAAGTTCTTTTGGGCCGCAGCGCGGGCCTTCTCGTCAGCATGAATCTGTTCACCTTCCGCCGCCGCCGTTTGCTCTGTGGCTGCAGCCAGCTGTTCGGCTGACTCATTAATCGTCTGCTTTATTTCCTCGGCGGCCTCACGTATCTCCGAAAGGAGCTTCTCCTCATTTTGTTGATTTGCCTTGGCCTGAGCATTCTCTAACTCTTGCTGCACCGCCGCAAGCTGCTTTTGTGTTTCGGGAACTTTGGCTTGAGCGGCGGCCGAATTGGCTTGCGCTACAAGTGTATTGGCGACGTTCGCCGCCTCCTGTGTCAACTTCTTCAGTTCTTCGACCAGCTCCTTTTTCTTCGCCTGAAAGGCCGGGTCCGACCGCTCGATGGCCCGCTGCAAAGCGTCGTCCTGCTGAGCTGCATCCTCTAGAGAATTCTTAGCCTGCTCCAATGTGTCTTTGGAAATACGAGAGAGCGCCTCTTTCATGGCCGGATTGTTCTGTAGTTCAGCTTCCAGCTCCCTTAGGAGGTCTTGTGGATTCTGATTCGCCAACCGAGCGAGATCCTCAGCGGCAGCGTACTGTTCGTCCAATGGGTTTTGCTGACCATCATTCGGCTGCTGCTCGCCGTTGTCTTGAGCGGCCGGCTGCTCTTCAGGACGTAGTGCGGCTCTCGTTTCCGTCGTGTCCTCACCAGCATCCATCCGTTCAAAATGCTCGGCAATTTTCTCCAACGCGTCGGCCGTCTTCTCTTGGGTCTCCGCTGCAGCGGCCAAATCGCCGACCTGTTCTTCAGAATCTTCTGCGTCCGCAGCCTCTTGAAGCGCTTGGTTCATTTCCGCGGCAGCGTCTTGAATCAGCTGTATGCCGGCGTCGTCATCACGAGCTCGTTCAAGTTCTTCTTCCGAGAGTAGGTCCTGCTGATTCGCGTCCTCGATCAGGGCGTCGATCAGATCCTCAATCTGTTGGTTGATCTTCTCTTGTTCGTCCTGTAACTGCTGCAGCGTCTCCTCGGCTGATACCTGATCGGGCTGTGGTTGTTCGATTTGATCTGCCGCGTCCGCAGTCTCTTGCTCCAATTCGCGAAGATCGTCCGCTGCCTGCTGAGCCATTTCAGCAATGCTGAGCACATACTTGGCGATCACCGCTCTGGCTTCGGCCATGACCGGTTCCAACTCGGTGATGATTTGATTCAGCTCCGTTCGCATTTCAGCCAATTCGTAGGCGGCGGCGACCATCGCCTCACGGCGATGTCGACGTGAAGTTATTTTCCGAGCCGCATCCCGCGCTGCAGGCGAGTATCGCAATCTGTCGATACCTGCCGCGATTTCACTATCCACTCCCGCTTCGCGCAATCGACGAGCGGCCACACCCAACTCCATCGCCAGGGCCTCCCATTGTCGGGGATGGTCTAGGCGGGACGTGATCCCTTGTGAACTCCAACGTTCCAAGTTCAATAATTCGTCAAGTGCGTCTCGAGCTTGGGCCACCTCGTGTCCAGCCTCCAGGATCCGATAGGCTGGTGCCACTTCGGTTAGGGCCTGTTGCAGCAGTGGTTCGGCGAGCGGGTCCTCGAGGTGAACTCGGTACAATCCATCGACCGCCCGCTTCGTGAGGCCAGCATCGACGGCATATTGAGGGTCCGCGTCGCGGCGTGCCTGAGTCAGACTGCGGCGAACTTCTAGCTGGCCGACAGCGGCCGCACGGTAGACTTGCAATTCGACGGCATTCGTGGCAAGCGTATTCTCAAGCTGAAGCGTCTCTTTCGAATCATCGGTCTGACTCAATTTTGTCAAGCTGCTGTAGACTTCGTTGGCGCGGCCACCCATTTCTTGCAGCGGCGTGAAAATCGTACCGCTGCGAGTGTCAAAATCTTTTCTCGCATTGACGATGCTCACCGGTAAACGCCCCTCGGTCACGTCGACGCGCTGTCGCCCTTCCAATTCTCGGAGCAACGTTTTGGCAGTTTGTTGAAGTAGCGGAAGCTTGTCCTCCGATTCCATGGCCAATTCCAAGCGTTCACGACATTGTTCCATCCAATCGAGGTAGCTCAACAACCACGGGTGCGTCGAATCTGGCAGACGTGGCCGTTGTTCGTCCACAAAATCTTCGAGCAACCGCAGCTGATTCAGGAGCACTGTTTCCTGCCTTATCAGCCGGACCCAGGTGAGTGACGCCCCCTCTACGGTCAATCTCTGTTGCTGTAGCAAGGCATCCAAGTCGAAAGCAATCGCGGCCAACACGTTGTGAGCCATCAAGTCGCGATACAATTTCGCCAGCTGCTTGGCGTCATCGGCACTGCGATCAAACGCCGTTTGTAAACTCTTGTACGTCGCTTCAATGCCGTTTTGGTCAATGTCCTCACGCTTGAGCGCCTCCAGTAGCCTAGTCGGCGTGTTGGCATGATCGTGCTGCAATCGACCGACAACTCGGCCAACCAGATCCAGTTCGTAGGCATCGACGCCAGCCGGCATCTCACTGAGCACCAAGTGAACCCGCTCCAACAATCGGCCCGCTTCTCCGTGCTGTTTCGACGCCACTTCACGCAGGCTGGCGAGATCCGCAGCTGCCGCCTCCTGAGGTCGAGACGTATCACGTAGCCGATCCAGAAGTTCCTTGACGTCGGTTTGGTGCTTGGCAAAGCCGTCCGAGAAATCCGCCAACGCGTCGTAGAATCGGCTCTTAATGATCGCCGACGTGTGACGGTCGGGGTCGAACTCGGGCGCTGCGACAACGATTCGCAATGGCACCGATTCTCCCACGTTTCCTTTGCGATCTGTCGCCAACAGCCGAGTCATCAACTGATCGCCCGACTCGAGCTTCATCGGCAGAAGATCCCACTGCCATTCGGCCGTCATACGGCGGCCCGTCTCAGCGTCGAGTGGCGAGGTCTGCCAGTCGCGACCGTTGATCGAAAACTGTTGTTCCAGTCGAACTAGCGGCAGATCGTCTTCCGCCATCGCCGACAGTGACAATATATCATTCGGTGGGAGAAGCAACGTCCTCTCCTTCTGATCGACAAACCCAACGCGAGGAATCAGATCAGGTTGAGGACTTATTTCGTACTTGGGGCTGAATATATTCTCGAATCCAGTCTCCTTCGAGACCAAGTGCACCTTGTAAAGGGACGAGTCTTCGATAGGCAACGAAACACGGTAACGTCGTTCCCCGGAGGCGACGAGCGGGATCGACTGAATCTCTTCGGAATCTTGTCGTTCTAGGCGCAATTCCGCTCCGACCACATCCTGATCAACCTCCAAGATCAATTCCGCTTGTGTCCCCTCCAGGGCGCGGAGGTCACCATGTTTTTCGGTAACTTCACCGTCCTCAAGGCCGGCGTATTCAGGAAAGTGGTACGTCTTGTGAAACGCGAGGACTCGTGGGCGAGCGCGGGAGACGATCAGGTAGCGTTTGGTCACCGCATCGCCAGCCAGGATTCGATACTCGATCGACTCATCGGCAACTTGGAGATTGGCAACAAAAACGGCCGCGTCACGCCGCCGCATCGTCTGCCTAACCTCACCCTGATTCGGCGTGCGAGTCTCCAGTGTTACCTCGTCCACATCCCCCCCGGAAATCTCCACCAAGACAGCCACTGTTTCGTTTTCGGCAAGTGTCAGCGAGTGTGGCGTCGGCTTCAGGATCTTGACGTAAATTCTCGAAATTCGAGCGACGTTCGCTCCGGGGAGCATGGCGCGAGTTACTAGACGTCGGAAGGTCGGATTGGGCACCGAAAGAACGACTGCCATCGTTGAGACGAGTAGCAAGGCAACAACCAACCAAACTGACAACAGACGCCAGGGCAACAACGAATTTATTCGCACCGTCCCCATTTGCCGAGCAACGTTGCCTTGGAGCAAACTTCGGAACACGGGCGAGTCTTTGACGAGCTTTGGATCGTCCGTCGCCAACTCGACTGCCGAAAGTAGGTTCTCGCGGAGCTCCGGCGCAGCCATCTCCACCCGTGCTGCCAAGTCATCCAATGAGGGCGAATGGACCATCCTACGGAGACAGGTGAGCCAGACGACAACGACCACACTCAAGTATGCCAAAATGCTCAGTGACCATCGCGTTTGGTCGGAGAGTACCCAACTCCAATCCGCAAACGAAATCGCCGACATGAAGATCAGAAAACTGACGATGCCGGCACAAAGACCACGCACCCGAATGAACCGTCGACGACGACGTCCAAAACTCTGTAGTTTCTTGCCCACGACCGGATCGAGACGTGTACTCATTCAAATTACTCCTATAACAAACCAGCTCGCTTGCGTAACATCCATTCCGTCGCCAACAGTCCGAGTATGGCGGCAAACCACCAGTAGCTCTGCCATAATAGCGTATCCGATTCAACGACTTCGCCACTACTCAAAGGGCGGAGCAAACTGACAACTTTTGTAAATTGTTCCTCACTGAGGAATTGTCCGCCCGATGACGCTGCCATGGAACGCAACAGCTCTTCGTTACATGCCGTCTGTTGCAGCTCGCCCGTTTCCGGTGGCTCAACCACAAACTGAGTTCGCGCCTTGAGGACCTCCTGGCTATAGCCCGACGCCTGGATTGAGACCTCGTACTCGCCCTGTTCCAATGCCCCGGTGCGACCTCGGTAGATTCCGTCCACTATGCCGTCGGGATCGAGACTAACCGTCGATATAATTTGCCCATCTTTCCAAAGCAAGGCATCGACTGTCACACCGGTCGCCGGTCGTCCGTCCAAACCGGTCAATCGGACGCGGATGTCGGCCATCTCGCCATGGGAATAACTGGCGGCTCCTGTGTCGAGGGCAGCAAATTCGTCACTGACAGCGAATGGTCTGGCCATGATCGTTTTGGCCAGTTGATTCCAAAATCGCTGGTGGTAGGTGTCGGCGACCTTGTATCTCCATCGCCAGGTCTCGTCAAATGCCGAATAGAGGACCCGTCCGGCGCCAAACGCCCTCATGACCATCGCTGGACGGATTTCGTCGTTGACAGTTATCTCGAGCAAGACTTCGGCGTCCGGTAAGGCGTCAACGCAACTCAATTTATGGGGTGGCGGCAATTCGTTCCACAGAATTCGATTTTCGGCTTTGTCGACAGCCAGGCGAAACGCCGCTTCATTCGCTCCACGCTCCGTTAATCGCAACCGATCAGGCAGTACTTGAATAACATCGCCGTTCCAGGAGATGGGAAACAACGCGGTAAAGTTCTCCGGATAGCTGCTCAACACGTTCCGTTGTCCATCGAGCAAAAGCAGTCCACCGCCCCGCAGCTCGACGAATTCACGAATCCAAACCAATTCGTGGTCGGCGAACACGTCTGGAACAACCTCGCCGAACACGATGAGGTCGTAGGCGAAGAGCCGTTCGCGGTCCGTTGGAAACGTGCCTTCCGTTTCGCCGCGAGGCAACGTCAAGTCGTCCGTACCCGGGCCGACAATCAGTGTTTCGATTTTCCATTGACTGTCGCGTTGGAACGCGTTTCGCAAGTAGCGAGTTTCCCAGCGGCTTCGCCCATCGATGACCAGAATCCGGTAGCTCTGAGTGATCGCGGCCAACCGCATCATCGCCGAATTGTTGGCGACTTCGTTTTCCTCATCCAACGGGACAATAGAAGCCTCCAAGGCCAATGGTACCGTGTGTTGCTTCATCTCGGAGTCGAATTGCTGTTGAAGTCGCTCGACCAACTCTTCCACGGGGAATTCAAATTCCACTCGTCGACGGAGAGTATCTTGAGTTACGAGCTCTTTTCTCCACAACACTTCGTCTTGGTGCCGCACCTCGATCACAAATGGTCTACCGCGAGGGATCCGATCACGAATCGTCATTTCACCACGTATGTCGTCCTTTTGAAAAACGACGTCGGGGTACTGCAGATCCAATATGGCCAAGTCAGGTGGTTCAAGCCGGCTGCCCATTCCAATCGGATAGATGGGAATGCCCTGTTGGCCTAGTAGTTTGGCAATCTGCAAAGGCGACGGCCCCGAATTATGTTGCCCATCCGAAACGAGGATGACGGCCGTGCGTTGCCCGGTTTCCGCATCGGCGACACCTGTCTCTTTTGTCCCGCGTCGGATTGTCGCCGCGCTAACACCCGAGGCGAGATTCGTGAGGCTGCCACTTGCCTGCTCGAGAAGCTCCTGAGGAAAGTCAGTGCCCTGGCGGCCGTCCCACTTCGAATTGGCCGTCTCTTCATCCAATGTCAATATCTGGACGTCGTGGGTTTTCTTAAGTTGGTTGACGACGCCTTGTTCATCCCGCAACAATCCCGATTCCCCTCGTCGCCAGCGGGGCGTCGCGTCAAAGCGAGCGAGCGCTAAGCGGACCGATTCGTCGGTGGCGACGACCTGATTGACCATCGCTTCAAAATCTCGACGCAATACCGACTCAAAGGTGAGCAGCTTTTGGCAGAGTTGCAGCAACTCGCGTGAGTCCTCGATGCCGATCTCCTCAGCGTCCTCGGCATCACCTTGTGGAGCTGGCTGTGGGATATCAATTTTTCTTGCTGGTTCAAGGATGACGGTCTCGAATCGTTGACGAACGTCATTGCTCTCTTCGCCCACCGACTCTTCTGCCGGTTCTCGATGGTCGTCCCAATTGCCCGCTAGGTGTCGCCACTGAACCTGAACGGCCTCCAGACGTTCGACGAAGGAATTTCGACAATCCTCCCACGTCTCGGCATTCAACAGTTCTCCTTGCAAAGTCTGCACGGTCTCTTCACGAACGGCGGCAAGTTCCTCGGCGAGTTCCCACGAGCGGACGTCCATATCTCCTTTGGAAAGCCAACCCTGTTGTTGAACAACAAGCAGTTTCCGGGCGACCGACATGTGTTCGTCTGTGGCGGCCATGCTCTGCGAACCGTCGAGGTAAATGAGAACTCGACCGAGCTCACCAATAATCGTACGGTGATGCAAAACGGGGCCAGCCAAAGCGAGGACGGCGAGAAAAAAAGCAAAGCTCCTCAACAAGGGAAGCAACCACCGCAGGCGCGGTGAGAGATCATGCTGTTCGCGACGGTAATATCGCCAAGAAAGAGCGCTGGCAACAACGGCAAGTAACAATCCCAACCACAGGGGCAAGTCGCCGACGAATCGAATGCTCGTCATACTCGTGCCCTCCCAAACCTCTGTTGCAACACCACTTCCAGGAACATCAGCCCCAGCACGACGGCTAGTAAAATCTTCCAAATCTCGCGGCCATGACGACGGAGTTTGTCGTGTTCCAAGTAGACGGCTGCCGACTCTACGTGGTCCGCTGCCATCCCTTCAGCCAAGTCGCTCCAGGCTTCAGTATCCAGAAGCGTCAATTCCGACTCCGATCGCGAAGACTCTGCCACGTAGTGGATCGCGACGGCGTCTGGGCCAGTCAAGGTATAGATACCTGGCCGCTGTGTCTCGAGATAGCGAGCAACGCTTCTACCTTCGTGCGATTGCGGTTGGACGGTTGTGCGACCTCCGTCCGGCGTCAACATCGACAACGTTGCATCCTTGCCCTCCCCGCGAAACAGAGCGACGACTGGCTCGCCCGTGACAATGTTCTGCGACGGAGATACTTGCGAAGCCATCGTCGTGACCAATTGCTGCATCAACGGCAAGTAGGTGG
>DUDC01000230.1 GCA_012959465.1 Planctomycetaceae bacterium
GTTATCGGCTCTTGGCGAATTGGAAGCGAGCTCGGCGGGGACGCAACTCGCCAGTGAGCGCACCGTGAACTACACGTCGGTAGAATCTTTCTAGGTCGTTCTACACTGACGTTCCTGGCGGCGGATCTGATCGATGGTCCAGGTATGCCGAGGATTCCTCTGGAGCCATTTGTCGGGAAGCAAGTCGTCCAGTTCGTTGCTGGTGACCGATACATCGGCTTCGGCTTGCTGGAAGGCTTCGCCACAACGATGGCAGGGCAGTCGGGTGAACAGGTCTCGTAACCATGCAAAGGGTTCCACACCGTTGGTCTTGGCGCTGCTGACCAGTGAGTACATGACGGCAGCGCCATGTCCGCCCCGTTCGCTGCCAACAAAAAGATAATTCTTGCGACCAATGGCCGGGACTTTCACGAGTCGTTCCGCGACGTTGTTATCGAAGGCTAGGTAGCCTCGTTCCGTGTAGCGGTAGAGGGCATCCCATTGATTGGATGTATAGGTAAAGGCAGCGCGAATCGGACTCTTAGGAAGAATTCGACGATCGTCCTGTTCCGTGTCAAGCCATGCCTTGAACTCCCGCAAGACCGGTAATGAGTGTTCCTGACGCGACTGGGCAACCGCCTCGAAGTCCCGCAAGCCTTGCACGTTCTGTTCGGGATAGGCAGTGCGCAGTTGTGTTTCGATTTGCGACAAGCGGGCGATGTACCCTAACGCGATATTAGCGCGCTCTGGATCATTATCACGTGCCTGGTGCCAATATCGGCGCGCGTGAACCCAGCAAGCGACTTCGTCCACTTTGTCGCCCGCGTAAATGCAGTCGTATCCGGAATAAGCGTCGGCCTGCAAATAGCCGGCAAAACCATCCAGGAATTTTTGCGGACCGTCGCGTTCTCGGCTGAGCGTAAAGTCGTAAACTACGTAGGGATGTAACCAGTCCCCCAGGTAGGGCCAGAACTTGGCCGTCAGTGTCTGGCCCGCTCCAGGGTTCAACATCTTGATGGAAGTGTCGTCGGTGTGGATCACGCGCGACTGAAGCAACAGGAACTTCATCCGCATGACCAGGGGCCGCGCCAACTCGGCAAGCGCTGCCTGCCAACCGCACAAAGTGCTGCGTCGAATCGTCATGCCCAAACGTGAGTGAATATCCTCTTGTCGATACAGCGGCTGATGATCCCCGAACTTTGACAACACCGTATGAGCACACAGCCCGGGCGCCGGCAAGCCCTTCTCGATCGGCTGCGGCGGCTTGTCGGCGATGGAAACATTTTCTTGGCATGTGTGGCAAGCATATTTGACTCGATCATGCTGCAACACCTTGAGCTTGGCGGGAATCAGTTCCAGCTGTTCGCTGCTTTCGATTCCAATCTCCTGCCGTTGTTCGCCACAACAAGGACAGTTCCGCTCCTCGTCGGACAGAACATGCCTGATGATCTCTCGTGGCAAACGACTCGGCAGTTTTCCGACACGACCACGCGACCGTTTACGTTTGCCGCGAGGTGCATCATCGATCAGGTCGTCTTCAGGATTACCTTGTTCGAGTTGATCGGCAATCTCTTGAAGTTCTTCCGCCGTGAACAGCAGCAACTGATCTGGGTTGATACGCTCTTGTCGAGATCCCTTGATGCGCTGTAGTAGCAGTTTAATCTGGTGTTCGAGCGAGGCGACTTGTCGTTGCTTATCTTCAACCGTCTGGCTGAACTGCTCGACAACTGCTTGATGCTGAGCCTGCGATTCGGTGAGCTTGTTCGTCAGCTCTTCGAGCTGGTGCTGCGATCCCGCGAGCTGATCCGCAGCATCCTTCCGCTCGCGTTGCGTTTCACCGAGCAAACTTTTCAGCCGCTCGTTTTCTTTTCGCAGGTCCGTTGCGTCCATGTCTTGTTATACGCACAAACCGTTTTCGAAGTTTCATTTTAGCGAAAAATGTTCCTGAAAAAATCAAACTTTCGGAAGTAATCTTCGCCAAACGATGTTGATCAACTTGCCATAGAGAATCGTTTACGTCGACAAACACTCGTCAAGTCGATACCTCGCAGCAACATGGTCAATTCGTCACTGCGAATCTCAACGGATTTTTCATCGGTCGATCGCTTCGGAACTTGAAATGTTCCTTGTTCCAGTCGCCGATACCAGATCGCCAGTCCGTCTCCATCCCAGTACAAGATCTTCAGCTTGTCGCGACGACGGTTGATGAATAGAAACAAGTGACCTGACAACGGGTCTTGTTCAAGCACTCCCATAACAAGGCCTTGGAGCCCATCGAATCCCTTTCGCATGTCGGTTGGCTCCGAGGCAAAGAATATTCGAGTACCTGCCGCAATACTCAGCATGAAACGGCTCCGTCTTCAATGCGCAAGATTGCGCCGAGCAGCTCGCTCAATCGGTTCGTATTCGTCGCATGGAAAAATCGTAGCGCAAAGCCACCTGGAGTTAGAATCTCCAGCCGATCCGACAGAACCGACTCGACCTGCACCCCATCGTTGTTGTCAGCGTCGATCAACTCAACGGGGACAAACACCGCCGCAGCATCGCGTTTGGCAATCTTCTTTCGCCAGGAGTAAAAAGAGGGCTCCGAAAGCCCTTCTCGTTGGCAGAACACGCGTACCGTCAGTTTGCTCTGGCCGTGTTCCTCGAGAACCATCCGCCAAAAATCTTCCTTCTCACCTGAACGCCTTGCTTTCCCCATCGAGC
>DUDC01000231.1 GCA_012959465.1 Planctomycetaceae bacterium
TGCCGCATCTGCTGTCGATTCCGTTCATGGACTCCACCTTCTATCTGATGGCGCCTTTGCATGAACTGTAAGAACAAAGCATTTGGACCAGGCACCTCCAGCAGAGGTGGCATGGTGACCACAGGCGACAGCGTCGTCAGCCGTACCTTCGATCTGTGGGCTTGCACCCGCCGCGACGGGCTGTGGACGCATTTGCTGCCCACTGAGCTCTAGCGGTGCGAGTGTGCCAGCAATGCCTAATTCGATGTGAATTTTGACGAACAACGCGGCGAATGCCGAGTCAGCATATAGCCGCAGGCGTCAGCCTGCGGATAGCGTACACAGCGTTTCCCGAAGCCGCGAAGGCGGCGACAGCATGTGACCGTCGCCACAACGCCGTCCTCCCAGCCAGACCTTTCATGCCGAAAAGCACAGTCGCACCGATTGTGCCGCGACAACTTGCCGCAAAACCCACCCTGAACCAAATCGAGGACTGGTCGAATCCCCGGCTCGACAACAAGATGGAGTCTCTCAGCGTACCAACTCCCCTAGATTATTCGCTGTTTCCTGTCCCAAACTCTCGCCAACGTCCACAATTTTGTGCACCATGGAACGTTTGGCCTTTCCTCTCGCCGTGAATGAAGCATGAAACGCATCGCTGTGTTCCTCGTTGGCATTGGGTTGCTCGGCCTTGCCGCTTGGTGGGCGAACCCGCGGACGGAACCGTTTGCATCGGTTATCGTCGCTCGGCTTTTGATCGAACGACAAGGACTGAACGCGGAGGAACAAAAGCAACTTCTGGCGGACGAATCGCTGGTAATCCTTAGCCCTAAGATCATTCGCGATGCGATTTCGCGAGGACAGTTGGCTGCGCTACCTTCATTAAAGGACAAGGACGTCGCCAAGACGCTATGCGATGGGCTTTCCGCAACACCCTGGCAGGGTGGACAACGGATTCTGGAAGTTCGATTTCGGGCGGCGTCTGAGTCGGATGGCGTCGCTGTACTGCGAGCCGTGGTGGACGCCTACCTTGAATCGGCCGACCAGGGCTCCGTAGACAATCAACAGACCTTACGGGATACGATCGAGCAGCTGTCCAAGCAATGCGTGGTGACTTTGGAATCGCAAACCAAACAACGGGCAGAACTTGTTCAGACGTCAGGGTTTGCTCCGCTCGATGACTATTCGGCGATTCTCGACGAACGAGCGAAAGACGTCGCAGCGAGGATCCGCGTTCTAACCGACAAGGAAACACTCGCCGCCACGTTACGGGCGCGACTCGAGGTGTTGGACGAGACATTAAAGAACCAAGACGACGAGGAATTGCTCTCCCTCTTCGTCTTGAACGATCCGCAAGCAAGGATGGCGACCGGTGCGGCCGAGATCGTTAAAAAGTTGCTTCCACTCTTTCAAAAAAAGAGTCAACTTCTCAAGAACGTGGGGCCCGATCATCCAGATGTCGTCAAATTGCGAGTCGAGATCGCCGCCGCACGCGAGTTTTTGGGAAAAGACCCGGCTGGCGACGAGGAAACACTGTGGGACTTTGTCGAGTCGTACGTCGAGTCCTTACGTTTACAGAAAGAGATGTTGGAACGCGAGATTGCCACATTGGAGACCAAGTACCGCGCGAGCCAGGACGAACTTCGCGAATACTCCGGGTTTGCAGTCCGCGAGCGGCAACTGAGCGATGCCATCGCCACGACCAAACGTCAGTTTGATGTGTTGATCAACAAGATCGAGCAAATTCGAATTGCCAATCCACTGGAAGTCCAATTGGTCGAACCGGCCAAACCTCTCCGCGAACTGGCGGGCAAACAGTCGGCCAGTTTTCCTTGGATGATTGGGATTTCCCTGGCACTGATCGGGGCCGGTGCCCTGTGCTGGTTCTGGCAACCGCGCGTTCCGGAGAGTGACATTCCCACGATGGGATTTCCGTTTCACAGCGACCTCGACCTGTTGGACGAACTGGTCTCGGAACGCCGTTCGGTGGCCGTCGACCAGGCGATACAACAGATCAACGCGGTCGTTCGCTTGGCAAAATTCGGCGAAGACCGCTACTACTTTGTCCTCCTGGGCGACCGCGCCGAGGTTCCCGGCATCGGCCTGCACATGGCCGCTGAATTGGCCAAGAACGGGTTCCGCGTGCAGTTGTTAGGTGGCGAATCGGCCCATGGAGCGTCGCTGCTTGAAGCAGGTCAATCGCTGGCCCTGACCCGGTCCTGGGGTGATCGCTTGTCAATCGGTGAACTTGGTGACGGGGCGGTACGCGGCAAATTCGACTATTGCTTCGTTGTCGGGTTGGCCCAGTCGTTGATCGACCAGTACTTGGATCCCCTGCACGTCGTTGAACTTCACGTCGGCGAGTCGCGTCAACAGTCGTTTAACAAAGATATGATCCAGCTCGAACCGCTGTGCGAAGTCGATCCAGCCGCTGTTGTGACCGGGTGACGGTGAACGATGTCTGAAAACCAACGATTGGTTGTATTTTCCGATGATTGGGGGCGCCATCCATCGAGTTGTCAGCATTTGGTGCGACATTTGTTGTCCGATCTTGACGTGACGTGGGTAAATACCATTGGTATGAGGGCGCCACAATTGAGTTGGTCGACGGCGGCGCGAGGTCTCCAAAAATTCAGCGACTGGACTTTCCATCGATCCAAGGCGAAGAGTGCAAGTTGCGAGGATCTTGACGGACCCACGGTTAAC
>DUDC01000232.1 GCA_012959465.1 Planctomycetaceae bacterium
CTGAATATGCGCCCCCGTAAACGCTTCGATTTCAAGTGCCCGATCGAAGTCATGGGCGAGGTGATGCAGGAAGCCATGGCTATGCGGCATCATGCTCCAGCTTCAAATCAATAACCGTGTTGCACTCAGCTTCTGCAACCGCCCTGTAATACGCAACCTTCCTGAAAAGAAAAACCCGCCGAAGCGGGTCTTTCTGACTACTGCATCGAGATGCGGTAGGCCGCTATTACATCAGCGGGATGGTGTAGCTGACGATCAGACGGTTCTCATTAATATCGCCGCGGCTGTAGTTGCTGCGATATGTACCGTTACGCCATTTAACACCGAGATTCTTCAAGGCGCCTTCTTGGAATACGTAGCTGATATCGGTGTCGCGCTCCCACTCTTTACCGTTGGAGCCGTCAGTTCTATCGAAGCCATCACCGGTGACGTAGCGGGTCATCAGGCTCAGGCCGGGAATGCCGATGGAGGCAAAGTTGAAGTCGTAGCGGGCCTGCCATGATTTTTCATCAGCTTTGGCAAAGTCCGGACCAATCATTACATAGTTCACCAGATAAGGATCGGACCAGCCGCCGACGAAGGCGAAGCCGGTATCACCATTCATTTCCTGATAGCCCAAGCCAAAGCTATGGCCGCTGACCGAGTAGGTGACCATTGCGCCCAAGGCCTTGTTGTCGACATTAGAAGAACCATCGTCTGTCGAGCGGGCATAGCGCAGATCGGTTTTCAGCGACTGCTTCTCACCAAGCGGTAGAACATGAATCAGATTGAAAGAGTGCTGTTTGTAGGCTTCTTCAAGATTGCTGTAGTAATAGGCACCGGTAAGGTTGTCCATCAACTTGTAAGTAGCACCAGCAAAAATGAAATCATCAATGCTACCGCCGCCTAATGAAGCACCGTTCAGAATTGCTGTCAGGTCATCATAGTTCGAGTCGTCACGCTGGTTAACTTCCGTTATGTAACCCGCATCTAATGTCAATCCTTCAACTTCATTGGAGACGATCTGTCCGCCTTTGAAGGTTTGTGGGAGCAGGCGAATGTCACTGCGGTGAAGAGCCATGTTCTTTGGCTCAAGCGTGCCAACTTTCAGAATTGTCTTGGAGATTTTTACTTTGGCAGTTAGGCCAAGCTGGGAATAATCATCGGGTGCAGACCCATCATTATCGACCGGCAGTAAGTTTGTTCCGGTGCGGTCAGGGCTGGAGTCGAGTTTTACCCCCAACAGACCCAGAGCATCGACGCCGAAGCCGACAGTGCCTTCGGTGAATCCTGACTCAACTCGTAGCAGGAAGCCCTGAGCCCACTCGTCTCTTTTAGATTGGGCTGCGCCGTCTTGGCGGCTATCACTGTTCATGTAGAAGTTACGCAGCTCCAGGCCAGCCTTTGTATCTTCGATAAAAGCAGCTTGAGCCATGGAAGGAATGGCTAGGGTTGCTCCCAGAGTGGCCAGGGCCACGCCCCGGGCGATTGGGGTCTTGAGCATTTCTTGTTCTCCTCGTTGGATGATGCTCTGAAGGTCGCTCTTACGACGACATGCAATAAAACATTTCATCATTGTTTCAGCCATTAGACCTTAGTCTTTAGGGCTGGGGCGTCAAGGTCAGGAGTGGTTTGTTCGATAGTCTCGTTAGGCTAGGCGGCCGCGAAAACTGAGTGCAACACCTGACCTTTCCGGTACGGTGCTGCCCCTATGTCCTATTCCGAACTCAGCGTCGAAGAGCGCGCCATCATTCAACTCAGTCAAGCTCAAGGCTTCAGCCTGCGCGGCATTGCTCGCCTGATTGACAGGTCGCCCTCGACCATCAGCCGAGAGCTGAAGCGCAATCGAGGCAGTAGTGGTGCTTACTCGGCCCGCTGCGCCCAGCAACAGATGAACATTCGGCGCCAGGTTTGTCGCCCCAAGCGCAAGCTTGTGCCGGGCAGCGAGCGCTTCGAACTGGTGGCCCACATGCTGCGTAAGCGTTTGTCTCCCGAGCAGATTGCCGGCAAGCTGCGCAGCATGACCATACCCAACCTCAGAGATGCCTACGTCTGTCGTGAGACGATCTATAACGCGATCTATGCCTTGCCGGTCGGCGAGTTGCGCAAGGAGCTGATCGTCTGCCTGCGCCAAGGCAAGACGACGCGCCGGCCGCGCTCTGGTGGCGTGGATCGGCGCGGCCAGATCCCTGAGATGGTCAGCATTCATGTTCGCCCGCCAGAGATCGAAGACCGGCTGATGCCGGGGCATTGGGAGGGCGACCTGATCAAGGGTAAGGCCAACGCCTCGTCGGTAGGCACGTTGGTGGAGCGCACCAGTGGCTACCTGATGCTGATGAAGATGAACGACGCAACGGCGACCTCGGCGATGGAGGGCTTCAGTGCAGCGCTCAACAGCATGCCGCTGGCGATGCGCAAGAGCATGACCTACGACCAGGGCCGGGAGATGGCGCGACATGCTGAAATCACCCAACAGACAGGGGTCGCTATTTACTTCTGCGACCCGCACAGCCCCTGGCAGCGCGGCAGCAACGAAAACATCAACGGCCTAATCCGCCAGTACCTGCCCAAGGGGACTGACTTGTCGGTACACAGCCAAGAGCAATTGAATGCCATCGCCTTGGAACTGAATATGCGCCCCCGTAAACGCTTCGATTTCAAGTGCCCGATCGAAGTCATGGGCGAGGTGATGCAGGAAGCCAT
>DUDC01000233.1 GCA_012959465.1 Planctomycetaceae bacterium
CCACAAGCCGCCGCGGCCATCGACCATGACAATTCGCTGAAAGCGGTGCAACAAATCGAATTTGTCCTCTCCGGCGACTCTCCAGCGCACGGATTCGAGATTATTGACCCGACGATGGAGTCCATTGAAACGGAACCTGGACTCGGCGAATCGGAGTTTGTCTTTCCAGTCGAGCAGATGGAGCCAACTGTCTACGGGTGCCCTTTGTTATGGGGTCGCGCGGAATACCTGTTGTGGTGGACCGACGGGATGCAGGTACCGGCTTTGGCGACGTCGAGTCCGGCTGGCACGCTCGTCGCTGACGCGGGCGTCATTGGGAAAACGGGCACATCGATACTGTTTGGCAACGAGGGCCTGAACGATCAAAGTCGATCTGGTGGGCGATTCACACTGGGATCTTGGTTCGATCCGAGGCGGTGCGAGGGCCTCGAATTTACGTACCTGATGCTCGGACGTGAGCGTCAGTCGTTTTCCGCATCGAACATCGAATTTCCGATTCTCGCTAGGCCGTTTTTTAACGTCGTAGCCAATGCACAAGACGCTCGACGGATTGCGTTTCCCGCCGAAGTATCGGGATCGCTGGACATTCAAGCCAGCACGAGTCTGCAGGCGTTCGAAGCTCTCTATCGCGTTGGTGGGACGTCCGCTCCCTGTCAGCGACTTAGCTATGTGTTGGGATACCGCTACGCCGAATTGAAGGACCGGATTGGAATACGAGAGTCAACGTTGGCGCTGTCCGGTGCGCTCGCCGGAACGACATTCGATCTTCTTGACGACTTCCGTACGCAGAACCAGTTTCACGGAGGTGAACTGGGGATTGTGATGGAGTGTCAAAGCTGCGCGGGTTGGAGTCTGGAGACCGTGGCAAAGGTCGCGCTGGGAAGCACGCGTTCACGAGTGTCGGTCTTTGGCGAGACGACAACGACAATTGGCGCGGCGTCAACGACGACACAGGCCGGCCTGCTCGCGCTGCCCACGAACATCGGCACGGTTGAACAGAGTTACTTTTCTACCGTGTCAGAATTTGGCATCACGATGCGTCGATACAGCCAGTGTGGTTTATCCGTGTCGTTCGGGTACACGTTCCTGTATTGGAGCGACGTGGCCCGCGCTGGTGACCAAATCGACGTTGGGATCAACACATCCCAGATCCCTCCTGGGGCGTTGACGGGTCTCGCCCGCCCGGTGGTGCCATTCGACAAGGGCGACTTCTGGGCTCAAGGTCTTCGCTGCGGTCTTGACTACGCCTTTTAGGTTCACTGACGCGATCTTGACTGCTCTTCAGACCCTCCCGTTGGCGGTGTAATACGTACACCCGACACGATCGATCAATCGTTCAAAACCGCACTGTTTACCAACGCGCCAATCGATTGACATCTAGCGTAGACCAATACACTATGAAAGGACCACCTTTTCACCAAGATTGTCCGCTCAGAAAAGAGTTGCGATGCGTCGCCCGCGAAAGAAAATCCTCCGACGAACAGCTCGACGCCTACTGTTAGAGCCGCTAGAGAGAAGGGCGATGTTGCATGGAGAGGGCGTCCTCTCGGGATCGGTTTTCCTCGACGCTGACGGTGATGGTACTCGAGGCGCTTCCGAAGTCGGGATCCCGGGGGTTGTGATTCAACTTGCGGTGTCTGGTTCTTCCGTTCAGCGATCGACGATCACGGATGACAGCGGCCTCTATACGTTTGATGAACTCGACGAGGCTACCTACGAGATTACAAAGCGCCAGACGCCTGCGACGGTAGATGGTCAGGAGTCGTCGTCGGTGGCCGGTGCCACGGCGAGCGGCAACGTGATCAGCAACATTGTTCTACCCGACGATCAAAACCTGGCCGGCAACAACTTTGCTGAACTCAGTTTGCGACCGGATTACGTCAACATAGGCTGGTTCTTTTCCACAGCGCCATCGGCGCAAAGACTACTGCGTGAAACGATCGCTTTTGGAGAGGAACTCAACGGCAACTCGACGTTGGCCGCGACCATCCGTGCCGGAGGAAGTGACGTTCCCGGCGATACGCGCATTCCGCCGACGGCAACCGACGATGCGTATTCCGTTGACCAAAACAGCGTGCTGACCGTTGTGGACATCTCCGGTGTGTTGATCAATGATGTGAATCCTGCAGCCGACCCACTACATGCAACGCTTGTCGCGCAGGCGAGCAATGGTGTCGCGACGCTGGACCATGACGGCTCTTTCACTTATACCCCTGCGGTAGACTTTTTAGGCACGGATTCATTCACGTATGAGGCAAGTGACGACTCCACGATATCGAACGTGGCAACGGTCACGATCAACGTCAACGACCCAGGTAACCAGCCGTTTGGTTCGGTGACCGTCGGAGCGTTTGATGACGCTGGTCTGCTGGGAACACGAACGGACCTAGTTGCTGGAGCGCCTGCGATTACTCGAACTCACGTCACGACTGTCGTCGATTACGACGGCTTCAGCAATCCGCCGACCTATGGGCCGCACCACGGCTTCCTACTCGATGCACAAAACAACTCGATCACACCTCGTCCTACAGGTGTCTATTCGACAGAGCAACCTGACGAAGACCTGGTGCACAATTTGGAGCACGGTCACGTGTGGATCAGTTACAACCCGAACCTGCTCAGCGCCATTGACAAGGCCGCTCTGGAGCAGCTGGTTCAAGACGGTGGGACGAACTCCGGGG
>DUDC01000234.1 GCA_012959465.1 Planctomycetaceae bacterium
CGTCACTCGTGGATTCCTCGGCCTGACCGCCAGTTGTGCTCGCTGCCACGATCACAAGTTCGATCCGATTCCCACGGCCGACTACTATTCGCTGTATGGCGTATTCGCCAGCAGCCACGAACCTTACGACCGCCCGCGAATCGAACCGGTTACTGATGCTGGCAAGGCGTTCGAAGAGGAATTCGGCAACAAACTCAAAGAAGTCCACGCGTTGCGCAAGCAACGATACAACGAAACGCTCGAAACGGCTCGCAATCGGACGGCCGATTATTTGGTTGAAGTCGCGACTACGGAACCGGACATTTCCGAAACGTCAGTTTTCTTTCTTTCGCTCATTGAGGACCAGTTGCGGCCGCGGATCACCTATCGTTGGCGAAAGCTGGTTGCTCGTCGCGCCTTCACCGACGACCCTGTCTTTGGACCCTGGCACGACTTAATGGTCGATTTCAAACTGCGCCCCGAACAATGGCGCCAGCAAGGTGTTGATGAACGAATCGTCGAAGCGTTGTTAGCAGCTCAACCAAAGACGCCGGCCGAAGTGGCCCGTTGTTACGGCCGAGTCATTCGAGACGTTTGGGGACAAGAGTCCGACGCTAAGAATCGTATCGCCGAAATCGACCAGCAACTCGAAGCACTCGACGGTCCCATTCAGCTAGCCGATATCGTGGCCGGCGGCAATGGATACGGCACGGGAACAAAGGGAAACGGTATTCACCCAGCGACCGGCAAGCCGACCACAGGTGAAACCGGGTTCATCGAGATCGCCCAACCAGACGAGCTGATCGCAGTTCCCGACAACTCGCTGGTGGACGGAGTCTTCGTGCCGAAGTCTGGCGCGCTGACTATCAGTACAACCGGTTTGCGGGCCACGGGGATCCCCAAGACAACTGGCAAGACGTGGGACTACTTCAAGTTCGGCCCCAGTTCCGGCTTCACGAGCAACCAGATCGATGGCATCGATTTCAATCAGGCGCCACAGACGATCGTTGCAATGCATGCCAACAAGGGCATCACCTTCGATTTGGCAGCCATCCGACAAACGCACGATTTTGGTAAAAGTCGATTCACGACCCGTTTCGGTCACGGCGGTGCCAAAGATGAAAGTCGTCTCGACTTCACGATCCTGCTCGACGGCAAGAGTGTTGTCGAAGCTCGCGACTTTCTAGCTCAACAAAAAGGCCTTGAAGTCGACATACCTTTGCCCGAGTCGGCTCGGTTCCTCACTTTGGTGGTGACCGAGGGTGGACAAGGAATCTCGCACGACCAGGCGATCTTGGGAAATCCAAACATTGTCCCAGATGCGGCCGCTGCGCCATCCGCGACCAAACTGGCGAAGCTTACCGAACTCAAGCGGGAGCAGAGCGAACTCCAGGCAACACTCAAGAACCTAAAATCGCTAGATGGCGACCCGTTGGCCGAACTGCTCATCTCCGAGTCGAGCCCCGTGTGGTTCACCGAAAACGAAGTCTATTACTACCTGTCCCGCCAGCAAAAGGATGCTTTCCGAGGGCTCGTCGGGCAATTGGATGCGATATCTGTGAAGCACAAGTCGGCGGCCGGCCGCGCGATGGTGGTCGTCGATTCCAAGAATCTCTGCGACCCGGTGATCTTTCAACGTGGAGACGCCAGTCAACGCGGCGCTCCCGTGCCTCGACAGTTTCTGGAAATACTCGACGGCGACGATCGCGTCCCGTTTTCCAATGGCAGCGGGCGACTCGAACTGGCTGAACACATCGCTTCCGCCGACAACCCGCTAACGGCTCGCGTGTGGGTGAATCGCATCTGGATGCACCATTTAGGTGAACCACTTGTCGACACACCCAGCGATTTCGGCCTGCGTACGAATCAACCAGTGCACCATCAACTACTAGACTATCTGGCCTCCGAGTTGCTCGAGAACGGCTGGCACACCAAGCCGATTCACCAACTGATTGTGTCCTCGCGGGCGTATCAGCGAGCGTCGCGGTTGGGCGACTCGGCGCAGCTGGCTCGTCAACAGAGGGCGGATCCGGACAACCGTTACCTATGGCGAGCCAACCGGCGACGACTCGACCTGGAACAGATGCGAGACACACTGCTCGTCGTATCAGGCAATATCGACTACTCCATGTACGGTCGTCCGCCTTTGATCACCGACGCCACCAACCGCCGTCGGACGGTTTATTCGTTTGTCGAACGCCAGAGCGTACCCAATGTCGTGAAGACCTTTGACTTCGCCAACGCAGACACTTCTACAGCTCGCCGAGTAACAACCACGGTCCCGCAACAAGCGCTGTTTGCGATGAACTCGACGTTCGTCAGCGACGCGGCAGCCAGCGTCGCGGAACGATTACTCAAGAGTGATCAGCCCGTCAGCGACCGAATCGATCGAATTTATTCTCTCGTCCTGAGCCGCAGTGCATCGCGTGAAGAAATCAAACTAAGTGAACAATTCCTAGCCGTGGGACCAGACGAGCAGCAACAATCGTTAGAACAGTTCATCCAGACACTCTTGATGACCAATGAATTCATGTTTGTGGATTAACGCTCGGTGACCCTCCGTGTCCTCTGTGGTTATTGTCTGTCGGAAGAAAAACGGGATCATGAATTTGAACATGAACGCACATATTTCACGGCGGGCCATGCTGAGTCGCAGTGGGACTGGGCTAGGTTTGCTGGCTCTACCGGGGTTGCTATCGG
>DUDC01000235.1:0-295 GCA_012959465.1 Planctomycetaceae bacterium
AAAATTGATGTCGACGGTCCTTGTCACAGGCGGTGCCGGATTTCTGGGGAGTCATCTTTGCGATCGACTGATCGAACGCGGCGACGAGGTGATCTGCCTGGATAATTTCTTCACCGGCAATAAGGAAAACGTCCGGCATCTGCTGGGGCATGATCGGTTTGAACTCGTGCGGCACGATATTGTCCATCCGTTTTACTTTGAAGTGGACCGCATCTTCAATCTGGCCTGTCCGGCGTCGCCGGAGGCCTATCAGTACAATCCCATCAAGACGATTAAGACGTCCACCGTTGGCATG
>DUDC01000235.1:346-712 GCA_012959465.1 Planctomycetaceae bacterium
GCGGTGCTCGAATCCTGCACGCTTCCACCTCTGAGGTATACGGTGACCCTCAGGTTCACCCGCAGACCGAAGACTATTGGGGGCACGTGAATCCGATTGGCCCGCGCAGTTGCTACGACGAAGGGAAACGCATCGCCGAGTCATTGATGATGAACTATCACGAGGCGCATGACGTTGAGATCAGGATTATTCGCATCTTTAACACCTACGGCCCGCGGATGGATCCGAACGACGGACGGGTGATCTCAAACTTCATCAATCAGGCTCTGCGCGGCGAACCACTCACGATTTACGGCGAAGGCACGCAGACGCGGTCCTTTTGTTATTGCAGCGATCTGATTGAAGGAATGCTGCGACTGATGGATT
>DUDC01000235.1:797-2679 GCA_012959465.1 Planctomycetaceae bacterium
TCGTCAACAATCGTCCATTTGCCATTGCCCAAAGACGATCCTCAGCGACGGTGTCCGGACATCACTCGAGCTAAGGAGTGGCTGGGCTGGGAGCCGAAGGTCGATCTGCAGCAGGGGCTCGGCAATACGATCGACTGGTATCGCAAGTTGTCTGAGGCATAACAGGAATCAAAACCGATAGTTCGTGGAGCAAATAAATATGCCAACGACTTCAACTATGGCGTTGATTCTTGCACTTTCCGGCGGCGTTCCGGTTTTGTTCTACATCGCAGCACTGATTTTTGTCGTCAGGCAGCAAATTGATCGAGGCTCTGCAAAACCATACCTAATCTTCGGTCTCAGTCTGCTATTGATTCATGGTGTCAGTGGTATTTTCGTGCCGGTCGCAATCAACAGGTTTACAACTCCCGTAAATATCACTGTCCTTGCGGTCTATTCACTACTCTCGGCCCTCGTTTTTGTAATGGCGATTGTTTTTTGATTGCGGCAGCCGTCACCAATCGGCATCGACCTGAAGCCGAGCAACGGTTCGTTTCCCCGGCCAACGACAATCCATACACACCTCCTCAAAGTTGATACAGCATAATGGCAAGAATTCTCGTTACCGGAGCCGCTGGGTTCATTGGCTTTCACACCGCAAAAACTCTGCTGGATCGCGGCGATGAAGTTGTAGGGCTGGATATTGTCAACGACTATTATCAGGTCAGCCTGAAGCAGGATCGCTTGCAGCAGCTGGAAGGTCGAGACGGCTTTCAAGTCGCGAAGGTCGCCCTGGAAGATCGCGACGCCATAGCTGGCGTTTTCGATACGCACGGCTTTGACAGCGTCATTCACCTGGCGGCTCAGGCCGGCGTGAGGTATTCGCTGGAAAACCCGCAAGCTTACGTCGACGCAAATCTTGTCGGCTTCGTGAATATTCTGGAAGCGTGTCGCCACAACAAAGTCGGCCACCTTGCCTACGCCTCCAGCAGTTCAGTCTACGGTGCCAACAAAAACAAGCCGTTCCGCGTCACGGATCGAGTGGACCATCCGGTGAGTCTGTACGCGGCGTCAAAGAAGGCTAACGAATTGATGGCCCATACCTACAGTCACCTGTTTGGACTGCCGACCACTGGACTGCGGTTCTTTACCGTTTACGGCCCATGGGGACGTCCCGACATGGCGCTGTGGCTGTTCACCGAAGCGATTCTCAAGGGGGAATCCATCAACGTGTTCAATCACGGAAAGATGCGTCGCGACTTCACTTATGTCGACGACATCGTGGAAGGTGTGATACGAGTTAATGACAACGTGCCGCAAGCCAATCCCGACAAGGATCCGCTGGACGATTCCACAACGGCGGCACCGTACAAAGTATACAACATCGGCAACAACCAGCCGGTCGAACTGATGCACATGATCGAGGTGCTGGAGAAGGCGATTGGTAAGACCGCCAACAAGATCATGATGGACATGCAACCCGGTGACGTTCCGGAAACCTTCGCCGACATCGACGCTCTGCAACGTGACGTCGGCTTCCGTCCGGACACTCCCATCGAAACGGGCATCGAACGCTTTGTGGATTGGTATAAGTCGTACCACAAGATCGCCGGTTGACACGCGTAGGAAAAGAAACGCGGATCCATGACCTGGCGTACGGAAGTCCGCTTTCGGAAACTGCCCCGAAATGGGTCAACGCTATTTGTGCCGTCGACGCAACCAGTCCTCCAGCGTGATGGCATTCCAGAATGCTCCTCGATTGATATCGCCGCCATCGCAGTAACGCAGATAGCAGCGACGAAGTTCGGCTGGGTCAGATGAAATCGGGCAAGACGCTGCACCGCAGCGATACCGAAACCAAACAGCGAGCGAGCGGCCCGGTCAAAACGACAAACTACCGCTG
>DUDC01000236.1 GCA_012959465.1 Planctomycetaceae bacterium
GTTACCTCACGCGACTTTGGAGCAGTTTTCGCTGCACCTTGGCAAAATCCGAACAACCAGCAGGACGTGAATGCTGATCAACTGGTCACGACAACGGATCTGGTCAATTTGGTCGGCGATATCTTCCTGCACGGTCAACGCCAACTGGATCCGCCCACCGATCAGTCGGGACCTCCCCTCTTCGGCGACATCACGGGTGAGGGACGCGTGTCGGTTGCCGACGTTTCTGCGATACTACAGTACCTCTTTTTGCGATCGACAAACGGTGGTGCCGGTGGTGGCGGTGGCGGTGAACCTCTTTCCGTCGCTTCGGTGACCAGAACGACGCCGTTCAGCCGAACGGTCGAAACCCCCGCCCCGACTCCTGGCGCCGGCGAACCCTATTTCACAGCGACAGTCGACACGGTTCCGTCGATCGACTCGCCTCGAAGAGATTGGACGCCTGTCGCCGATCTGCCTCATAGCGAAGCGCTCATGTTGGATGTGGCTCTCTGGGACCAAGAGCTCGTTGACGTTATTGCTCGATTCGCCTCCACCAGATCGCCGATCACCGACGTTCATCGCATCGAGATGATCGACGCCGTAAGCGACACTCGTGTGATCGTCCAAACCGGGCAGAACAAGCCGAAAGAAATTGCCTTGCCGAACGCGCCGCTGGACCTCGCCTTCCTCATGGAAGAGGAACTGCTTGATTTGATTGTCGATCGCCAGACCAGCGATGATGATCATGCCAGCGAGGCTCTGGAAAGCGAGCAAACGGACCCCGCTATGGACGGGCCGCTGGCGCCATAGGGCCCGAATACCTGGCCAATGTGTGGCACTGGCTTCGCCAGTGTTTTTCCCGTGGATTTGCACCCACGGCTCACGTGCCTAGGCCCCGACGGCAAAACTTACAGATGGTGGGAACTCTGTGGATTGTTCTGCGTCCAAGTGAAGTCGGGGTGAAATAGGGTCGATTGCACTAGGTTATTAGAGTTAATTGAGAAATATGAGTTAATTAGGGTGAGTTTGTGTGGTTTGTTCGTTCATTGACGACCGGCTTTGAAATGCTCCAAGACCAATTGAAATAAGAACTTGCAAATTATTTGCAAAGATAGTGGATCGTAATTAGTCTGGATCTTGTCGCTATGAACCCCATCACAAGGCGGCATTTTCCTGAATTCACGACAACATGCGGCTCGCAGGTGGGGTGTGAGCTAGCTATATCGGGTGGCTTGGTGTCGAGCCGCCGAACGGGCACCCCGATAGGGTTTGACGCGAAAATGAAAAAGATCTCCCAGATTCTCAATCGCCGATTTCGTGACCGAAGCCGCCGGAAAGCACAACGTAGCACTCGGTTGCTGTGCAGCGAGCAGCTAGAGAGTCGTGAGTTGTTGGCCGCGGACATCTACATGCACAACGAAGTCCGCCGCAGCGACGTGGACAACAACGGTTTCGTGTCCTACCGGGACGCGATGACCGTCTTCTTGGAGGTGGCTCGTCAATTCAATTCGACCGCAGCGTTGGCGGAAGGTGCACCCGGTTCCGCTTCGTCTGGTCTGCCCGTCTATCTGGACGTCACCAATGACGGCAAGGTGAAACTCGACGACTTCGTGGTAGCGGCAAATGACGCGTTGCGAGGCGGTGCTCCTGGCGACCCGCAAGTTGAATACACGCATGCTGTGATGATCGGCGGCAACCTGGTTGGCGCCGGCTCGACGGTAAACGTCGGTGATGTGCTGGTTACAGAAGTGTTGCACCAAGACGTACGTCAAATCGGTCAACCTCGATTTCCCGATCTGACGAACGAATCGTTGAAAGGGCTGGTAGCTTCCTACAACGATTTTGTCTACACATCCAATGGCTTGTTACGTGACGACGTATTGATGGACACGGGCGGCAGCCCTGTCGATGTACTCTTCGGCCCAGACTATGCATTTTTCAACACCAGCACGAATCAGAACAATCCCTTCCCGACATTTGAAACACCGGCTGTTGGCGACCAGGCAATTCGCAATGTTGGTGGTGTTCAGACGGACATACTTAGTTTTCAACCGACTGGACCTGGTAAGCTTCTCACCTACACCGTTGCGATCGAAGTTCTGGGTGGCAATCCACAGGCCGCCAACGACAACTTTGCCGTCGATGAAGACTCCACCAACAATGTTCTCACCCCATTGACCAATGATGGAGTGACCAACCAGCTCACATTCCGCAACGAATTTGCCAACGGGATCGACAACGAAGTTCTGACTCTTGTCGCCAACTCGAACGACCTCACCAGTCAGCGAGTGCCAGAGGAAGAGATCATATTCCCAACGACGTCCTTCCCGATCAACGGCGTCGCCCTGGGCGGTTTGACGGTCATCATGACTCAATTCGGAACCGCGATCGTCAACAACAACACGATCAGTTACACTCCGCCGAACAGCTTTGTCGGTACCGACGAGATCGTCTATCAGATCGACGATGGCGTTGGCAATATGGCAGAGGCCACGATCACTGTCAGCGTAGGGCCAGTCAACGACCCACCGGTCAACGCGGTGCCCGGTCCCCAGGCGCTGAACGAAGACAACAGCTTGGCATTCTCCAACGTTTCACTTATCAGCGTTAGTGATATCGATGCTGGATCGGAAGACATGCAGGTTGACCTTACCGTCGCCAACGGCACGGTCACACTCGGTTCGTTC
>DUDC01000237.1 GCA_012959465.1 Planctomycetaceae bacterium
GCAGTGGTGGAGCTGGCCGTTGGGACTCACATAAGGGCCTCAAATCCAACCACTCGACGCTCTGCAAGCAGGTGGACCAGCCGATTGCCGCCCTGATTACCGATTTGAAACAACGCGGGCTGCTGGACGAAACGCTGGTTGTTTGGGCCAGCGAGTTCGGAAGAACCCCCGGGTCGCAACACGCCAACGGTCGTGATCACCACCCGTTTGGTTTCACAGTTTGGATGGCTGGCGGCGGGATTAAGGGCGGTATCGCACATGGCCGCACCGACGAAATCGGATTCCATGCGGTGGAAAATCGCCATTATGTGACGGACATTCATGCGTCGATTCTCCATCAACTGGGACTCGATCCGCGCGATCTTGCCGTTCCTGGTCGGAAACGCTTGGAAAAAGAATACGGCGAGCCGATTCACGAAGTAATGACATAACAGATTTCAAATCCCAAAATTTTCGTTTGCTGGCTCTTTTATTGCGTTGATAGGATTGAGTCTGCAAACTTCTACGCCGATAATTTGTTGAGAAACCTTGACACGCACAGCTGATTACCTTCACTCAGTTTTGCCGATGTGAGCCGAACATGTTCAATCTAATGGCAGGTCCGCTGGCCGAGAACGCAGCGCTGCGACGCCGCGATCTGATGAAATTGGCCGGACTCGGGACGCTTGCCAGTTGGGGAAACTCTGATCTGTGGGCCAAGGACGCTGAAGAAAAGGCGGCAGCACGCATTCGTGGCCGTGGTACGGCAAAACGGTGTATTTACATTTTTCTGTGCGGCGGTCCTTCTCAGCTGGAAATGTGGGACCCAAAACCTGATGCACCCAGCGACATCAGAGGCCCATTCGAGTCGATCAGGACCAACGTTCCGGGCATTCGAATTGGCGAACTGCTTCCCCTGGTGGCTGAACAAGCCGACAAGTTCGCCATCATTCGCTCAATGTTCAACAAGACAACCGTTCACGATCTGGGCATTCTCTACACACTGCTCGCAAGTAAGAGCGTTCAAAAGAAAGCGTACCCGGCCGAGCCAAGTGATCATCCGTCCATGGGCGCAATGTTGGCCAAGCTGCTGGGCCCGTCCGGAACACTCCCTCCGTGGGTCGTCGTTCCACGCCACTTCACCACCGGCGCACGGTTCTATAAAGGGCAGTCCGCCGGATTTCTCGGCCCGGCGTTTGAACCGTTTGCGCTACAGGAGCCCAAGAAGGACTCGCTGCAACGCTGTGACTTCAACCTGGAGAAGCTGAATTTCTCCGAGGGGTTCGTCCGCGAGCAATTCGATCGGCGACGCGAATTACTGGCCGACCTCGAACGATCTGACGTTCGTAGTGCTCTGCCGGAATTTCAACGGCATAAGGAGTTCAACGAGGCGGCCATTTCGATGCTCGGTAACAGTGGGGCCTGGCGGGCATTTGATGTAACAAAAGAGCCGCAAAAACTCCGCGAACGCTATGGGCTGAACGAGTATGGTCAGAGTTTCTTGCTCGCCAGAAGACTTGTCGAGGCGGACGTCCGACTGGTTAACGTGTTTTGGACGTTTTATGGAAAGGACGGTTGCCAATTTAACCTGTGGGACAACCATGGAAGTGACAAGGACGTTTGCGGTGGAGCGAATCGAGGCGTCGACATGCTGACGCACGACTATTGTTGCCCTTCGTTCGACCGCGCGTTCTCAGCGCTGCTACAAGATTTGAACGACCGCAGTCTACTGGATGATACCTTGGTGGTCGTCGTCGGCGAATTTGGACGAACACCGAAGATCAACAAGAATGCTGGGCGAGATCACTGGGGATCTTGCTATTCGGCCGTTTTGGCTGGTGGTGGCGTTCGCGGTGGGCAAGTCTACGGCGAGAGCGATGGACAAACCGCAAGCGTTGTGGATTCCCCTGTCACGCCGTACGACCTGCACGCGACAGTGCTGCACGCCTTCGGCGTGGAACCAAGCCAAACAATTGACGACCGCGCCGGTCGGCCCATTCCTGTAACGGACGGTCAGCCCGTTAAGGCGCTGTTTTAGGAAAGCGTTCCGCGGGCTCCCTCGGTAACGTAAAGCCAGTGCCACACATTCGATGCGAATATTTGTAGGGTAGAGCACGGACGTATAAACTGAGGCCTGTTGAAAGAAGAACTTCAACTTTGGAGACCTCGCATGCTCGTCTGTCTGTTAAGTCTGGCCGTGATGGCTGGCGACGGCTTTTCCGAACGTGAATTCAACCAACTCCATGCTGAACTGCAGCCGGAGAAGGACGCACCATGGCGTTCGATTCCCTGGAAAATTTCACTGTTGGAAGCACAAGCCGTTGCAGCGCGAGAGGGTAAACCCATTTTCATATGGGCGATGGACGGTCACCCACTCGGCTGCACCTGAAACAACGGAGTACTCGACCGTGCGTCGACATTTGCAGACCCAAAGATAGTACAGCTGCTAAAGACTCGTTTCGTTCCCGTTGCCATCGACCAGGCCTACCAACGTCGCCAACAGGACGCGGAGGGCGAATTCTATCAGAAGATTGCCAACCAAGGTCCGCGAAAAATCGGTTCCGGAACGACGCAAGGGCTCTACACCGCATCCGCGGATGGTACCTTTCTGGGGTTTACCAACAATCGAGGGCCCGACCGGACCATGCGATTGATGACGTCGGCACTGGCCAAACACCGTCCCGTGAAGGTTCCCGCGATCAAGCAGGGAAAGTCCGATCCGCGTTACAATCCAGAACCGCCCCGAGATGGTTTCGTTGTTCGCGTCACTTCGAAAGTTCTGGGCGGGTATCCGCAAACCGAAGATCCGTGGAAGAGGATTTTTCAAGAGTCTATCGGCCGTGACAACCTCTGGGTTCGTGCCGACGAGACCAAGGCGCTCATTGGCGATCAGTTTCCTGAGTCCTTGATGAGCCGAATCGTCCGCTACCACTTGGTCGACAATACGCGTGGCGAACCGCCGCTGTGGGACCGCGGCGAAGTTCGCCGCATCGACGTTGAATTCGAGAACGGCGTGCTGCGGGCAAGCGTCGATTTGAAGACCAAGGATGGCCTTCGCGGCTATCGCGCCGATTTAAGGGGACACGTTGCCACGAAAAACGGCCGCGTTACCCGATTCGACCTGGTCTCCAAGGGCGAGTTCCTCGGTCGCGGTCGATACACGGGTAATGCTCCAAAGGGTTGGTTCCCTTTCGCGGTTGCCTTCAGTTTGGCAGACGGTAGCGACGTCGCCGATCGCATTCCGCCGCAAGGATCGCGAGGATGGGTTGCTGGCTACCTAAAGTAAAATCAGGCGAAGGCGCTAGCCTCGGGTTTTTCAGGTATCACGGTTCACACAACACACTGGCAGAGCCCGGCAAGTCACAACACTATTCCCCGTTGTTCAACGAAATCTCCTGCACAGTGACTCACGGACCTCACTCACAATGACCTCACCGCGCTCCCAGACGATTTCCATAATCTCCCGTTGAGCCGCTGTTAGCGGCGGCGGAGTTTTTTTTCATCGCTTGCTGCTTCGCCTACGTTATGTAGGTAGGTGACCTACGGTGTGTCGTCATGTCAAGGAATTAAGACCTCGCCGCTGGCGAGATTGAGCCGACCGGCCCTTCCCACGGCCCCGCTAGGATGTGCACGACATTCTCGAATTCGGGCGAAAAAATTGGCAATGCGGTGGCTAGACAATCTAGAATCTCTTCACGTAGCTTCGTCCCCTTATGGAGATAGCGTGTGATTAAACACTGCATCACCGCCCTGCTCTTCCTGCTCTCGTTGACGGCCATTAGCTGCTGTGCTTTTGCCGTGGAACCGCTCGTCAAAGCCCATGCGCACAACGATTATGAGCACGATCGACCACTGCTCGATGCTCTGGATCATGGTTTTTGCGGCGTCGAGGCCGACATATTTTTGGTTGAGGGCCGGCTACTAGTCGCTCACAACCGCAAAGATGTTCAGCAGAACCGCACGTTGCAGAGCCTTTATCTGAATCCGTTGAAGGAGCGCATCGCGGCGAACAATGGACGGGTCTATTCCGCTGGGCCGCGAGTTACACTCTTGATCGACCTGAAATCGGAGGCAGAATCTACCTACCTTGCGCTACATGATGTGTTAGCACAGTATGCCGACATGCTGACGACGGTCGATCAAGGTAAAGTCAAGCCGGGTCCGCTGTTGGTCGTTATTAGTGGCAACCGTCCCCGGAAACTAATGGCATCACAAAAGGTACGTTATGCCGGGATCGACGGTCGTCTAAACGATCTTGAGTCCAGCGACGCTTTCCATCTGCTTCCGATGATCAGCGACAATTGGAATCGGCATTTTCGTTGGCGAGGCGTTGGAGAGATGCCGGATCTGGAACGAAAAAAACTCCACTCCGCCGTCCGCCGCGCTCACGACGCCGGTCGAGTGGTCCGATTTTGGGCGACTCCAGAAAACGAAAATGTCTGGCGTGAACTTCTCTCGGCTGAAGTCGACCTCATCAACACGGATGATCTTGACGGCCTACAGAAGTTCCTGCTTAGCAAACGATAGTCAAGAACGTCACGTGTTTTATTGGGATTGCCGCGATGGACTCTTCTCTACAATCGTACGGAAACGATCCGTTAGATGATTTAGACCAATGGGAGGACGATGTTCTACAGCGTTATCCGGAACCGTTGGCCGAACAAGCGAAAAATCGCGATTCACCGATCCAAACAAAAAAAAGTCGGCGTTTCGTAACTACCAAGAAAATATCCGAGAGTCCGAAATGGAGTTTTACCGCCTCAATCATGTGGGGCAGACCGTTGACTTCGTGAAAAGAAAACGGGCGGAGTTTCTTCCGTTGGCCAGGCGGCGACTCGGCGTTTGGCAAGCCCTTGTCCACCTCAACGAATTGGTCGACTATAGCGACACGGACACCGATCTACCTTAAATCTCCCACGCAATGCAGACGGCGGAACAAATTCGTTCGGATGGAAATCCTCGCTGGTTCATTTTGACCGGCCTGCTACACGATCTGGGCAAGGTGCTTTGTCTGTGGAGCGAGCCACAATGGGCTGTGGTTGGTGAGCCGTTTCCAGTCGGTTGTCGGTTTTCTGACAGGATCGTCGCAAACAACGGCGGAGCCAGCGCTTGTTCACCTTCGGCGAAAGTGACCTACGGATTAGGGCAGCGTCACAAAATAGGTCTTGCCGTCAGCACAGGGAATGGCCGCGATCTTGGCGACAGGAGAAAGGGCAGACGAATAGGCGATGCCCGGTACCTTGGTGGCTAACACTTGCGCCGCGTTCGTGGGGTTCCAAATCGTTAGGTTTCCGGCATGCCCGGCCGCAAGCAACTGATTGGTGGGGAGGAATTCGAGCCGATAGGCCGGGTCAGGACCGGCGTCGATCGAGTTGCCAGGTTGGCCGTTGGTCAGATTCCAGAGTCGGATTACGCCGTCTTGTCCGGAGGCAGCGGCCTGTTGCCCATTATTGCTGATCGCCACATCGTAGAGGGCAGGTGCCCTTTCGCCTTCCGCCAATTCGATCACCATCTGCCGAACGGCGGCGCCGGTCGAGGCGGTCCACAAGCGGACGGTGCCGTCGGCGCCGCAGGAGACCAACTGTTGGCTGTCATTGGTGAAACGGACTGCATAGACCGAGCCGGTGTGTCCGGTAATGGCTGGTATCGCCTTGTTCGTCTCGAGATTCCAGGTGCGAATAGTGCCGTCAGCACTGGTGGACGCCAGTAGTTTCCCGTCGCCCGAATAGGCCAAGTTGAGGACTGGTCCGGTGTGGCCAGCCAAATCGACGACCGACGTCGGAGACGCATATGCCCAAAGACTAACGGATTTGTCGGCACTTCCGGTGACCAGCTCGGCACCGCTGGCGGCAAACTTCACAGCGAGCAGTGGCGCTGCGGCCACTTGTTCTTGAAGTGGTTGGCCGTCGTCCGTGCGAAAAACCCGCAAGTGGTTATCGGCGCCTGCGGCGGCTATCCGTTGATGGTCAGAGCTGTAGCAAAGATCGTTGATGATGGCGCCTGTTTCGACAGTATGCTGGAGCACGTCGTCAGCCGTGTTCCAAAGCAAAAGGCGGCCCTCGGAGTCCGCTGCGGCGATCTGCGCGCCGTCGCCTCGAACAGCTAATCGTGTCAATTCGGCCACGGCGCCGACAAGTTGGCGGACCGGTTTGCCATCGGCGGCCCAGATTTTTACCTGTTTATCGGAACCGGTGGTGGCGACCGACGAGCCGTCAACCAAGAAGACGGCATCACCGAGTTTTGTCTCGCCGGAGACGAACATTGATTCAACCGAAATCGAGGCGATTTGAGCGGACTTATCGGCGCCGCCGGATAGGATTGTTGTGCCGTCATCAGACAGCATGACCGATAACGCGGCACCTACATGCCCGCTGAATCGCTGCAGTTCGCGCCCGCTGGCCGTGTCCCAAACTCTCACCACCCCGTCCTCGCTGGCCGTCGAGACTCGAGCACCATCAGCACTGATACCGACCGCGTGTACGACCGAAGCGTGCTCGATGATTAATGTCGGTGCAACCGTCGGCGTGGCAACTTTTAGACTCCAGTAGCGAGCGATCTTGTCCGTACTGCTCGCTACAAGCGTCGCCCCATCAGCACTCACCGCGGCACCTGTTATGGAGTCCGTTGCTCCCGTAAAGGTCCGGACTTGTTTGCCGTCAACCAAGGTCCAGAGACGAAGTGTCTTATCGGATCCACCGCTGATGACGGCCGTGTCGTCGGGAGTGAAAACAACGGAAGTGACGGCACCGTCATGGGCAAGCAACCGTTTGACATGCGACAGTGGTTGGACAATCGCGTCGTTTCCGGAAGCGGCCACCAACGACACCCCGTCGGGCGAGAAGACGGCCGTCCCCAATGGCTCCGAAGTGGCAATGATCTCTAATAGGATCCCATCGGTCGTATCGTAGACTCGCAATTGCTTGTCGGTGCCGGCGGTTACCAGTTTGCTACCATCGCCACTGTAATGAACTTTGACGACCGGTGATGGGAGTTCGACATTCACCACGGCTCCAGTAGCCTGCGCCGTCAATGGCCACAAATAGAGTTTGTTATCCGGTCCAGCGGCGGCCAGTTGGAGTTTGTCGCCACGAATCGCCACCGTTGTCGGCGCAATGGCCATGGCGACCTCGAACACGAGTCCACCATCCGCCGTGTTCCATAGCTTGATCTTCTTGTCTTCACCGCATGTGGCCAGCCGCGTGCCGTCAGTCGAGAGCGAGAGGTCGGTGACCACACGTTCGTCAGCAACCACCAATCGAGTTGCTGCAAGAGTTCGCAACACGGTCGTCTTGTCGGCGCTTCCAGATACAATTGTCATCTCATCGGCAATGAACTCGACGTCAACGACATCGGCAGCGTGCCCGGCCAACCGCTGAAGTACTCGGCTCGTAGCCAAATCCCAGACGGTAACGGTGGGCAAGCTGGCGGCCGCTGCCGCGGGCGTGTTGGCGGGCAGAGAAAGGCCGACAGCCAAACGGGAATTCTTCATGTCCGGGCTGAATGCGACAGAGCGGATTGGGTTCGCATGAGTTAGCGCTGCCTGAGGCGGGATTGCCGCCGTCGTGGCCTGAGTCGGTACGGGCCAAATTCGCGCCGTCTTGTCGGCGCCAGCGGCGGCCAATAATTTCCCATCGGCCGAGATGGCTAGGTCGGCGATCGCAGCCGTTGCCCCGGCAAAAGTCGCCAGCAGCTTCCCGTCCGCGACCGTCCACATGCGTAGCGCCTTGTCGTCGCCGCCCGAAGTGAGTGTGGCCCCATTTGCTGCAAATGCCATTGCGTTGACTGGACCGTCGTGGCCCGGGATGAGGCGAACGAGAGACGGTGTGGCCACGTGGAGGACATGCTTCGCGTCCATCGCCAACACAGTACCGCCGGTTGTAACTGACGCTCCCCGAAGCCCACCTTCACCCAGTGGGAATCGCTCGAGCAGTGCTCCGGAGATGTCCCACATTCGCACGCCGTCGGACGCGACGCTCACGATTCTCGCACCGTCTGGACTGATGGCCACTTGACGCACGATACCGGAGTGCCCAGTCAAGACGGGCAGTGGTGCACCGTTGGCCGAGTTCCACAACTTGACGAGCTTGTCGGATCCCGCCGACGCAATGGTGACCCCATCCAAACTCACCGCAACATGCGTCACCGCTGCACCGTGAGCGAGCGAGCGAATTGCCGCCCCATTGGTCAAGTTCCATTGGCGGACGCTGGTGTCAGCCGAACCGGAGACGAGCGTCGCGCCGTGGAGTTGCAGTGATGCGATTGCACCGGTGTGCCCGGCAAAGCTCCGGACCTCTTCGCCGTCGGCAACCTTCCATTGCTTGAGGATTCCGTTGTTGGCCCCGGAAAACGCCTGTTGGCCGTCGGCGCTGATCGCCACGGCGGTTACCGTAGCATCCAAAGTGAATTGGGCCAACTCGGCCCCCTGCCCGGCCGCAATATGCCAAAGTCGCGTTACTTTGTCGGCCGATCCAGAAATCAACTTGGTCTTGTCGGCGCTGAAGGCGAGACTGCTGACCGCCGCTTCCAGTCCGGCAATCGTCGATTTTACGGCACCAGTCGCAGTATCGCGGACGATAATCGTTGTTTTCCCGCCGACCACGCCACTGGACGCAACCAACGCGCCGTCGCCGCTAAACGTTGTCACCACAACTGGAAGTGCGCTTCCGGACAGCGGCTTGACCGGCACAGGCAGTTTCCATATCCGTACCGCGCCATCTTGTCCGGCCGACGCCAACTGAGTTCCTTTTGCGTCGACGGCCAATCCGACCACTGGCCCTCCCTGCGCGGAGATCGTGGGAAGCGCGGCGCCGTTGGCGATTGTCCAAAGGTGGATGTCTCCGTTGGCGTCACCGCTAGCAACTATCGTGCCGCCACTTGCCAACGTGGAGACGGGGCCGACATGACCGGTTAGAGTTCGCGCCAAAGCCGAGTTTGCCACGGTGAAGACACGAATCACTCCGTCAGCACTGCCGACGATGATCTCGGTACCAGAGGTTGATTTGACAACTCGGTTCACGGCATCGGCCGCGGCCGCAAATGGTTTGGGAGGGACGGCGGGTAGCGTCCACCAACGCAGCGTGCCGTCGTCTCCCGACGAGATCAGCGTTTTGCCATCAGGTAGGTATGCCAGCGAAGTAGCCGGTCCGACATGTCCGGAGAATAGACCTTGTGAGGTACCGGCCGCCACATCCCAAAGGCGGATATCGCCAGCGTCGTCGACTGAGGCTAGCTGACTGTTGTCCGCTCGAAACGTGACCCTGCGAACTGCCGCCGTGGATCCGGTCAATGTACGGACGACGGCCGCGTCGGCGAAGTTAATTAGTCTGATTGACTTGTCCGCGGAACCACTGGCGATCAGCTTGCCGTCGTCACTGACAGCCACTGTAAGAACAGGCATCGTGTGGCCAGCGAGATGAATAGCAGCGACAGGGGGCCGCCACAGCCTGACCGACCCGTCGTCTCCGGCGGAGACTACCATATCTCCTTTGGTATTGATGCGGACATCTCGGACCGGCCCAACGTGTCCCCGCAGCGTCAAGCGGTCGGTGCCGTCCGTCGCATTCCAAAGCTTGATGACGCCGTCGGTGCCGCAACTGGCAACCAAACCGGTGGCATCATTTAGGTCGATTGCGGCGACGGCGCCCGACTGACCATCAAGCGATCTGGCAAGCTTCCCGTCTGCTCCCGTGAAGATCTTCACGGTAGCGTCTGCGCTGCCGGTCACGATCAGCTTCCCGTCTGTTGACAGTGCTACGGCCGTTACCGCTTGGGTGTGCCCTGCCAACATCCGTGTGGGAAGTGTTGGTAGAGTCCAAATCTTGACGGATCCGTTCTCCGCTGCCGTGAGCATTTTGGAGGTCCCCGGATGAAAACCGAGGCCAACAATGGGCGATGTGTCGGCGCCCAACACCGCCAGAGATGTACCGTCTTGCGGGTTCCATATTCTCACAACGCCGTTCACGTCGGCGCTCGCCAACTGGGATCCATCTTTGAATGCAGCCAGACGCAAAACAGACGATTCGTGGCCCGCTAGGTCGCGCAGCAGCATCCCACTTGTGTCCCAAATTTTGACGAGTTTGTCGGAGCTCGCCGAGGCGGTCCATGCGGGTTCTGTCTGGACGAGAATTGCGTTGACGGCGTCGGTGTGGCCAAGCAGTTGTTGCAGAGGTGTGGGGATATAGAGATCCCATAGCTTGACGGTTTGGTCGCGCGATCCGCTGGCAAATTGCCGACCGTTCGGCGCGACGGCAACCGTCAAGACCTGACCAGTATGGCCGCTCAGCGTACGCAAGTTTGCCCCGGTGGCGGCGTTCCAGACCTTTAGGGTCCGGTCGAAACTGCCGCTGACAATCAGTTGTCCATCTGGCGAGTACGCGGCGGCTGCGACGGCGTCGGTGTGACCCTCCAGGGCGGCGGGCGGTTGGGCGTTTAATCGTGCAACGCCAGAGGCAAAGACGAGAAGAGCAAGAATGCGAACGTGCATCGCTTCACCGATATGAGAGGAGATTTCTTGGAGCTTTGTAAATGATCAGCAGAGAAGGAAGAAAAACACCAGCTGCCGCAACCGGTGCGTCAGCGAGGGACCGGAGTGAGTTCCGTTTTTTCTCACTGATGCGTCGGGTTGCGAATCGTCCGTGGCTTCGGCTCAGCCTTCCGTGAGATGCCGCCCGAACGGGCGGTTAACTGTTTTATTTGCCCGATTTGGTTGTCTCGCCTGCAGCGACCGCAAGCTCGTCGGTTGGCAATTCGGGCGGGCCAATGGTTTGTATCACCGGTCCGTTGGCTCTCCAGATCCGCAGTTGACCATCGTATCCACCCGCCACTACCACGCCATTAGTTGGATCGCCGGTGGCATCAACGGCGAACATGAAATCCGTTGGGCCACTGTAGTTGGTTTGGACACCACCGTTGTCCATATTGTATTTTCTGACTTGCGCCTCACCCGTCACGACGACGGCGAACTGAGTTTCGCCAATAAAACGTATAGCGCTGACTTGTTTGTTGAAGCCTTGGATAATGCGAATTCGATCGGCGGTATCCGCGTTCCAAATGCGGATCGTCCCATCGGCTCCACAACTGGCAAGTATTTTCCCGCCTCCCCGCCACGTAACGCCCATGGCGTAATTCGTGTGGCCTTCAAACTGGCCAACCTGTTTACCTGTGGCCGTTTCAAATTTTTTCAAGTACTTGTCGGCGCTGGCTGTGGCAAAGAACAGATCATCAGGAGAAAACGCCACTGCCGCGACGGCATCAGTGTGCGCCTCCGGCATCGAATGCACCAGAGAGCCATCGGCGACATTCCAGATTTTGACCTCGCCGCTCCGAGAGGGAACACCGCCAGCTGTGGCTACCAGTTTTCCATCGCTGCTAAAATCGACCGACGCAACACGATCGATCAGGATTGACGGGTCGCGAATATCGCCAATAACGCGTTCGAGTTGCCAGCTTGGATTCAAGTTCCAGGCCACAGCCGTTTTGTCTGCTGCTGAGGAAATGATCGTGTCATTGTCGAGGTAGACGACGACGGAGATCGCTCCTGTATGGCCGACGTAGCTGGAAAGAGCTGCGCCCGTTTCGGCATTCCAGGTGTGAATTGCCCCGAAGTCACCACCACTGGCCAGAGTACCGTTGTCCGGAGAAAAGGCGATGGATTGAATGGGCTGTTGTGCAGACTTATCCGCCGCGATGGCGGCGGTGACTTCGCCATCCACTTTTTTGAGCAGAGCCTCAACGTTGGCGAGGGCCTGCTTCGCAGCGGGCACATCCGCGGTGGCTAGCTCCAGGTCGCGTACAGCGATTTCGTGCGCCTGTTTGGCGGACCGTTGAGTGGCCTGCGAAGCGGCCAATGCGGTGTCCGCGTCGGTGAATGGTTTGTTCAGTGCAATGGCGGCAGTTGCTGCGGTCGCGGCCAATTGTGCGGTCTTCGTCGCTTCGGCAGCTGGCGATGCCTTGGCCGCCTCCGCGGCCTTGGCCTCGGCATCCGCCGTTTGGGCCTTCGCCGCCGCATCCTCGGCCAATTTGGCGAGCACCTTGTTTTCTGGGTTGGCCGAGGCAACGGCACGAGGCCGCGCGGCCCTAGCTGCCGTTGCGATTGACTTGGCTGACAATTGTGTTGCCAGGTCGTTGGCCGCCGCCATTTTTCTGGCTGCCAATTGGGCGGCAGCGGCCGCTTCAATCGCCAGTTTCTCCGCGCTCGCCTTCTTGGTCGACGCGGTGGTCAGCACAGCAGACTTGGCTTCCACGTCCTTATTCGCCACTTCCATGGCTGTCGCGGCGGTCTTCTCCGCGGTGGTCTTTAGCGGCAACGCTTTTTCTACGGCGGTCAGCAGCACTTTTGCCCGACTGACCTTTGCCGTCGTATCGTTTTTCTGTTGCGTCAGCTTGGCAACAAGAGACTTGGCGCGAAGGTCGCCACTCATCTGAGCGACTTGAGCGTTATTCGTCGCATTCCACAAGCGGATGGTGTTGTTGGAACTGGCTGACGCCCACCGCTGCCCATCGTCACGTACCGCGACGCTGGTGACCGGCGCCCCGTGGTTCAGCTGGCCCAGTACTTGGCCCGTTAACGCATTCCAGCGGCGGACGCTGCCATCCAAGCTTCCGCTTAGAATCTGTGGCGGCTGGCCGTCCCGCAAGGGAATCGAGACAACCGAAGTCACCGCTTGCGAATGACCGGCAATCCGCTGCGTTGCGAGCAGTTCCCAGCGGAGTACGACGCCGTCGTCCGATAGTGAGACAGCTTGGCCGCCGGCAGTAAAGGCGCGGCAAGCCGTCAGCGGCGATGTATGACCGACGATCGACTGTTCGATCACCCCGGCGGGCGCCGTCAAGTGGAACACCGTCAGCTGGCCCAGATTTCCATCGATGGAGCCAGCGATCAAACGTTGTCCGTCATCCGAAAAATCGACACACCGCACCGGGCCGGCGAATCCCGTCAGTTGTGATGGCTGAAGTGCGGCTCCATTTGCCGGATTCCAAATCCTGACGATCTTGTTTTCGCCCGCACTGGCAAGTTTCGTTCCATCTTTGCTGATGGCCAGGCCGTGTACTGGAGCGCCGTGATTGGCCGAAAAGGCTTGCGCAAAGTTTGAGACGTTAAACCCTCGGACCGTTCCATCCTGGCAACTAGTGATGACAGACTGCCCGCCTGGATGCCAGACGACACCCGAGATCGGCTTTGACATTCCCTTTCCGGCGCCCAGGAATCGCAAGGAATGGAGGGTGATGCGTTGTCGGTCGTCGGCCAACACGATTTGCCCTATTTCGGCGTCATACGCGACGCAATGGAGCTCCGCTTCCCCAGTGGGAATAATCTCCAGCAGCCGTCCATCGGTGGCGTCCCATACGATGGCCAATTTGGTATCCCCCGATACGATCCGCGTCTTGTCTGCATTGAACGCCAAGGAGCTTGGGGGGAACTGATGACCAGTTAATGTCAGCTGAGCAGCGCCACCAGTGGTGGCATAAATTTTGATGCTATTGTCGGCCGCGGCCACTGCGAAGCGAGTGCCATCGCGACTCGTTGACAGCGCGGTGACTGCAGCGGATTCCGTTTGACTGCGAGCCGCCTTCCCGTCAGCCGGATTCCAAAGCCTTACCGTCTTGTCAGCGGAAGCCGAGACCGGTTGATTGTTAGCTGCCATTGCCACGGCAACAACCGGGGCGGTATGACCGACGAAGTCCATCACCAGTTCCGCATCGGCCGTTTTCCACAGCTTTACGGAGTTGTCGGCCGATCCAGAAAGCACCTGCTGAGCGTCGCTGTGGAAGGCGATGGCAGTGACTGGAGCTGTATGGCCGGGGAAACGGGCGATTTCAGGAAACTTCGGCGACGCCAGGTCCCAGACTCGCGCCGTCATGTCGACAGAACCGGACGCAATTTTGGTGTTGTCGTTGCTGAATGCTAACGAGACAACTGGGCCACTGTGCCCCAGCAGAGTTTGCAGCAGTTTGCCGCTACTCAGGTCGCGCACCAAGATTGCGGCGTGACCGTTCGTCGCGGATGTCGTCGCCAGCAACTTGCCGTTTGGGCTTAGCGCAACCAAATGACGAAGGTTGTCTGCTGCGTTCGGCGGATCGACAGTGCCTGGGACATCCAGTTGACGAGTCGCATCGAGTGGCTCGACAGCTGTCGCCAAGTTCCAGACGGTGACCGATCCGTCGTCGGCACCCGCAACCAACTGTTGCGAATCCGGTCGGAAGTCGATACTGCGAATGGGTACCAGCGATCCGCGCAACGTAAACAACTCTTCGGGTGCCCCGACTTTTTCTGCGGTCGGTTCCGCTTTGTCGGCGATGTGCACGATGCCCAGCGACCAAACTCGTACCACTCCATCCTCGCCCGCTGTTGCCATACGACGTTCAGTCGTTTCGACGGTTTCAAGCTTCTTGTCTGACGGTTCGGGCGCCAACAATCGTCCAAATGTGACGGCGTGAATCGGTCCTGCATGCGCCGGCCACTCGTAGAGCGGAAGGTTGGTTTCTGAATCGACAACTCGTAAAAGTCCTGCCGGATTGGCGAGAGCTAACAGTCGGCCGTCTTGACTCGCGGCCAACACGGTTGCCTTTGCGGGTACATCGGCCAATTTCTGCGGAAGATGATTGGGTAGGTTCCAAAAGCGAATGAATTTGTCCGCACCTGCCGTCACGATCTGCTCAATGGATTCGGCTCCTTCGACAGCCGGATCTGGCGGAGGTTGGCGAAACACGGTGACGCCATACAACTCGGCAGACGTGTCAATGCGACCGACCAGTTTCCCTTCTGTCGCACTCCAAACGAGAATGGTCTTATCGGCAGATGTGGAGATCACACGGGTCCCATCGGACGTAAAGCAAAGGCCCCGTATTTCGGCGGTATGCGCCTCTAGCAGCAATGGCTTGGACGGCGCCGTGTCGTTCGTATTCAATGGCCATAGACGAATTTTGCCGTCGGCTCCGCCTGTCGCGGCTAACGAGTGGTCTGGACTAACGGCCACAGCTCGTATCTCAGCATCCGTTTGCAGTGTGAACCGCTGGACGTTGCGCGGGTAACGCCAGAGCTTTGCGGTTCGGAAACCGCCCGATGCCAGCATGTCGCCCTGGCTGTTGAAGCTCAGCGACTGGACTATGTCCAGATGTGAGATTCCTGGTCGTTTGTCCTGGCTGGCATCCAGTAGCGCCGGGTCGGTAAGGCGAGTGACAATTTGCCCTGACCCAACGTGATAAATGAAGATCTGATTGGCGCGTCCACAGGCGGCAAACTGCCCATCTGGCGACACAGCCACGGCCGAAATCGGTTGTTGACCTGGTGGCAGCGGCCGCCACTGCTGCGGCGAGAGTACGGTTGTAAGCCCGGTTCCTTTGGCGCCCTGGTCGATCCACAATTTGAGCAGACCCAACTCCTGTGAGGTGAGCGGTTTGGCCGAAACGTCGTTGCCCTCCGGGGGCATCACCGGATCGTCTTGATGGGCGGCTAGCTGCAACATCAGACTCTCACCGCTTTTACCAGCTACCACCGCTGGGCCGGAATCACCGCCGCGTAAGATCGTCTGGGGCGACTCGAGAACCAGTTCGCCATTTGCATCGTTTGCACCGTGACAGGCGAGGCAACTACGTTGGAGGATCGGTAGAATTTCTTTCTCGAAGCTGACCGGCGCGCCGCGTTTTAATGCGGCAATCGGAATTGGCTCCGCCACCACATTCTGCGAGAGCAAAATGTAGATCGACGCGATGTACAACATGTAGGTCGATTTGGTCATAGTTAATCTGGCTCCTCCACGCCGTCGTCGGTGCCCGCTACAGATTAGACAACCGGACAAAGGTGGGTTGAAACGACAATCCATTTCTGCATTTATGTCGACGCACCCATTATTTGGTCACCGTAACTTTTTGTACGATCAGCTGCAGTGACTGCTCGACGATCAAGTTTTGACCATTGATGTTC
>DUDC01000238.1 GCA_012959465.1 Planctomycetaceae bacterium
GCTAGCGTAGTTCTTCCGTCGTTGGTTTCGTGTGTATCACGGAATTGGGCACGAACCCATCAGACTGGTATGATTTTTAGGACCGGTGACGGACGCCGTTTGACGAGTAGGCCAGAATGAGCCGGGTAATTGGAGAACTAATATGTTGAAGACTTTTTTACTGCTGACTGTTGTTGTGCTACTCGGATGTTCCTCTGGTTGTGGGAAGAACAGTCCATCCGAACACGGACTCGCGAAAGGTGACAACGTAATCGTGATCAAGGATGCGAAACTCGCACAGGACAGCGGTATGGACACAATGCTCGTGAAAGGCACGAAGCTCACGGTTTCAAAAGTGGATGGTGATAAGATTTGGACAAACGTTCTGTCCCCGGTAACGCTCGGACGACATAAATCGTCCGCGAAAGCCGCTGAGTTCAGCCCCAACGGAAAGCTGATTGTAAGTGGTGGTGGATCTGGGGATGCGAAAATCTGGGACGTGGAGTCTAAAGCTGAGCACGGTGTTCTCTTAGGTCTAGAAGTTCAATCTAACTTGACCGACATTGCTTTTGGCCCCAAAGGGCAACAAATTGCCGGTGGTGGATTGGATGGGGTATTGATTTGGAACGTGGAGAGCCAAGAGCGAATAGTGCAAGTAAGTCCTTCAACCCTTCCCCATGATATTGCGTTTTCTCCTGATGGTACTTTGTTGGCAGTTGCAGAATGCGGGTATCATCCGGACGCTCGGAAAAGGCGGTATGTTCCGTGTGTTGTATCGGTATGGAACATCGGCACCGGAGAACGAACATTCGCGCTGGAGGGAAACCGCCGCGATGTTCACTCGGTCTCATTCAGCCCGGACGGGAAGACGATCGCGAGCGGCGGAAAGGATGGGTCGATTCGTATCTGGGATACAAACACTGGAGAACAACTCAAGACGTGGTCAGCTGGCTCGTCCGTTGCGGACGTTGTTTACTTGACTGACGGTAAGTTGATCGCCAGTACTGGCGATTCTGGCAGTGTTCGGCTATGGCAAATTGGAACGGGTAAGATCGAAACGACTCTTGTTTTTTCGGGAACGAAAGGAACGGCTTTGGCATGCAGCCCCGATGGTGCTCTAATTGCCTGCGCTGACTACAGCGGGGTTGTTCGATTGTGGAACATTGAAGACGGAAAACTAACTCTCGAATTCAAAGCACATACGGCAGTAATACAGGGGCTTGGGTTCAGCCGTGACGGGAAGAAACTTGTGAGTGCAAGCCATGATTCCAGTGTTAAAGTCTGGAGCATTGGGACCGGTGAAGGGCTCAGCGGATGGGTAGCGGCCGACAGCTTGTTGAAAGTGATTGATTGACCGCCAAAGTACTCGCTCCGGGTTGACCGCCCGAATCGCGTTGAACGCGGACGCCTCCGTTCTCACGTTGCCCACGTGTCAACCTGCCTCCGCCGTTCCCGCAGCCGCTAGCGTAGTTCTTCCGTCGTTGGTTTCGTGTCCATGTGATGGCCCTCCGTAACGTGTATCACGGAATTGGTGGGTAGGCGATCAAGACGCTATAGTTGACACGCCCAGCCTTGAGGTTTTTTGCTTCCGCGTTTCCTCCAACATGCGATTTCCTCTAGCATGCAAAAACAACTGAGGGGCGATTGGTCCGATGTTCGATAATTATTTTGAGTGCAATGCCGGCCGTTCTCGAGCACGCCAGTTCGCATCCCCAGATCGTATTTGGAGAAAATAATGGCGATTGAATTGATCTGCGAGTGTGGTGCGAAGTTGAAGGCCAAGCCCGAATTGGCGGGGAAACAAGTCAAATGTCCCACATGCGCGAAGACAATGACGGTGCCGAAACCCGCGGAAGTCATTCGTGTGTCGTGTCAATGCGGTAAGGTGTTTAAGGCCAATGCGAAACTGGCGGGCAAGAAGATGTCCTGTCCCTCGTGCGGCCAGCCCTTGTCGATTCCGGACGACATGGCAGTCGTTGATCCGCTTTCTCTTGCGAGCGCCGCCGATGACCCGTTGGGATTGGGTGATATTGATGCGGCGGCGCTTCCCGCGTTGCCGCGTACTGAACGGTCTCTCCCGACCCGGCGGCCTGTGAGCCGTCCGAAATCAAGCAAAAGTGCGGATCGTCCACGAAATGGAAATTCAACGGTGGTGGATATGGTAGCCGGTGGATTTGCCGTCTTACACGGCGTGATTGCCGCCTATGGCATACTTCAAATGATTTCGTTAATCGTAAGAAATCCGAGGGTCTTTGGACTAAGCACGCTGTTTTCGCTCGCTATGATCCCGTTTCTTTTGTCGGCGATTGCCAGCGTCTGCATTCTTGTTGCTGGCATCGGCGTGTTGACGCACAGGAAGAAATGGGCGTTGGAGTTCGGCATGCCGGCCAGCTTTGTGTACTTCGGTCTGCTGGCCTTCGCACTGCTCAAATTGGTTTGGGCCATCATGTCCCTCGGCGCGCCCGGTGCGAATATATTCCTCGCCATGATTCCAAAAATGGTGGTGAGCATGATTCCAAAAATGGTGGTGAGTGCGATCGGTCCAGCGATGTTAATCTACATAAGTAGAACACCGAAACGGCGGCGTTAGGCCGTCAGGCCGTGGCACGAGGCTGGCCCATCATACCTAGGCCAGCACGGAGCAAAACAAATGG
>DUDC01000239.1 GCA_012959465.1 Planctomycetaceae bacterium
CATCAACTGGAATACGAAGACCTCTGCCGAAATCCACTGGAAACGGTGCAAGAGTTGTTTCGTTTTCTGGAGTTACCGTTAGCTAAATCGGCCCACGAAAAAATTCGCCGTTCCGTTCGAACTGATCGCATCGGCACTCAACATTGGTCTGAGTTCCGCTGGCGGTTCCAAGCCTGCAAGAACCGATTGAAGCCTCTATTGGTTCCCTGGTACGACTTGCTAAGAGGACGCTAGATCCATCATGGCAAGGCAACCCCTCAAGATTCTGGCTATCATCGACCGCCTGGATCAGCCGACTGCGATCGTGCGGGTCACTCAACATCTGTCACTGGCGGCGGCCGATCCTAACATTGACCTGACGTACATCGCTCGCAGGCCCCTTTGGCTTGTCCGCTTTGAGCAGGCGTGGCCGAAACGAAAATGGATGCGATGGGTCGTCAATTTGATTGAGTCCGTTGAAATGCGGCGGGTTGATCGGCGTATTCTTCGTGAGGCAGCATCGGTCGACATGGTCTACACCATCAACACGCCCGCACAACAGTTGAATCGAAAAATCCAGCAGGGTGGCACACTGGTTGTTGTGGATATCATCGATGCAATTTGGCTTCCTTGGTTTCGACGTTTTGATTGGGATCAGCTAGAGGCGATGCTGAGCGAAGCTGACGGTGTGATCTGCGAAAACCGATTCGCGCTCGAGTACCTTCAACAACACAACCCACGTACGGTCGTCGTGGCGGATGTACCCCAATTAGAAGATTTCGACCGTCTGCGAGACAAGGTGCAGCGAACCGATGACAAGGTGACGATCGGTTGGATTGGCGGCCCCAATACGGCCGACTCTTTGTACGGAGTGTTTCCTGTACTCGAGCGACTGTTCGCCGAATATCCACAGCTCCACCTCCGCATTCTGGGCGCGACACCCGACAATTTGCCTCGGTTTGAGAAAGTGCGATACACGTGCCTGCCGCATTACGACCAGGAACAGCTGATCACCGAAGCACTGCAAATGGATATCGGCATTTTCCCGCAGTACGATGTCGAAGAATCTCGCTGCCGCGGAGCCTTGAAAACAAAGATCTATATGGCTGCCGGACTGGCGACTGTTTGTCAACGCGTGGGTGAAAATGCCGATCTGATTTCACATGACCAGAACGGATTGCTGGCGGACGACGATCGTTCGTGGTTTGAACAGCTCGCATATCTCATAGCAGAACCTGACCAGCGGCAGCGGCTCGGCGACGCAGGTCTGCAGACCATTCGAGAGCGATTCAGCAATGCCGATGGTTGGGCGAGCCTCAGTGCAGCACTTCAGAGCTTTCACCAACAAGCTTCGGGCGATTAGAGTCGCATGCCCACGGCTCTTGCCTTGCAACGACGGGGCAACAATAGTGAGCAGCAACACGCCCAATTTCTCAGTTGACGTCGCCATCGGACGCCGCGGGGCGGACAGACTGATACCAACGGCGCCATTTCTTGACCGCCAGTTCTTTCTCGTCGATCGTCGGCAGGTCGGAGAGTCCAAAACCCTTGAACTTCCGGCTGATGAGTCGCAAGCCATCACGAGCCGTACGGGTGATGCGATGATCCCCATCCGTCAGAGCGAAAATTAAATGCGGCACATTATCGATGTCGCCGCTGCTTGAAATCATCTTGGCGGCAGCCAAACGCTGCGAAAATCCACCGGAAGTAAGAGTCTCACGCAATTTGCCGACCTGCTTCTTTCGTTTCACCCGATCTGGGTCAAGCACTTCGCCATCAAGATCAGGGATTATTCTCTGCAAGTCAGCGAGGTCTCCTTCCTCGATCAACTTCAATATAGACTCGATGTCCGTCACCTTCTTCGGTCCGACCACTTGACCATCCTTCAGATCACCCGCTGTCAAACTCGTTAAATCATCAGGCAGTTCATAGCCGCCACGCGATTGACCACCTGCGGTGTCCTCGATCGCGATCTCCATACTTCGAAGAAGGAACAACAATGCGAACGACGTGCTGATGACTGGACCGCGTGTCCCACTCCAATGCAATTCCTTTTGGGTCGCGGCAAGGGTATCGACGCCAGCGTCGTACCAAGGTGCAGGACCGCCTCTAGTTCCCTCGCAGAACGCCTTCATGGCATGGTACCGTTCGAACGAATAGAGGTAGTAGTGGAAGTTCTTGCCGGTGTCCAATTTAGCCAAGCTGTGATTGGCGTTGTACCAGCGATTACCATCGGAGATTGCCCGTCGCAGCATCGGTGCATTAACGGAGATTTTCACCGTTCTTCTTACAGCCTTAGTCGACTTAAAGACATCCGTCGATTTTGGTTGCGTCCTTTGTCCTGCCAACCCGGCGGAATCTTGGGCAATGTAGAGGCAGCCGAGAGCAGCTGGAGACATCGTAAATCGGACCTGACCTTGGCGGATACGATTGTAATTGCCTGGGCCTGGATCGTATCCTTGATAGGGAAACTGTCCGCTCGGGTCTTGAGTTCGAATGAGCCAGTCCACAGCTCGCTGCATGCTGTTGCCGGGAACCTGATAACCTTTCTTTATGGCGAACCAAGTACTCAAGATGCCATATTGAGTCTGTGATGTGTCGCCCGTCGCCTCGTCAGGATAGCTCCACGCACCGTCAGGTCGCTGCCTGGCAAAGAGGGCCCTGAGCAGTGTTTCAATTTCGCTTCGATAGGCCTTTTGATTCCCGTCGATTTCGCACAAGAAGATAATGGCGATCCCCAGGCTATAATTCAACGTCTTATCGCTGTTATTCAGCCCTTTCTGGAGCTCGTTCCGTATGTACTTCACGGCATATTGAACTTGCGGGTGGTCAATGTCCGAAACTTTAAGGTCCCGGTAACGGTGATAGTATTTGTAAACAGCGAGTCCTTTTAAAGCTTCTCCACCTATTGAATCTTCCTTGCTGGATTTAACCAAGTACTTGATGGCATCGGCGGTGATCTTCCTCACCTTTTCAGATTCAGGCGTGTAGGCCCAAGCCGTTGCGTTATTGATCATGCACACGACAAAGGCCCCGATGAGGGCAACGGCAACGACCCGTTTCATCACACATCTCCAACAGATCACTAAAGTGAATTCGCCCAAAGTACTTGGGACGGTTGCGTGTCGCCAAGAGCATGGAACCGACGGCGCAGCTACTTGGTTGAGCATAGCCAAATTCGGTTTAGAAGTCAACTCACGTCAGGGCGCAAGCCATTTGCACAAAACCATTTAGATCATGAAATAAGATCTCGATGGCGGCTGATTACCAGCTGTATCGCGCGGACCGCTGATTCGAATCCACAGCGGGCGACCGCGGATTATCTTGTCCCGTCGACGGGCTGTTCTGGGACTAGGTGAATGAAGCTCTTTCCCAAGCGACCCCCGTAGTTTCCGGCGGAAATGCGAACCAGACCGGGAGTCTCGACACTGGCCTCAATCGCCGCGTAGGTGGCAACCGTAACCGCATCAAGATCTTCGCCATTGATGATGATCTCCATAATCGACTGGACGTTGCTAGGTACTTTCGACGCATCGCCAAGCTGGTCCCGAAGGGTCGGGCAATACGCCTCATTGGTACTTGCAAACAAGAACTTGTAGTGACTGCCGGCTTTGGAAGCACTTGCCGCAACACCGCCAGGAAAGGTCGTAATCGTGCCAGGTGTTGCTTCGACGGCAACGGCCGCCCGTTCGGCTGCCTCGATCGCGTCGTCTTCGGTTTCGCCGAGGAACCACAAGTTGCCACCCATGATGCCGTCTCGAAAGCCAAACCGGCGGTCGATTTCGAAGGTCCCACCCATCGTCGGAATTACCCACATGTGACGGCCGAACCGATCATCAAGGCGTTCGTACGTATCCCCAAAATACGCAATCTTGCGGCCCAGTCGATAGTAGTCATCGCTGTCGATGCGATTGAAACAGCGAGTCGTAGGACACGTCAGAATGTTCTGGCTGACGCGGGCAAGTAGAGCATTCTCCAATGCGTCGCGACGATCTTTGCGGAAACGAGGTACGTGAAACTGCAGTACAGCACCGAGTCGGCCGTCTGGGGTCGGCTCCGAATTGTCAGTCTCTGGCCCGATGTAACGATCGAGTCCCGCTTCGCAGTCGCACATGATCGTACTGGATGCGTGGCCTGTTGCTGCTGTGACTGCATAGTCAAGCCACTTGCGGTCTTTGGCGGTGACAAGAATCTCGGCGTAAATACTCCGAAACGCCTCGGCATACGTCGCTTCCACTTCAGCCCTGGCCATCCAAGTTCCTCCTGTCATTTACGCGAGGGATGTTGAAAAATCTACGATGGCCTAACCATCGGATCGCACTAACTGCTCCGGCCCCGGCCCCGGCCCTCGTAAACGGCCGATTCGGTCACCACACGATCCATGAAGACGTCGTGTTCTTGGACCGGAATCTCGGGGAACATCTGACATTCGAAGGCCAGCGCCACCAGTGGTGTATCCAGTCGAGCATGCTCGAGCAACTTATCGTAGTATCCCTTGCCATGCCCCGTACGACCGCCGCGACGATCAAAGGCAACACCCGGGACCATGATCAAGTCCAGCGTTTCCACGTCGACTCTCTTTTCTGGCAAATCGCGGAGCTCGGCGCGAGGTTCCAGAATCCGGTACATCCCGACTTCTAACTCACCCATGTCTTCCAATAGAAACAACTCCAGCAAACCGTCCACACAGTAGGGAATCACGATACGTTTGCCGCTGGCCAGAGCCTTGGGAAGGGTGTGCCGCGTACGCACTTCCGCACGAACGTCCAAGTAAAACATCGCCGTCTGTGCAGCCGCATACTCGGGGAGTTCCATGAACATTTCGAGGATTTTGGCGCTCACTTCATCCTTGTTCGGCTGCTGACGTCGATTTTCATGCGCCGTGGCGCGAATTTGGTTCTTTAGTTCAAAGACCTCGGTCGCATCGGACATACTTTTCTCTCCTCCCGACATTTCCTTCCAACCACAAAATACAGGTGACAGTATCGTACCAATCACAACGCTCCATGCAGAGATGGCAGCCGCAGTTTTCGGGTCTCTTGAGGCGACACGTGTACCGCGAGTAGGGAGTAGGGAGTAGGGAGTAGGGAGTTCGCTACTTAGGACATGCGGTGGGTGCTTATCATGGTGCTCGCTTTTGCAACTTACGTTGCAGCGAGCGACGATGAATGCCCAGCCGTCGGGCGGCCTCCGAGATGTTGCCCTCGCAGTCGGCGATGACACGATGGATATGTTCCCATTCGGCCAGAGACGGGACTTCGTGCGACCCGTCGGACTGCTCGATAGGGCCGACGCCACCTCGTTGGAATGCGGCGAGGATGTCGTCGGCATCTGCCGGTTTAGGGAGATAGTTGATCGCACCCAACCGCACGGCATCAATAGCCGTTGCAATGCTGCCAAAACCGGTTAACACCAACACTTTTACCGATTCGTCTATTTTCTTGAGGTCGCGAACAAGTTCCAGACCGTTCTTACCCGGCATTCTCAAGTCAACAACGGCCAATTCGGGCATTTCGACCGTCGCCAAATCAATTGCCTCGTCATAGTTCGTCGCGGTCTGAACACGAAATCCCCGCTCTCGGAACGCTCGAGCAAGTCGCTCTCGAAAAGCGTAGCTGTCATCAACAACCATGATCGTGTTTGGCATGAGGTTCGCATCAAGTCGCATTGGCAAACTCTGTCCGGCGCGTCGCGTCTCTGGGTCAGTTTAGTCGTTTCCGTTCGACTCGGCCATTCCACGTGGCCACCTGTGACAATATGCCTCCCTTGGTGGGCAATCGCCTGTTTGTTCGATGTCTGCAGGACTGGCGACAACGACTCAAACACGGGGGTCGAAGTGCTGTACGGACGTACTCTACAGCGATGTGGGCAAACGAAGCGTGGCGGTCGTACCCACTCCGACTTCAGACTCCAGTATCAGCTCACCGCCAAGGCGCGCAAGGACGCTATTGGTGAGGAACACTCCGAGCCCCATGCCACTACCCACTTCCTTGGTCGTATAAAACGGCTCGCCAACTCGGGCGAGAACATCATCGGGCATTCCGATCCCGCGGTCTACAACGAGCAAGACCAGGCATTCCTTGTCCGCGGAAGCGGTAACGATGACTTGTTTTTCGCGTGGCGAAGCATCGATGGCGTTGGTGACCACACCTCGAATCGCCTGGGCAATACCCTCAATGGGTACACGCATGGTCATCTCGGCAACTTCGTTCATTCCGTTGAGAACGACGCGTTCTCGCCGCCGAACTCCCTCCATTACCTGCTGCATTACTTCGCCGACCGTGTGCAAGGCCACTTGCCCACCAGCCACTTCACCGGCAAACCCTGACATCCGATCGAGAATCGCGCGGCAGTGCGCCAATTCACTGCGAATGAGTGACACGTCTTCCAACACCAAGGCGGGTACATCGGCGCCATCCAAATGCCCACTCAAGTCCTTGGCGATAACCGCGATCGTCGACAAAGGCGAAGCCAACTCATGCCCTGCGCCAGCTGCCAGTGTCGCCAACGACTCTAACTGTTCACTCTTCGTCTGTCGCAACTGAGCGGTTCGCAAGTCTTGCTCTCGCCGAAAAAGCTCGCGACGTACACGAGTGATAAAATAGACGATTACCAACGCGGAGACCGCAAATCCAACGAACCAACCTTGATGGTAAAGACTGTCGAAGGGCATGTCCCCCCCCGATCGATGCAAGAGTGATTCGACAGGAACAAACTTCAAATAGATGGTTGCCACACAGGTGATCGCCATCACTCCCATGCCCCAACTCCAACGCGTGGGCAGGACTGCTGCAGCAAGAGCAAGGTTGGCGAAGTAGAAAACCGTGAACGGATTGAACGGCCCGCCGGAAAAGTAGAGCAGGGCGGTCAAGGCGAGTAAGTCAATCACCATAGCGGCCGCCAAATGGCGAGGATTGGCAATGCGGACACCACCGATCTCCAAGGCCAGAACAACATTCGACAAAGCCGTCAAAGCAATAACGGTAACCAGCGCGCCCCAGGCGACCGGAACATGCAAAACGAAACGGACAATAGCAATCGTGAACAGTTGTCCAGCGACGGCAACCCACCTCAACCGTATTAACCAATTGGGGTTCCCATCAACGGGGAATGCCCCCTGTCTAATTGGGTCCGCGGCCCGTGGTTCAATCACGATTTAGCCTCGTCGCGTCGATATCTATCCACACCATTCGGTGATCGCTCGCCTCAACGCTAGCGTCGGCCGCGGAAAGTCGCTCGGGCCAATAGACTCCCGATTGGACCGAACTCAACGTCTTCGACGGCAGTACATAATCCACGCGAAGATTGCCGCTCGCCTGCGGCGAAAACGAAGCGGTATCAGACGCCGGATCGCCACGATGATGTTCGTTGATGCCAAGCAGTTTGGTCGACGACCGTCGACCGCCCGCGCTTGTCGGGATATTTCGAGAGTGGATGCTTGGATGCCTGAGCAATTGTTGGATCGCACCGGGCACCGAGTCACCGTCGCGTGGGTCCGCGTTGAGGTCTCCCAGCACGACAAAGTGGGAACCCTCTGGCAAACCGCCACGTTCTCCCAAGTCGTCATAGATATAGTTTGATGCCTCAATGGGTCCAACGTAATCGGCCCAAAAGCGAATTTCGTCGTGGTTGCGACGGCCGTTGCGATCCTCCGGTCCATCGAAAACGGGCGGCGTGGGGTGTGCTGCCAACAGGTGGATTATCTGCCCCTTGACGTCAATCGAAACGTCCCAGTGACTCTTCGATGAGAGGCGAAACAGACGTGCGGTCGAGGGGGGGTAAAAACTCTTCAGCGACTCGGGATGGCGCGGCCATAGGCTGGCTGGCATGTCTCGCCAAAGAAACTTCCGAAAGGTCCGCGACCTGCGAATTGGGAAACGAGACAAAAGCGCCATCCCGTACTGACCGGGGAACCGTCCATAGCCAAAGTTGTCGCCTAACCCGCCAGTCTCCCCATCGCCATCTAAGTCCACACCGCTGTCGACACCCGTGTTTACGGCATCGTGAAAAAGTGCGCTATAGTGAATTGGCTGGTTGCCCGCCTCGCCACGCGCCAAGTAGAGGTCCAAGAACAGCTGCAACCCCCGCCCTTGTTCATCTCGGTCGAACTCGTTTATTAATAGCACGTCGGGTCGAACCTGTTGAATCACCGACGCAATCGCTCGAGCTTGCTGGTCTTTCCCGGTCGCAAGCGATCGAACCAATTGACCAGCCCCTTGACGATGAAGGGACACATTAAAGGTGGCGATTCGGATTCCGCCCTCAGGACGGACGGGCACGTCCTCGCCGCTGCATTGAGGAGCGGCGACCGCTACGCCCATGCCGAGCAGGCAGAGAATGGCATGCCCCGACTGACGTGCAGAACCGGCCAGTACAATTCTAAAATAGGCCACCAACACAACCACGCCGAGTACGCCACCCCAGACAAGCCCCTGGACGGCCCCCAAACCGGCTCCAACACTGACCGGATCAAATCCCGGCTGATCTCCACCAAACATGACTGCTCGGTAGTAGGCGGGGAAACAAAGCCCAATCATCACGCCAGCGACCGTTCCGACCATTCCGCCCACGCAGGACGAACCGAGAACGCAGGCGACGTAACGCAACAACCGTCTAGTCGCCAAACCTTCGACTTCATTGGTGGTGGCGGCATAGGGATTGTCTTGCCTCGAGCTCATTGCTCTGTGCCTCCGCGATCACTTCCCGCCCGCCGACTCGATTTCTGTTGCCAGCAAGTCCGGTAGATTGCGGGGCAGGAACTTTCCGATCAAGTCCTTGGTTCTGGAAAATTTGGTGTTAATTCGTTCGTCGGGACGTTCTTGACCCTGGGCCAGTCTCGCTTGTTCACGATCCAATCTCTGTCGCAATTCGTCGGGTGTTGTCAAGCTGCGGATGATTGCAACTTGTTCGCGCGCTTGGTCGAGTTGTCCCTCTTTGATGTGATTCCGAGCGCGAGCCGCGGCCAATTCACGGGAGGCAACCATCTCCAGAACATTCCCTTCGATTGCATCGATAAATGCTTCGGCTTGAAGTCGTCTATTATCGTCGCGGACGTTGGCCACCACCTCTTGATGTGCACCCACATAGATCGGCAAGCGACCCAACAATTTTCCACCATTTCGCACATACAAGACCAGGAAGAAAGGCATGCCTTCTTGCGGCTCGATCATTACTGCCCCACGCCAATCGGTAACGCCAAGCAATTTGCTTGTGTTAGAAACTGGGTCCTTGGCGTAGATTTCGTATCCGGCCATCGGGCGTTGTTCCTCGTCGCGTGACTTCAGGTACAGCATCGTACTCTCGTATCGCCGCCGTTCGACCAAGGCTAACTTCTGCTTCCGACGGCTCGACCGAACTCCCAGTGGGTTGGCAAACGCCGAATGAAGTTTGATCGGTACGAAGTTGGTTTCGCTTGCGCCGACGACGCCCAAAGTCCACTCCACGACTTCGATGCCATTCTCACGAACGCGGCCCTCGCGGTCGTTGTTACGGATCACCGGCTGAATTATCGAACCCTCCGTCACTCTAGCGGGCGAGTAGGGGCGTACGACCAACCCGCCGGCTCGGATCCTGGCTTTGGCCTCCCGGCCTTCACTTGACTCGATCCGCAAGACCGGACGGAACGCATTCGACATCGCCTGAAAAGCTCCGCGAATCACTGCAGACTGCCCACTCACCTGTACGGTAGCGACGTCACTCCAAGTGCGAGTACGCACATCAAACTCGCGAGCCTGCCAGATCAACCGAGATTTTTTTGATGTTAATCCCAAGAGGAAGACTTTATCGACCGGCTGCTTGATCACTCCCTGTTCGGGCTCAGGAGTCGGATCGACGATAGAGGCAACTAGTTCGGTAGAAACGCTTTCAATTGCCGACGTCAAATCGGGCTCGATCCCCACCGGCACATCGCCAAATTCTAAACTCCAAGTCGCGCCTGCCACGACGCGACCTTGCATGGTTAACGCCGCCTCGAAAGCCTCTCGGTTCAACCCCGACTCACGTTCCAGCAGCTCGCCGCCATACCAAACCTGAATGCGGTAGGGCGCAAATTCCCAGGATTGCGCTCCCGACTGTCGCGAGATTACGAACGGCAACAGAGCCGCGAATAACAGGAGTTGTGTCCGCTTTGGTCTGTTCATTTATTCAAAGTCCGACGGGTTCGGATTGAGCACCCAGTTGTCGATGTTTTGATAGAGGTTGACGACGTTGTCATCGAGCCCATAAATGCCTGGACGATGCGCGTAATATTCGGTCAATTGCCACAATGGGATGACGGTTACATCGGACGAAATGGTCTGGTGCAAACTCTCGAAGTGCCGACGAATGTCTCGCCAGCTTGTCGCTTCTGCGATGCGTCGGACGTAGTAGTTTACGTATTGATCGTCCGTGCGTCCGATGCCGTCGCGGCCAACGAGTCTTTCAATGTCCACGACTGGCTCACTAATTGTAGCCGCAACGTACAACAGGTCGTAGTTACGTTGAGGATCGTCCGTCATCCCCTTTCCCAGTTGCTTCAATACGCATTCGACGCCGATCAACTCAAATTGATCGGCAATGATCTGGCAGGCGAACCTGGCGATCTTGTCTTCGGGATGAGCCAATGTCAGCGGCAAGAGGGCCGGTGGGTCCTCCTTTTTCTTCTTGGCAATATCCTCAAATTGCCCCTTCGCCACGGACATCATGATCCGGCCGATTCCATTGTCGTATCGGCGAGTTTTTATGTTCTCGTTGTACGCGTAGGCCAACGTGTCGTTCATGCTACGGCCCGCCGGGATCGGTGCACTGATGACACGACACCCCGACAGAGTTCGACCATCCAAGAGCCGGTCGAGGATTAGTTCACGTGGAATGGTGCGGATAAGCGCCTGCCGAAACGCGTTGTTTTTGAGGTAGGCGTGGCGGTCCTTGTTCAATGCCAAAAAATGAACAGTGGGCAATGCGTAGGGCTTCACGACAACGTCCGCCGCGCCGTCCTCGAGCAACTTTGCCGTGTCGGCCGGGAACAGGCGATCCAAGATATCGATTCGTCCGTAACGCAGATCTTCCAGAGCTTTGTCAAAGTTAGCGTAGAATCGCTCGTACAACTCGGCCGGTGGATTGACACCCTGCGAAATCGCAGTCGGGTTCCTGACGAACCGCACGTGTTCCTCAGTGTTTTCTTTGATGCTGTACGGTCGCATCGACGCCACGTGCTCGGCCAATGGAGGGTACGACGAAAGCAGCACTCGCAGGCGACCTTCCGGTAGTACATCGGCCTTCCGTAAATCGACTCGTATACGGGTGTCGTCTTCTACTTCCACTCGTTCGGCCACTGCCGCCCAGCGTTTGCGATAGTGGGGCCCGTCAGGATCCGCCATCGCTAACAACCAATCCCCAAGCTCGTAGGAACTCAAACGGACACCACGTGAATTCGCACGAAGTTGAAAATAGAGATGACGATAGTCGTCACTCTTTTCGACGGAACCAAAGGGGCTGGTGTAATACCCGCCCTCCGGACTGGGGCTGACAAATTCGACCAGCGACCGTTCGGTCAGTCGGCCGGCGCGACGAGCTGCCCAATCGTCAATCTTCAAAGGATCCGGCGTGTTGACGCGCTGCGTCACGCCGACCACTGCGATCGGGTAGCTGCGGACAGTTCCCTCGGCTAATTCACGAGCGCCGTCGAGGTCGGGCCAAATCATCATCATATCGGCTGAGACATTTCGAGCCGCCAGAAACTCCTTTTTATCGATCAATTGCTTTAGGGCGGCCATCTTGGTCTGTGCCAAGCTAACGAGCGATCCCCTCCACTTGTCAGTCGCCGCCAGTCGGCGATCGCCACTAGTGTATTTGAGATCCAATCTGACGATCATCTGTCGAGCTGATGGAAAGTCCTTTTTGTTGACGATCAAATCCTCCAAGATCAACGAGACCACATCCGAGAGCAAAGAAAAAACCGACTTGCCACCCCTTTGAAATCCGGGGTTACGATCGAATAGTTCCTCCAAAGTTGAAATCGCCAGATTCCACTGCCCCTCCGCGACAAAATGCTCGGCGTTGATGAAGAGGAATGTCTGAATCGCCGGATCTAAACCTGGCGTCTTCGGATACGCCTGAAGCAGCAGATTATATGCCTTAAACGCTTCATTGAATTTCTTTGCGACAACAAACCGGTTGGCCTCGGCAAGTAGCATGATTTCGAAAAGGTCGATCCTCTCGATTTCCGCCCAACTAATCACTTTTTCTTCGGCCGTATCAGACATCAGCCTGACCTTAAGCGAGCCCGTTCGTTTTACCTCGGCCGATCGGCTTTTCAACGGCATGATCTCGTGGCGACTTCCATCCCGCTTGAGGACGATTACATCGAACGCTGAACGTTCGAGGTACAGTTTTCGATCTTGCGCGGACGCGGACTGAGCTAGTGCCACCACGATGGCTGCCCACATGAAGACAGACTCACAACGCCACAATCCACCATGATGACGGGATCGCATTCCAAACATGAACTCACCGTTCCTTCATCTTACGGAAGGTCAACCAGAAAAAACGTACCGCCACTACCGACGGCAGCGACTTTACCGTCGACTAACAGGGGTGTCCCGTGCAATGGTTCGCCGATTTCTGTGACGCCTCCCAAGTCTCCATTCTCGACAACCAATCGCATGATGGCGCCGCCAGTGGTAGCGATCAGATAGTCACTACCCACGACCAACGGCTCACCCGTCGGCGAACCATGCGTCAAATCGACCGACCACTTTTGCTTTTGGTCTGAACCAAAACAGAGCAGTTCGCCTTTTGAGGTCGTCAGCAGGATGCGACCGCCAGAACTGACGGGCCCCCACGTCACTCGGCCGTCAAGGCGGGTCACATCTCGAGGTACTAGTTTCGCCGCGGAGAAGGACAGCAACACATCTGCATCGTCGTACCGAGCTCCGGCAAAGACGAAATTATCCAGCTCGGCTAACGGCGTCACCACTTGATCCTTCAAAACCGTTTCCGCGCCTTTGATAAGTCGGGGGCGTCCCTGCATTTGAAGGCCTAATCGGAGGACGCGTTTTTTGTTGTTAGCAATCACAATCTGGCTTCCGTTGGCCACCACAACGGGTCGATTCCATCGCACCGTTTCACCGGCTGTCGTGCCGATGTGAAACGGCGCCGCCTTATCGGACCCCGTGGCAACATCCAAAAGTTTGATTTGCCCGTTGGAGAGAGGAATCAACATGGCGTCCTGGAATGCGATCGGTACCGAAGCGGAGTCATCCGGAAGATTCAAGCGAAAAGATCGCATTTCGGTGGTTGACCGCGAGGGGTCAAAGACCAATAAACGTCCTGCTTTCCTTGGACTAAACATCGCCACGACGTTGCCGAACTTCAACCCGGCCGTGTAGGAGATATTTGACTGGTCGTCTGCAAAAACGGGCGCCAGGTATCCCGACTGAAGAGCCTCATCCGTAATCTGAAAGAAGGCACCTTTTTGGGAAAACACCATCGGTTTGCCGGAATCGTCCAAAGTCGTAATCGCCGCAGGAACGGTCACGTCGGTCTGCCAATACTGCTGATCTGGGTCGTCAGCATCGTTCGAACCGACCGTAAAACCAGGCGCACCCAAGGGACGTCGCACATGGAAGACCGACTTATTCCTCAACATCGCGGGAGCCACAAATGTGTCCCCAGCAAATCCTGACCAAACAACAACGAGCTGAGCTTTGGCGGCCAGGATCTGCGCCTTCGACAAGCCGATCCTTCCGACCCACAAGTCGGCCCGGTTGACCGTTGCGTATCCCACGACCGGATTCGAATCGGCATCGCTCTTACCTTCGATATCTTCTGATAATGGCGGAGACTTCGTGCCATCAACGTCGAAGATGCGGACCGCACCCAAATCGGTCGTGACCACAAGCCGCTGACGATCGACCACGGGTGACGTCACCACATGGCCGGCAATTCGTGTGGGCGACTGAGCTTGCTTCAGCTTCAACCCCTGCGCGTCTGTTTTCAGGACGTGCAGGTGGCAGAAGTCGGGGCCGATGTTCTCAAAAACAAACAGATGACCGTGTGCCAACAGCGGCGGCACGACGACCGTGTCTTTCGCGTGGGCCAGATAATAAACTTCGGCACATGCCAACGTATCCTGATGCATGACAAACAAATTAGTGTGGTCGCCAACTTGATACAGGTACGAACGTTGGGCGGCAATACCTGGCGCGACTGTCAGGGACTGATTGAATTTCGCGTACTCAGAAGCCGAACCGTCTTCGGTATCGATCGACATGAGTTTTCCAGATTGCGCAGCGATGAGAATTCGATTCCGCCAGATTTGAGGATCATTGAACAGTTCGCCGATCGGCAAACGCCAGACAACTTCACCGGTCGCCGAACGGACCCGCAACAAGGCGTTGGAGTGACTCTCGACCAACAGCACATCCGAACCTGGTGCAGTTTGAAGTGGCGTGGGATGATAGGCCGTTCCGTAACCTACAAACCGCCGCCAAAGTACTTTGCCCTTTGCCGATTCGATGCCGTAAACGGCTCCGCCCGCCTTAACAACAATCTGTGTGCCGCTTGATGGCTGCCGAGCGGTGGTACGAGTGCCGGTCAATACGACGTGTTGACCCGCAGGTTTGGGAAGGTCACCTTCGCCCAATATTTCGCCGGCGACAGTCGTGACTTGACTCCGCTCTTTCTGACTGATTTTTTCAACTTGTTCGGTGAGGCGAGGTTCGTTTTCCAACCTCGGGTATTCCGCCAACAGCTTGTCGCGCGTTTCGTAGGCTTCGCGAGTTTGGCCCCTGGCTATTGATTCCGCGATATGCCTAACGGCCGTGAGCAAGTCACGCTCCTGATTGATGCCCCGCAGAACCAGAGTGGTCGCCTCCCCAATTCTATCCAACTGATTTTGGCGCGATCTCAACAGGGAGGGAGGCACATACTCTTGGTTATGCACCAAGACCAGCGCCTCATCGACCTTGACCAGTAAAGCCTCCGCGTCACTCGGCGTGCCAGCATCACTGGCCTCGATGGCAAAGCCCTCGGCAATGTCAGGTAAGATCGAGGCCAACTCCTCACGTATTTTTGGAAACGCCGCCTCGTCCTTGATTTCGGGCAAAATTTTCTGAGCAAGTTCCAGTGATTTTTCCGGGCTGCGTTTCGAGTCACTGACCATCCGTAAAGTACAGAGGCTCTTACGAACGCGGGCCTCGCTGATGAGTTCATGCCGCGGGTATCGCTTGATGAACTTGTCGAACTTGTCCATTGCATTGGTGTACGCGACGGTCTGATAGTCCTTCATCGCCAAGTTGAATATCTCAAGAGCCGTTCCTTGAGTGAGCGAGCCCCAGAGAAAGTAGAGAAGGAAGGAGAGCAGAGCCAACGCCCCGCCTCCGCCTAACATCAGTGGGCCATCCCAGGGATTGTCACGCAACTTCTTCTTTTGAAATCCGGGAGACATAACTGAATCGCCAGGTGTTCCCAAGCCAGTCGATAATCCGGCCGACGATTCCAAGCTGTCAAGTGATTCAACTGACTCGACCACAGGTACCTGCTTGACAACGGGTACCTGCTCGACCACCGGAACGGATTTCACGGCTGGCGGGGGCGGAGGTTTCACCGGCGTCGGTGAGTCGGCTTCGGGGCCTTTGATCGCCACCAGATCCTCGTCCGTCACC
>DUDC01000240.1 GCA_012959465.1 Planctomycetaceae bacterium
CACGGTCACGTGTGGATCAGTTACAACCCGAACCTGCTCAGCGCCATTGACAAGGCCGCTCTGGAGCAGCTGGTTCAAGACGGTGGGACGAACTCCGGAGTGATCCTCACACCGCGTTCGCAAAACACTTCAGCCATCGCCTTAGCATCATGGGCTCATCTGCAAACACTCGGTAGTTTCGATGCGACGCAAATCCGCGACTTCGTGGAAATAAACCGAGGACACTCGCCAGAAGGTTTCATCCTCGCCGGCCAAAAAACGGCAAGTAGCGAGTCGCTGACTGACGCGTTAGACCACTCGAGTTAAGGTTGTCTGGTTCCCTCCGCTACCCGTTTGTTGCATGGCACTGTGGATTTGAGCCGAAGACGCTAGCCTCGGGTTTTTGCAAGATCACGCGATGATATCGACATTTTCTACACTGGCGAAGCCAGTGCCACACATTGAGCACATTGAATCTGCAGAGAGTCAGGCGCAGAACATGCTCAGGATCAATACCAGCACGGCGATTGCGAATCCGGCGACGATAGCTTGACCGATTGGCGTGCCAAAAAACGAACGTACACCGACGGATGTCGAGCGTTTCGAGCTGAAGTCGAATCGATAGCCATCCTGGGTCACCGAGTCACTTGTGATCGGCACTTCGGTGACCGCATCGGAGACTAATTTGTCTTGCTCTGGCAATGGGACACCGGCTATGTCGGCAAGACAGACAGGCTCACTCAGGTCCCATGTGAGGCCATCGACAGCGGACTTGTCCGGCACAACACCGAGGCGAATATGATGGCCGTTCGTGAGATTCAAGATCACCTGGTAGTCTGGAAGCGATTCCTTCTTCTTGATCAGCGGTAGATTGTGGTCACGCGGTTCCGTTGTACCGTCGAGTGCTGTGACCAAGCCATCGCTTTGCAAAGCGGCCATGACAAGGCAGGAGGCGACGCTAAGGATGACAATTCCACCCAGTCACCCGCCAGAGTGTGATCTTCTTCGGCGGATCGTCGCGGACGCTCGATTTTTCGGAGTCAGTCATTGGTTTTCCCATCTAAAAAAGGGCCGTAGATGCAACGCGCCAACGGACGGTGGGTACCCTCAGAAGCGTTACCCCACAGCGCGGACTTACCTGTTCGGGATATCGCGCAAACCAAAGGGTGGTCCAGGAAATTCGCGAGTGTGGAGACTGTGCATTTAATGCCCACTAAGACGGCCCAAGTGGAGGAAATCGATCGGTAATTCCGTCTGTCCATCCATAGCGAGGTCGACCAACGCCCGACCCAAACTTGGAGCGAATTTGTAACCATGCCCAGAGAGTCCGGCGGCGAACGAAACTTGCGGGTGTTGCGGATGTCGGTCAACCACAAAATGACGATCGGGTGTGACGGTATAAAAGCACGTGACGTGATCAGAATGGCGAAACGCTGTTCCAGGAAAGCGTTCGGAAAGGAACGCCTCGACACGTGAGAGATCGGCCGGTTCAACCTGAATCGGGTCCTCCTCAGGCCGCTCGATCTTTGCGCCGCCCGTATGCTCTGCTACCTTTAGCCCTCGATCATCGAGACACGGGAATCCGTAGAATTCGCCGTCAAGCGTTTCGAAAAAGAAGACCGGAAATCTGTTCAGGTCGAGATGTCGGTTCGAGCAGGCGAACCAATGGAGGTGTTTGCGAAGCACTTGTAGGTGTCCGGCAAGTGGCGGTAGCAGTCGTTCGGCCCACGGACCGGCAGCGACAATCAGTCGGTCGGCCACATACGTCGCCCTGTCGGTCGTCACTGAAACTCCCTGATTCGTCGTCATCCGCCACTCCCGTACGGGTTCCTCGAACTGGAGTACAGCACCGCGATCCATTGCTTGATCGAGTTGCGTTCGAACAGCGCGTTCAATGTACAGGAATCCAGCTTGCGGCTCCAAAACCGCAATCTCATGGTCGGCAATATGAACGGCTGGGAACTGTTTTCGAAAATCGACTGGCTGCAGCACGTCGATCGGTAACCCGTGTTCTCGAGCGCTCTCCAGGACGCCGTGACAGACGTCACCTTCCGGGTGACCGATCTGTAGGATTCCGACCTGCTCGAACAACCGCGTGTCAGTTTCTTCTTCTAAAACGCTCCATTGCTGATAGGCATCGATCAGCAGTGGAACATAATCGGGATGTTCGAAGTACGCCTTCCTGATCACACGCGTATGACCATGCGAGCTGCCGCGTGAATGGGCGGGCGTGTACTGTTCAAGGCCGAGCACTCGCAAGTTTCGTCGCGCCGCATGCAGCACGGCAGCACTTCCGACCCCGCCCAAACCAAGGACGATGGCATCATAATGCTGTCGTGTCATGATCAGAAGCCGGTCTGGTGAGGGTGGTTTGGCACGACCAGGTCGCGGGTAGGTTACGCGTTCAAATCGGTTTCCCGCTGCCGCCTGACCTTGCGGGATTAATAATTCTCGAGGCCCATTCTAGCAATTGCGACCAAGGTGAAGGAATCGGCCTCACGTATTGCGCGATAGCTCACCATTATTTGTTTCATCGCTCGAACGAGCGTCCGCTCGAATTTGGGAACTTTTTGCTCGGTGAGTTGTAAGACTTGAATAATGATTGCCAAGCGATCGAGCGAATTGCCTCGTGATGCACCGTCA
>DUDC01000241.1:0-304 GCA_012959465.1 Planctomycetaceae bacterium
GCAGCCTTTACTTCTGCCAACGAACTACCGGCACTCTCCTTTCTATGCTTGGTATTGGCTTTCAGTCTGGTCCGCAATCCTCGTCATGCGCTGACCGGCACTTGCTTGGGAGCAGCTCTGATTGTTGTGACGTTCTTTGTGATCAACTACCGGGTGCACAACAGTCTTCGACCGGCCTATGCCCACCGCGGCTTAGGAACGCGGATTGCAGATTTGCCGAACGACCAGTTCGCCGATTACAAAAAACCGACGGTAAAGGAAATTCGAGATTCGTTACCGGAAAGTGAAAGAAAGCTGCTTTCGT
>DUDC01000241.1:383-15464 GCA_012959465.1 Planctomycetaceae bacterium
GCCCTGCAACAGGGCGAGGGAAAATGGACGGCGTACCGCTGGGATGATTGGTATGACTACCCGATTGACAAAACTCCCACTCGCCGTCGCAGCTACTGGAAGGGCGATAAACAAGGTGTTGATCGAGGGGAGCCAAGCCGGGCCGTCTACGCTTTTCATGCGTTGGCCGGGCACCATGGAATCTTCTCCCTGACACCGCTCTGGCTGCTCGCTTTCGTCGGATTGGGAGTCTACGCCTGCGCGAAGGATGAGCGGCGTTGGTTTGCTCTGTCGGTTCTGCTGTTGGCCGTGGTCTGTCTCTCGTTCTATGTGCTGCGCCCCGAACACGATCGCAACTACGGCGGCGTGTCGAGTGGATTTCGCTGGATGTTCTGGTTTATCCCGTTTTGGCTGCTCGCCTTGTTGCCGGTTGCCGATTGGGCCAGTGGACGGCCATGGATGCGACGAGTCTGTTACTTGATGTTCGCCATCGGCGCCTTTTCAGTCCATTACGGCCTGAATAACCCCTGGACCCAGCCGTGGATTTTCGACCATTGGACGTGGCTGCAGTGGATCGACTACCAGTGACCCGAATCGGTGAATCAGGTCCAACCAGCAAATGTGGCTCACTTTTCGGGGATGGGCCATCAACATCGTGGTCGATGTGACTCGCCAATCGCCCCGATCCGATCTTTGACACTGCAAACCCCGATTGCTGTTGCGTAATTTGCCTAGAGGCATCACACTACGCGGGACGAATTTTTCGTTGGACGACGGAGATCCGACGGATCGGATACGTGGCGCGACCGACAAGGAGGTTTGAAAGCGTGAATACACAACGGGCATTTGGATTTGGTGTCGCAGCCCTGCTGGTCAATTTACTGACACTGGGATGTGGTGGCGACCCAACTCCGGCCAGTGTCTCCGGGAAACCGTCTTCCTCCCCCAAGTCCGATAACACGGCAGGCGCTGAACTTCGTTCAACCGATAGGGCTGCAGTTCGGACTCCCGTCAACGAACCCGCACCGGTTGTGACGGTGGAGACCAACCTCGGGACCTTCGAGATCACGCTGGATGCCGAGAACGCACCACTGACCGTGGACAACTTCTTGTACAACTATGTAGAGCGGGGCAGTTATGACCATACGATCATGCACTATTCGAACCCCGATTTTGTCATCGGTGGAGGGTTCCTGGCAGACCTGACGGAAATCGTCCCCAGGGCGGCAGTTCGCAATGAATCCGATAACGGTTTGGCCAACACCAAAGGCACCGTGGCGATGAGTCGCTCGGCAGATTACCCGCACAGCGCGACGTCGCATTTCTTCGTAAACCTGGGAGAGAATTCGTTCTTCGACTACAAAGAAGATGCGGAAGACGACGAAAAATGGGGGTACGCGGTCTTCGGGAAAGTGACGAGCGGTATGGATGTGCTCGAACGGATTGCCAAGCGTCCAACACACGATACCGAAACGCTCGTCAGCACACCGATCGAACCGATTATCATCAAGTCCATTCGACGCCGCTAACAACCGCGTCGCAGTTTCCGAGGATGGTCACCGCGCTCTTCCGGCCACCGGTCCTAACGCTTTTTCGAGGCCTTGGCCACCAGCTCGTCGTGTGACTCGTGAAGGCGCGTGATGAACTGGTCTAATGTGTAGATGCGACCGGTTGGCTTCCCGTAGTTACGAATTACCTGATCCTTGCCCTTGCGTGTTTTTGGCAAGAATTCGTTCATCGCCGGAACGCCGCGAGGACGATTTGCTTTGGCGTATCGATACCCATCGGGCAGTTTCAACATGTCCCGAACCAGACGACGCCCACCAGGCTGTTTGATGATTCGGTCGAGGCGATCGTACAGCATTTCTTCGTTCGGTAGGTGCTTGAGCAGCTTCTGTCCGGACGCCGAGGACAAGACCTGGATCAAATAGTCACTATCGGCCGGAATGCCCTTGAGAATGTCCTTTTGGTCCTCGACCTGCCAACCCAAATGATCCAGCTGGCGCAAGGCCAAACTGGCGTGCCCTTGAGTCATCAAATTAATCTGCTTGTCGTTCCAATTGGCCGCAAAATACCTTCGCACCGAATTCTCGACCTGGGACCAGGGGAGACCCTCCTCGCCCCACCCCATCGGCGGTCTGAGCACAAAGAGAGAACAGAAGAGCACCAATCTTAAGACCATAGCGGCAAAAACTCGGTAGCGATGAACTAACATGTCGTCTCAGATGGAAAAACCGCACCAAAAGCCCATCAACGATCACCACTTGGGCACCCGAATGGGGCGTGGTAATGACAGGAGTTTTACCCAAACTGCGCTTCACTATCGATACCATCGGCATTTTCTTGGCTAATCGTGCACGTTCGCTCAGTACCGCTTGCTTCAACCGGCCCAAAACTCACGTCGCCTGGCTGTCCAATGTAAAAATTGACACCACTATAAAACTGCAAAGGAATTCTTGCAACCGGAAAGCATATTCCTTATGATAACGGGCTCTTCCAAATCGTGGCTTCGGTAGAAGGAGATGCCGCATGTCTCATGCCACCTATTTCCATCTGGATTGTCCCACCTGTGGGCGGCCATTGCAGATTCAAATCAAACTGCTCGGCAAACCGGTCAAGTGTCGACATTGCCGTGCTTCGTTCACAGCGACTGGCGACGAGGATCTTTGCAGCGCTGAACCAGATCTAGATCAAGTCGAGGAACTTCTGCGTCAAGCTGACCAGTTCCTTGCCAAAGACGAGGCTTCTTCGATCGGATCGATTTGATCTGTTTTTCGACAGCGTGCGCGAAATCTAAACGCGGCCCAATCCACACGCGTCTTGCCACCTTGCGTGGCCGATCGTGGACGCCAATTAGCGTCCACGCGTTGACGGTTCAGACCCGCCCTGGATACATATGGGTGACGTATTCACCGTACCCGTTGTACATCTGAGTGTCGTACTGCTCGCCCGTTCCCAACATCCGCTCCCTGCTTTGGTTCCAAGGGATGGGAACGGAGGGATTCACGTTCGAGCGGAAGGGGTACCAATCCGGTTTGATCTCGGTCCAAAACGGCAGCGGCTCGCTATCGACAATCTCGATGCGTTCAATCGACTTGATGCTCTTGTAACCGTATTTCCAGGGCACAACCAACCGCAATGGGGCACCATGCTGCTTGAACAGAGGTTCACCGTACATACCTGTCGCCAGAAACGTGAGTTCATTGGTGGCCTCTTCGAGCGTCAATCCTTCGACATAGGGCCAGGGGAAGGCATCGTCGGTCTCCTGGTTCGTCGCCTCATCGGGTCGCAGGAAGGAGACGAAGCGGACGTGGGTTGCCTTTGCGGTTGGTTCGGCGGCTTTTATCAACTCCGAGAGCTGAAAACCGGTCCACGGAACGGCCATCGCCCAGGTTTCGACGCATCGGTGCCTGTATTGGCGTTCCCGAAAACTGCTGGCAAAACGGCGTAGCAAGTCTTCAAAGTCAATTTCAAACGGTTTGTTGCAGTGGCCTGCAACGGTCAATTTCCACGGCAGTGGTTTGAAATCTTCGACAAAACGCCAGACATATTTGTAGCGGGAAAACTCGTAGAAATTCGCATACCGAGCCGCTTCGGCGCGGTCCGTCTCGTCACGTTCGTAAGCAAATCGCTCTTCGAGTTTTGCCGGATAGAGATTGAGGTCAGGTTTTTCCTTGATCACCCCATGCGTGAGAACTTCCTCGTCCGTGCCTTTCAGTCGTTGCCCCGCCCAATAAGCCCCAGCGGCGATCATCCCTCCCGTGACCCCGACTGCCGCTGTACGCTTGAGCCACTTCCGGCGATTGAGGGCGACTTCTGGCGAAGTCTCCGTACCGTCACGAGGTGCGAGCGGATCCACTTTCTGAATGTTCATTGTTCGCCTCCGGTCACCTGACTAAGGTCGTCAAAGAAGTGAGGGTAGGTTTTGTCGACGCATTGCGGATCGAGAATCACAACTTCTGGAACTCGCAGTCCAATCAGCGCCAAACTCATGGCCATACGGTGGTCCCGATAAGTCTCGATCTCGGCAGCCCGTAAGGACTTGGGTACGATCTCTAACCCGTCATCGTATTCGTTGACATCCGCGCCGATTTTACGCAATTCACGAGCCAAGTCGCCAATGCGATCCGTCTCCTTATGCCGTATGTGTCCGACTCCGCGAATGCGTGTTGGTCCGTCCGCAAAGACGGCAACGGCGGCCAACGTCTGTACCGTATCACTCACACCATTCATATCGACATCGATTCCGACTAATGGCTGCGAGGGCTCTCGCTCGACACCCAGGCCGTTTTCCATGCTACGTACAGTGCACCCCATCCGTTCAAGGCACTCGCAAAAACGAACGTCGCCTTGGATCGAACACATGTTGAGGTCCTTCACCACAACACTCCCTCCGCAAATGGCAGCGGCTGCCCAAAAGTAGCTCGCAGCTGTCGCGTCTGGCTCGATGGAATAGTTTAGGGGATGGTACGCTTGAGGTGCGGCAACCGTAAATACCAAATGGTCATCCGTGTCTATATCCCCAGCGACATCAACCTGAATGCCAAATGCTTCCATGACCGCCAACGTCATTCGCACGTAGGGCCTGGAGACCAGGCCCCCATCGATTTTGCATTCGACCAAATTCTTGGCATTCGGCGCTGCCATCAGCAAACCACTCAGGAATTGGCTGGAAATGTCGCCTCGCAGCACGGCCGTCCCACCACTCATGCCCGTCGAGTTGATGACCACAGGTGGCGCTCCAGTGCCCAACTCTGACTCGGCAGCAGCTCCAAGTTGCCCGATCGCTTCAATGAGGTCGGCAATGGGACGTTCTCTCATCCGAGGCACGCCATCCAACCGAAACCGCCCCGTAATCGTCGCCAACATGGCCGTTAGGAATCGGATCGTTGTTCCGCTGTTTGCCACAAAGAGATCGGCTTGGTCGATGGGAAGCGTACCACCTCGTCCATGGACCACCAGTTGGGACGAACCGTTGCGATCGACGGAAATGCCGAGTTGCTCCAAAGCTGACACCATCACCTGCGTGTCTTCACTGTCGAGGGTACCGTAGAGGTTCGACTTTCCCTCGGCCAATGCGGCGCAGATCAGAGCTCGATTGGTAATGCTCTTTGAGCCGGGTGGACGCACGCGAGCTAGCAGTGGTCCACACGGTCGTATTTCGATTCGGTCCGTCTCGTTCAATCGAAGATCCTCTCGCTAGTGCGCCAATTTCCAAAGGTGTGCGTCGCTCCGAATAAAAATTGCGTTGTCGGCAATCGCAATCGAACCTTGAATTTTCTCTTTCAATGAGAACTCACTGACGACTTCGGCAGCATCCTTGCTCAATTTGACGATCTGCAGATCACCTTCCTGGCTCACAAGATACATGTGGCCAGCGGCGATCGCAGGAGTCCCCCAGAACGAACCCTTCAGCCGCTGCTGCCAAAGTTGTTGGCCGTCGACGGCGCTGGCACAGGTCAATACACCAGAGCGATTCACGGCGTAAACCTGGTTACCATCAACGATCGTGCTCGCAGCGCCGGGCCGGAGCCGCCTTGCGTTCCAGATGGTCTCCGGTTCTCTTTTTGTCGTATCCAAGGCAGTAATTCCATCGCTGGATGGAAAGTAAATCCGCCCCGGTCGACTGACGGATGAGGACGTTCCATCACAGCCACTTTCATGAGTCCACAGCACGCTGCCTGTCGCCGCATCGACCGCGGTCAATCCACTGGGCGATTGCAGCAAAACGCCGCTGGGTGCATCACTGCCAACGGCCGTCAGCGGAACGGGTGAACTCCAGTTCGCGACCGGCTCGCGATCAAGCCGCCAAATGGTCTTGCCTGTCTTGCAGTTAATTCCTGTCGCAAATGAGTCGCCCTGGTTTTCGATCTGAACAACTACAACGTCACCGACAATGACCGGCGACGAGGCCATGCCGATATCATTGCCGGCTTTCGGGTAATCAAATGCCAACCCGCGGTACCAGCGAAGTGTGCCGTCCAATTCGATGCAGGCCAAGTCGTTAGAAGAATAGAACGCATAAATTGCCTCGCCGTCGCTGGCCGGCGTCGGTGCCGCATTAGCACTCGTTGGGTGGGACGCTGTCCGCCCAGTTGCCCATAGCTGACGTCTCCAGAGTTCGTCTCCGCTGTCTACGTCGAAACAAACGACGTAGATGCGATCCTGCTTCACTCCATCACTACACGTCACCAAAACCTTGCCGTCGACCACGATCGGGCTGGATGGTCCGCGACCAGGAAGTTCCTTTTTCCACGCGACATTACCTTCGCTTAATTCGGTCGGTGGTTTTGCATCCAAAGCGATGCTGTTGCTATCGCCACCTCGAAAACGGGGCCAATCACCACCGACTCCAAACACCACCGCTAAAATCAATACGACAAACCACGGTTGGTTCGATTTCATTTTATGTTCTCCAACGCTCACGTTGCTAAACAGATTCGAAAAGCTCGCTCATTTTGTCGACTTGACAGCCCCCCCGAGTGCGTCGCAAACGCGAAGTTGAAATTGCCACCGCTGTGCCCAATCCTCGGTCTGTTCGTTTTGTGCAATTTTCAACAGGATCGTATTTTTGCCCGCCTTGATCCGGCCGATGCCCTTGTACTGATCGACGAACATGTTCGCATGGTAGACGTGATTGGTGGTCAGTAATTTTCCATTAAGCCACACCTTGTTCGCGTTGATGCAGCCGATCCTAATCTCAACTTCGCGAGCATTCTCGGCGAAGAACTCGGCGTATGCATATCCGATCGTTCCTTTGTGCTTGGCGATCGCTTCGTTGAGGTCAATGATCCCGAACTTCGCGTCCGCCTTATAGGCAATCCATCTCACTGTATCGTCTTTGCCGCTGTAGGTCGCCTTCAAATCGACGCCTTTTTCTGGTGGGTAAGCGACGTCGAATCCCGCTTTGTCCGTGTTGTCAAACGGTGCCGCCAAGTGCCAACTCATGATGAAGCCCATCACATCATTGACGTTGACCTTCGTTCCCAATTCTTCCAGTGCAGCGGCAGCGGAGGTAATTTGGTCTAAATCTCGCGCCGCCATTAACGCCGCACCAAACTTATCAGCCGCAGCCGCACTATCGGCGGCCTTGTTGAGCTTGTCGGCCTGGTCGAGTAGCACCTGCACGGAATCTCGCCGCAACTCCAAACTCGGGTCGTCCAGAAAACGCATATTCCACTTTCCGGCGAAACCCGCGTCGTGAGCCACCAATATCTCGTATGCCAGGCGACGCGCGTGCGGATCGTTCGCCGTGTTTCTCAGAAAGTCGACGAGTTGTGTAGTGGGCATTGATCGTTTGGCATTGTCGCCGCGCTGGACGACACGTTCTGCAGCGCTTCGCAGCCAGTTTCGCGCCAGCGGGTTTGCCGCCTTCATGGCATCTAGAATCTCGATGAGTTGGTCCAGCTCGGCCTGAGACACCTTTCGTATGGCTTCGATGGCTTGTTCGTGCCCTTCGCCTCTGGGACCGATCGCTCGCACTTTAAGCAATTCAGCGTCCAATCCCGCCCCTAAGGCCGTCGAGACGCCCTCGATAAGGAGGACTACCGAGAGCAGGGCAGATGTTGGGAATCTCATGCAATAGCTCCACAAAATACGGACTTCACCAAGTATGCGGACCATTCTAGCTCAATAATCAGGCCCGCAGGTACAGGGCTAGCGGGAAAGTTCTCCAATGAGATGCCGAGAGGTTGGGGCTGTTTTTTCCTCCAAATTTGCGAGATGCTCCCACTCGAGGAGGAACTCCACTAAGCTGGTACAAGTTCGTAGCGTCGATCTTTGACGACGTTCGACCCAAGGGTGTCGCATGACCTATTTTTTGTATTACCTAGTGATAGGTGTGCCGGTTCTTTCAATCGCCGCATTTTGCCTCTATTGGTTTGACCGGCGGCAGGCGAAGCACTATGGCGACCGCATTCCCGAGTCCACGCTGCTCGCAGTCGGTCAGTTCGGTGGTTGGCCCGGTGCTTGGCTCGCACAGAAGGTCCTACACCACAAGACGACCAAGCCCTCGTTCCAAATTCAGTTTTTGGCCACCGTCATCGGGCACATGGTCGTCGCGCTCGCGCTGGGAACCTGGCTCTATATCCTAGGTTCCGGACTTTGACGCAGCTGGCGATGGGAACTTCCCATTAGCTTGGCACGTGATTGGCCGGTGGACTGGTTGGCTTCCAGCCAACCCCCAACTCTAGCACACGGAGAATCCGTGGGGATCCCGGTCCCGGTAAATGGAACCGGATCCGCGTTCAGAATAAGGTGACATGCGACAGGAACAAACCCAAACGATCGAATTGAGGGTCGCCCGAAATATTTGCGGTTCCCAGAACATCGAAAAAGGTCCGCTCGCTTGTCTTGCGAAGGTATCGCAAACCAATACCAAATACCGGTTCCCCGCCCGGAAACTCGATGGCAATTTCCGGCACAAATGACTCGTCGTCAAAGCGACGAAAGATCTGTGCGCCGACAGCCAAGCCAACCGTATCACGACTCGCCACACCGGCTGCGATGCGGACCAACGGATTGACTTCGAACGCCGTTCTGACGCGATTGAAATTTCCACCTCCCAACGACGTCCAACCCTCGCTGGCGACGAAGGCATTTGCAAACAACAGGAAATGTCGCACGTCACAGACGGGACGGTGCAGGTGATAGACTCGATTTGCTTCCAGCGTGAACAGTTCACCGCCGCCGCGTCCCGATTGGTCACCCCATTTCAAAAATGCCCGGGCCGAAATGTTGTTCCGGCCGTAAAGTTTTGTGCGGCTGATGGCGGCAAAATGCGAGTTCCGACCAGAGTCGGAATCGTGGCTGGCAAACGCGTACGTCGATTCATAGAATACGCCACGATGATCCGCTGAGGCATGCAGACCGATCAGTTGAGCACCGGCACCGTCAAACGCGTCGACTTCATTGAAGCCATAAACCAACCGCATGTTCAAGTTATTAAGCGGGCCGAGGTAGATCGTGTTCTTACTCAGGACGACGCCAACAATCTCGTCGTTCATCAGTAGCGTATTGTGTAGCGCAAACGGGAATCGCCCAACTGTCAGGCCAATGTCCAGTGGACTAAATGGGTCAACGAACCCCGAAAAAATACTGTGAAGTTCCCCTTCAAACCAATATCGCTGCGGCGCAATTGTCGAGTTGTTTACGAACACGGTCGGGTTGTCGATACGCACGTACGAGCCACCCGTGTTCTCTTCACCAAAGGGTCGAAACTGAACATGAAACCGTTCAGTGCCAGTAAGCCGCAGGTCAAGATCGGCCACCAATTGATGGCCGCAGGCGATAACATCATTCCCGCCCTGCTCGAAGGCCGTTGCAAAAACCTCGTAGGAACCGTACCCGACCAGCCTTGGTTCCCAACTGTAACCGTGTGGCCACCGCAGGCGAGGGTAGTCTTTTACGGCATCTGGACCCAAGAAGTCGGCAAACATTGTCCACGGCTCGGGCGCAATCCAATCGCTTGGCAACCTCAAATACTTATAGTGAGCCTCTGCTTTGTCTGGCCAATTGAGCTGCTCACCCTCGGGACGATATAGATAACTACCGCCATGGTTCCAGAGTTCCTCATCCAAATCAGGTAACGGCTCCAATTCGTCTTGGTACGGATCGGGAGGTAAAACGGGAAAGGAACCTGACTGAAGATGTGCCGGCCACTGGGCGGGCGAAATCGCCCCACCACCTTGTAAGGCATCCGATGTATCATCGGCAAGAGAAGCCAGCCGTATGTTGGAGGCATTTCCGTATCCGATCGACGCAACATCGCTGTATCGACTGGTTCCGGAGAGGACGCTGCCGTTTGGAAGTTGTTGAGCATCCACAATGCCGACCCAAAGGCTCGCCAGTAGGCCGACGACCATCGAGGTATTGGTGAATAGGATGCGGTAAACGTCCATGAGAATTTCGACTAGCGGGCGACTCCAAGTTGCAAGTGTGCCGTCTGGGGACCAACCCAGATCGACTCTTCGTACTCGTCAATGACGACGATCTCCAAGAGGTGTTTTAGATGCGGTGTTCCAATGTGGTCGAGCAAAATGGGTGGCAGCTGCCGAAAATTGAGCCTGACCTGCAAACGATACCATCCGCAAACGGCTGGAAGTTTGATCGGATAGACGCGACCAGCCGCTCGCAGAGGCGGCAGGCTGTACTTGGCGATTCTAAATCCCGAGGCCCGGCCGACGGATTGCGCGATTTCATTCGTCGGTCTGACAAAGTTGATGGGCCGCAGCGTTCGATTCACTGCCAAGACGGGCGACAATTCACTTCCTTTATGTCCTAAGGCGACGAACTTGTTCTGCAAATTGAACAGATGACGATCCGGCAACAGTTTCCCTGCAAGGACATCGTGACTATGGTTGTCGCAGAGGTCGAAATTTGAGTCGAGGTATCCGGAGGCGAAGACGCGTTGACCACTTGGGTCCATGAGTTCAACCGAGATCCAGGCCTGTCGTTCGGCAGTGAAGCCGGTCGGGAAACTATGTCCGGCAGTCAGGCTCTGGATATCCACGCGCACATGGATCTTGGCATTGGCCGCCACCCGAAGCGGGTGGTGCACCTGAATCTTGGCTGCGTTCTTCAACAGCCGAAAACGGTCGATCCGCGCCAGCTCATTGCTGCGACGGTTCTTCCGCCGCAAGTCATCCAGTGTTCGCCGCCGGTATGGTATGAGGTTTGCTGGATCGCGATAATCCCGTTCGTACATCCAGTCTAGTTTCTCCGGAAACTCGGTGTCCGGAAGCATCGAGTAGTCCGGGCCGACAAAAGTGTGCGTCGAAAGACGCCTCAGCGGTAACAGATTCTGTTCAACACCCGGTACCGTCGCCGCGTAGCCCAATGGTCGTTGGTCATCGAGGATAGGTCGTCCCGGTTCCTCACCCATGTGACAGTGTTGACATGTTACTCCATCGGCTGCGGACGGGCTGTTGTGCCATTCACTAAAAGCCTCTTCCAATCGAACACCGGTGGGACTCGTCACATCATGACATTCGCCACAGAATTGGGACGACTTGAGGTAGGCAAATCGCACTGAAGGATGCGTGCCCAATGTTCGTTCCGCACTCGATTCGAACGGGCCATGCACACACGTCAATGTCGCTTCACCCGGTTGCATGTAGATTCGCCCACTCGATTTGTAACTCGGCTTAACGCGCCGATGACAGACAATACAAGTGATACCTTCTCTGGCAATTCGCGAACGATCCACATTACGGACCGACTCGTTCTCCCCGAGCGCGGTGCCGATGGGTGTATGACAACGGGTGCAGAATGTCCCAATCGTCCCGCCCGTTCGTTCGATAAGCATCAGGTTGAACGCTTCGAAAATGGGGCTATGCTGCGAATACGCGTGCATCGAGCGAGACCACTCGTCGTAATAGCGAGGATGACACGCTTTGCACTCCTTGGCCGAAGGGAAATCTACTTCGGTTAGGGGCGTGATGTTGCAGGTATTGGGAAGCACGTACTGCAACGCGCCATTCTTGATCCAGCGATAGACCAAGTTCAGCTGACGCGGCGTCAACCACTCGGTCTTTTCTTCCGGCATGTAAGGCGTGTCCGGTAACTCGGTGTCGATTCGCGCATTGGCGTTCCAGGAGACGTATTCCCATAGAGTCGACTCTTCGGGCTGGCCGGGCACAATTGCCGCATACCCGTCCTCTCGGCCAGCTTCGATCAGTGATTCGTAAGTCGAAAAGTCGAAGCGATCGGAGTCGCGGCGGTGGCATCCCACGCACTTTACATTGATCAGCGCCCGGATCTCCAACCAGTCTGGGTCGAACGGATGTTCGCGCTGACCGATCACGTGCGGTGGTGCCGCCACGACCGGAACACCAGCATTCATCATGACCATGCTGACGCATATAATAACGCTCAGGAAAATGGGCTTTTTCCGGTAAGAAACCAAATGAGTGACTCCGTTCGTACTCAAAGACGATCATTCGGTGCAGACTCTGTCCACACGTCTTGGTTATCGAACGGTACGATCCACAATTCCCGTCGAATCCTCCGACGCCAAACAATAGTCGTAACCGTCACAACCATCGGCGAAATCTCTCGCACTAGAACGCTCGTCACCACGAAAAACGAGTGTGACAGCGTCAGATTATGGTTCTTTGTTCGGTAGCGGGGTACGATTAAGTCAGTTGGGGCTTACAATCGGTAAACTCGTCATTATTGTTAATGTTGCCCTCCACCTGCCGGAGATCCAGACTTGGTTCCCGCGTTTCGCCCGCAAAGTCGTTTCGTCCTCGTCCTGGTTTTGGCGGCTTGGTTCGCCGGTCCAGCGTTAGGTGAGAATGCGCCGCCTCAGTTTCTAAAACGGGTACTCGACCAGCAGTATTTTGCTGAGGGAATTCAAACGGGCGACATCGATGGCGACGGACACTTGGATCTGGTCTGTGGACCCCTGTGGTTTGAAGGCCCAGCCTTTGGGACGGCGCACTTGTTCTATGACGGAACGAACTTTCCGAATGATCGCGGTTACAGCAACACTTTCTTTTCGTTTGTCGACGACATTGATGATGACGGCCTACAAGACATTCTGAGATTCGGCTTGCCGGGTACGCCCGCATATTGGTACCGGAACCCAGGCCGAGTCGGGGCGACCAAACCGAAGGTTCTCTGGGAACGGCACCTCGTGTTGGAGGCGATCGACAACGAGTCTCCAACCTACGTCGACATCACGGGCGACGGCATTCAAGAGATCGTCTGTTCATTCGGCGGAAAATTGGGCTACGTTGCCCCTGGCAAAGAACCGAGTGACCCGTGGTTGTTTCACCCATGTTCGTCACAGGGCACGTGGCACAAATATACCCATGGGCTGGGTGTCGGCGATATTGACGGTGATGGCCGTCTAGATATTGTGACGTCGACTGGCTGGTGGCAGCAACCAAAATCGCTCGACGGCGACCCAACGTGGAAAGCGCACCACTATCCGTTTAGCCGTCGCCGCGGTGGCGGCCAAATGCATTGTTTTGACGTGGACGGAGACGGAAATACCGACGTCATCACAAGTCTTGATGGACACGGCTGGGGATTGGTGTGGCACGAGCAGCTGACGGGAGATGACAACGAACCTCCGTTTCGCGTCCATCGAATCATGGATGATCGTAGCAGTGACAACCGATTTGGCGTGAGTTTCTCGCAACTTCATGCACTCGCCATGGCAGATTTGGATGGCGACGGATTGCAAGACATCATTACGGGCAAATGTTATTGGGCCCACAATGGCGCCGACCAGGGCGCACGCGACCCGTCCGTGCTGTACGCATTCTTGTTACGTCGGGACGAAAATCGGACTTGGTTTGAACCGCACCTGATCGACTCGGATTCAGGAGTCGGACGGCAGATCGTCACTCGAGACGTCACCGGCAACGGAAGAGTCGATATCGTCACCAGTAACAAGAAGGGCATCTTCCTATTTGATCATCAGAACACACCGTTTCCCCAATTGACGTCGATATGGCACACGGCCGTCGCGCCACTACCGCGAACGGGCAGCGGGTGGCAGCGGCGTCACACATTGTTGACTCAACGAGCTCGAGCGGGAACGGGCGAAATTCTCTTCTTGGGTGATTCCATTACTCAGGGGTGGGAGGGCAGCGGCCGGGCAATCTGGAAAGAGTTCTACGAGCAACGCAAGGCGGTCAATTTGGGCATTAGTGGCGACCGAACGCAACATGTGCTCTGGAGGTTGCAGCATGGAAATACCGACAACGTTGCGCCAAAAGCTTGCGTGTTGATGATTGGCACAAACAACTCCCGCGACAATACCAGTGATGAGATCGCGGCCGGCGTTGAGTCGATTATCCGGGAGATTCGTTTTCGACTTCCGTCTGCTAAGATCTTGGTATTGGCAATTTTTCCCCGTGGTCCGGACAACCAAGATGTGCGTCGAAAGGTCAACGAGGCAGCCAACAAGAAAATCGCCACGTTTGCTGACGAACAAATGGTCCATTACCTGGACATCGGCCAGGAGTTCCTCAATGACGATAGTACGTTGAGCCGCGAAATCATGCCCGATTTGCTTCATCTATCCGAAGCAGGTTACCGCATTTGGGCCGAGTCTATTGAGTCCAAACTGAAAGTCCTCTTGCAGAAGTAGAAATCGACGGATGCTTTTCGAGAATCTTGGCCCATACAAAATCAAGCGCCTAGTCGGCCGCGGCGGCATGGGTTCGGTCTACGAGGGCGTCCATCGCGACTCCGGATTGCGGCATGCCATCAAGACGCTCGCCCCAGCATTGTGCGACAACAGTGGGTTTCGACAGCGGTTCGAAATCGAAATCCTCTCGATGCAAGTTCTCGACCATCCTAATATCGTCCGCGTCATTCCACAGCCAGGCACTGGCGACAAATCGTTGTTTCTCATGGAGCAAGGGGGCGTCCTCTTCTATGCCATGGAGTTCGTCGAGGGTTTGAACCTCCACCAATTGCTCAAGGAACGTGGCAGGCTGCCCTGGAAAGAGGTGGTTAAGATTACGGTTCAGGTGTGCGCAGCCTTGAAACACGCGCACGCTCACGGTGTGATTCACCGCGACCTGAAACCGGCAAACCTGCTGATGGACAAGGAGGGAACGGTCAAGCTAACCGATTTTGGCATTGCCCGGCTTTTCGGATCCCAGCACCTGACCGCCGACCACTCGGTCATCGGTACTGCCGATTACATGGCACCGGAGCAGGCCGAGGGCAAGCAGCCGACCATCCACAGCGACCTTTACAGCCTGGGCTCGGTGATCTATGCCCTGATGACCGGCAAGCCCCCCTTCTCCTCCAAGGTGGCTGCCCAGGTGATACACAAATTGCGATACAGCGACCCCCAGCCGATGATTCAGATCCGCCAGGACATCCCTATCGAGTTCGACCGGATCGTGATGCAACTTCTCCACAAGACTCCCTCGGCACGAATCCCCACGGCCGTGGCACTCGGTCACCGCCTGCAGGCCATGCTCCATGCGCTCGGTCCTACCAGCCTGGAAGAAGGCTCCCTGGCGGTCGATCCCAAGCGGGACACCGACCAGCAGGATTCATCCGGGAGCGGGTCGATCGGCAACAAGCTAACCAAGGAAGGTGCCTACACGGGAATGGAAGAGGCAGTTGACG
>DUDC01000242.1 GCA_012959465.1 Planctomycetaceae bacterium
GCACGACACGAAAGGACCACCGAGCAGCAGTTGGGATATGCACGGCGGAAACATGGGCATGGGCAATGCATTCGGCACCGGCTCCTACGGCATGGGATTCTGCCTGCCGCGTCTGGACCAGGCGCTGGCGGGGCTGTTCTCCGACCTTAAGGAGCGCGGCATGATGGACAACACGCTTGTTGTTGTGACGGGAGAGTTTGGCCGCACACCCAAGGTTCTTACCCAGCAACCCCCAGGACGCCAGCACTGGCCCAAGTGTTTCTCGTCTATCATGGCCGGCGCGGGCATCGCTGGTGGCCAGGTGTATGGTAAATCCGACAAACACGGCTCTTACGTCACCAACAACCCCATTCGTCCCGAGGAATTAGCCGCTACCATCTACCACGCCCTCGACATTCCACTCAACGAGCCGCAGAACAATACGGGCATTTCTCGCCCGTTAACGACGGGTAAACCAGTGATGGATTTATTCGGCTAGACTTGGCCAGTCCCAAATCGCCAGGAAGTCTTTCCCGATTTCGGCACCATGTTCAACGAGCGAGCCGGGCCAGGGGCGAATTCGATCGACATAGGGTCCCATCAGCGATCTCCTGTATTTTGCCAGCAAGACCCACAGAGCCAGGTGTACGGGTATCTGCCATTGAGTGACTCTCTAGTGCGGCTAATCAGTTTCGCTAAATTGGTCCACCGACTTTCGAGTTGAACATTACTACACCGCCCAGATACAAACCAAAACCGATGTAGACTCGTCTTCATCGCCCCTCTGAGTGCCCTAGTGTCTTCGTGTGAGACATGTCAAGATTTCGCACACACAAAGAGGAGGCGGCAGCGTTTCGGTGTGGGTCGACCTGAAATCCTGGGCGCCAAACGGTAGAATGAAACTTGATGAGGTCGGTTCAACACGCTGTCAAGTCTAGTTACCAATGGAGTGCGGAACAGGGAGATAGGTGAAGTGAGTTTGATTCAGAGACAAGTCCATGGTTGGCACGGCAACCAGCTTTGGTTCGCCATGTTGACATGCTTGTTGTTGTTTCGCAGCGGGCCTGGATGGTGTGCCGACGAGTCGGCAGTGCCCATCGGAACAAAGATAAAGCGAATGGAGTTCAAGGATATACGATACGTCCAACGGTCTCTTGACGATTTGGGTGCGACGCGAGGCCTGTTTCCTGTCGATGCCACGTCGTCGACAGGAAAACAAACTACCGAGCCCGGCCGAGCGGGAGCCGAACCCGCGGCGAGAGCTCCACGCACGAAGGCCTATGTCTTTGTATTCATCAACACAACTTGTCCGCTAGTTCAAAAGTACATGCCCCGGTTATTGGCCCTGGACGAAGAATACCGGAGGGAAGGCGTGCGGTTCGTTGCGGTCAACTCTGGTGCGGGTGACTCGATACGTGAAATGGCTTCCCATTCGTTGGAGTTCGGAGCTCTGTTTCCGTTCGTCAAGGACGCACTGGGCAGTTGTGCTCGAACGCTGGGCGTTCAACGAACCCCCACGGCCGTGATTCTTGATTCCGAACATCGACTTGTCTACCGAGGCCGTATCGACGACCAGTATCGTATTGGCGGAACCCTACCAAAAGCGCGAAAACGTTCTTTGCAGGCGGCCATGGACGACGTGTTGTCCGGGCGTCCAGTTCGCGTCGCGGAAACGGCCGTCGATGGGTGTCAAATCACGTTCCCAATCGAACCGGCGGCGGCGGACTTGCCAAAAGTCACTTATGCGGAACATGTCGCGCCGGTGATCCGCAATCATTGCGCCGTCTGTCATCATCAGGGCACGGCTGCTCCTTTCAGCCTGCTCACCTTCAAGGAGGTTGCCAGCCATGGGGCGATGATTGCTGAGGTCGTCGGTCAACAGAGCATGCCTCCTTGGTTTGCCAGCGGCAAGCATGGTTCCTTCCAGAACGATCGCACTTTGTCTGAGCAAGATCGCTTGACGATCCACCATTGGGTTCAGGGTGGGATGTTGCCTGGGAACTCGAAGTCGACCGTCCCAATCAAGCGTCAGCCTGAAAGTAAATGGAGGATTGGGAAACCAGACCTGGTCATCTCGATGTTGGTTCCGCACTCGGTTCCGGCCGAAGGGTTGGTTCCCTACAAGTATACAGTTCTCCCCTACGTGTTCCTCAAATCTACCTGGGTGGAGGCGGTGGAGATTCTGCCAGACAACCGGCGAGTCGTGCACCATGCGAATTTGGCATATGGTGCGAAAGGTGAAAAACCCAGTCAATCAACGTTCATTACTGGTTTCGTGCCAGGTGGTCAAGCACTGGACCTGTCGACATTGGACAAAGACGTTGGGTTTCATATACCGGCGTTGTCCGTTCTGGGACTCCAGATTCATTACACCACGACCGGCAAACGTGAAATGGCCCGAATCTCCGTCGGACTTCGCTTCAAGAAAGGGGTGGTGCGGAAACAGATGCACTTCAACTTAATCGATCCGCGTCGCTTTCGGATCCCACCGAATCATCCAGCCTACGCCATTCGTTCCAGCTTCGTTTTGAAACAGAATGCCACGATGCTAGGGCTGTTCACCCACATGCATGTGCGAGGCAAGGACATGACGTTTGTTGCACACCGACCCAATGGTACTCGGCAGGTACTGCTGGAGATCCCTAACTACAACTTTGATTGGCAAATCGGTTACGAGGTCGAACCAGGAACGTTGAAGCTGGAAAAAGGGACGCGGATCGAGGCAATTGCTCATTTCGACAACTCAGCCTTTAATCCATACAACCCAGACCCGAACGAGACCGTGCGATACGGGCCCCAAACGATGGATGAGATGTTCAACGGGTTCGTGTTCTACACTTACGACAACGAGAAGCTCAATTTAAGAATCGACGGAAAAACGGGATGGGAAGTGCCCGTCGAGCCAGGAAACTCAAACCCGTAGTGATTCAATCGCGAGGATCTACCCGTTTCGTTTGCGCGGGGCTAGACACGGGCGTTCTAAGTGTTCGAGCAAAAAAACTTCCACCATCGGAGCGGTTTCTTTCGCGTTGCGACTAAAGACACCGTGACCTGAATTGTTGGTATAACGCTTGTAGGTGATGTCCCTTGCTCCGGCGTTCTTCAGCGCTTTCACAAAATCGTCAGAATGAATGTCTGGCACCGTCCGATCGGATTCGTCGTGAAAAAGCAACATGGGCGGCGAATCTGCGGATACGTAGGTCATCGGTGCAACGAGCTTCTTCACTCTGTCTGATCCCCGCCCGAATTTGGGTAGCGTCGGTGTCGCCGATGCGGCAACCGCCTGCACGGCACTCGAGAATTCCAGCCAGGGTCCCTCGAGCTCGCTAACAGTGTGCGATATCGCGAGCATTGTTACGAGGTGAGCGCCAGCCGAGTTGCCCTATCAACGACTTAGCAAGGGCCAGCTACCTGGACAACGCGTGATCCGCATCGGCCTCAAAACAGGGAAGATCAAGACGCCCGTGGCCGCCATCAAGCCTACCGTAACAGTACGGTAGAGTGAGTTTCAAGATCTCGGAGTGTGCGAAATTCAGCTGACAATCTCTGGCAGCGTACCCGTGCTGTCGGCGTACGATTCGCGATCGATGCCGAGGCAACGCAACTGAGTTAACCAGAGATTGGCCAACGGCGTGCCGGTCTTGCAGTGGATGTGTTTGCCAAGCTTGAGCGTTCCGCCGCCCCCACCCGCGACGACCAGTGGCAGGTCGTTGTACTGATGTGTCGTACCGTCACCCATGCCGGCTCCGAGGGTGAAGATCGTATTATCCAGTAGCGTTGTTCCGTCCGCCTCCTCGATGCTGTCCATTCGTTCGAGCAGTCTCGCGTACGCCGAGACATGAAAATAATCCAGTTTAAGAAGATCTTCCAAGTGATTTTGCGGACTGTGAGTCATGGCGTGATGGCTGTGTGGCTTGTCGAGAATTCCCTCCCAATTCGTCGGTGTCGTCCAGCGTTCGGGGCCTACCATTAAGGTACCAACATTCGTTACGCCAACCTGCAGCGACGTCACCAACAGATCGCCCATCAGCTGAATGTACTCATTCCGTGGTAGATGCTCTTCGGGGCGTTCGATCTTTACCTCCGACAGGTTGGCTTTCATCGCTTCGATGCGATCCATACGTTTTTCGATGGTGCGGACGGCTTCGAAGTACTCGTCAAACTTCTGTCGGTCATTGGCGCTGAGTCGCCGTTGCAAACTCTGCGCGTTACCAAGCGCGAGGTCGGTGATATTGCGGAAACGGGTATTGGATTGTGTGCCAAACAATCGGTCGTAAACGTCTCGTGGGTTTCTCATCGATGGAGCCACATGGCCAGTTCCGTACCACGACATGTTGTCAAAGTAGATCGATTCGATGTTATTCTGGTGGTCGTTGCAGCTCAGCTCAAGGGTCGAGAATGGCGTGGTCTGCCCGATGCCATCGGCTGCGATGTGATCCAGCGTACGCGCAAGCGGATAGGCAGAATTTTTCACGTCGAACGGTGCAACACTGGTGAGGAAGCACGAGGCGGCCTGGGCATGAGAATCAGTCCCGTGTTGAAACGTCCGATCCAGCCCCGTGATCAACGCGATCCGATCTCGCATCTTGTGAAGCGACGCGAGCGTTGGCGTAAATGTCATTGGATGGCTTCCGGGCGGCACGACCTTGCCCTCGAATCGCCAAACGTTGTTCTGGCCAGCGAATTTTGGGATTTCGCGATCGCTTTCCCCGGGAAAAAAGCCTCGCCGCACAATTCCATTCGGCAGGTAGAAAAAAGCCAGGCGCTGCGCAGGACGTGGTTCCTTGCCACCATCGGGAGCATTGCACTGGCCCGCATAGCTCTCCAGCCAGGGGAGACTAAGGACTGCGCCACCAGTGCCGACGAGAAACCGACGTCGCGAAACGGTTTGGGAGCTGTTACTGGTCATGATTCGCCTTTTTCGCCTGTTCTACTCTGTTTTTTTTGTCGTCCGAGTGTTCTTATGAAGAAACGGCTCGCTCATCGCAACACGTTTGAGCACAGCACGCATCGTGTCTTTTCCGGCCATGGCTTGTGCGGTCATATCGTCGAGCGACGGTCTATCAGCTAGGCCAAGTTCACGACCCAGTGCATAGGATAACAAGTGTGCGGAAAAAGCACGTATAAACCGTTGCTTCTCCTTAATAATCAGACGTTTGAACTCAACCGCCGTTGCGAATTCGTACTGATTAAACAAAGTGCCGCTGGGGTCCACCTCGCGGCCGTTATCGTACTTGTCGCGCCAAACACCGGTAGGTCCATAGTTTTCCAGCGCAAAGCCAAACGGATCGATCTTGTTGTGACAGCCGGCACAATCAGCGCGCTTGCGATGATTGGCGAGCCGTTCGCGGATCGTGAGTTTTGCCAATTCCTCGGCCTTGGTCTCGGGCAACGCCGGCACGTCGGCAGGCGGTGGTTCCGGCGGATCATTAAATATCACTGCATTGACCCATGCCCCGCGAGTAATTGGTTGTGTTCGCGTGGGCGTGGATGTCATGGTCATGACGGCAGCATTCGTAATGACACCACCTCGACGAGTGTCGTCCAAAGCCACGCGACGGAACACTTGCACCTGAACGTCCTTCCCGGCGTTGGAGTGACCCTCGTAATTCGCCCGCAGCATGTCGCTCTGCCATGTGTACTTCGGATCCAACAACTCGATGATCGAACGATCCTCGACAAAAATAGTCTCGAACAACAGCAGTGGCTCGGCCATCATGTGCATGCTGGTCCGGTACCCGTTGTAATAGAAGTACGGAAATAAATTTGGGTCGGGTATCGACGTAATCAACCGTTCCAGTTGCAACCATTGCGATGGAAAGTTGTCACAGAAACGGCCCGAGCGACGGTCGTTCATCATGCGATCAATCTGCACGCTCAGTGTTCCCGGACGGCTCAAGCTCCCGGACGCGGCCAGATCAAGCAAGGTATCATCGGGAATGCTACTCCAGAGAAACTGGGCAAGTCTCGTGGCCAACTCAAAATCACTGACCGGTTGACGACCATCGTCTGAGTCGCCGCTCGTCTCTTCGTCGTGACTTTCGTAAAAATAAAGAAAGTCCGGCATGCCAAGTACGGCTCCAACAATCGTTCGCATCGTCCGTTCGAACGATTCGCCCGCTGCGATCTGCGTTTCCGCGAATGTCGTGAATCGATCCAGCGTTTCGGGGTCGACCGGTCGGCGAAATGCACGACGCAGCAATTGTTCAATTCTGTTGCGGATCGCATCACTGTCGGCGACAGCGTCCGGCGGCGCGAAAAACCGATTCCAACTACGGCATTCCTTCGCGTTCAGATCAGGACTTTCGACGACTGTCCGGCTCAGCTGCAAAAACGACTCCATCAAGAGCGGCGAAAGTGTCAGATGATCGGCGCGGTTATCGAAACCATGTTCGGCCCGCTTGTCCTGGGGAAACGCGGCAACCCCTCGAAATCCCTCAGGCCGCTGATTGTCGATGTCCTTACTGAGCGGACGGCTGGAGACCCGGACTTCAGCCGGCATCTTTTTCGTGTCCGGCCGGAAGTAATCATCGCGGCGGCGTAGAAGTCGCTCGTTGAGCTGAAAGATGTCGCGGTCCAGTTCGAGCAGATCGACGACCGCGTTGTTGTACTGAAATCGATTCATCCGTCGGATCGGAATCGGGCGGAACGCCTTCGTTTTCAACGCTTGGTACAGGATCGACTGAACTTGCGTTATCATCCACTCGCGTTTAGCCTTCGGAACGGACGGCTCATCTTCCGGAGGCATCTGGCGGTCCTTCAAGACCGCGAGCAGATCCTCCAGCAACTCGGGCCGGGCCCGAAGGTCAGCTTCGGACGACAATGCCAACAGATTCACTTCGCCCTCACTGTCACCGCCCTCACCATGGCACTTCGTGCAGTGCATCTTAAATGCAACTCGCAACGAAGTCGAAGAATCGTCCGCCAGCAGCGACAGCGACGCACCCATTGGCAGTATCAGGAAGATGGTTGTCACGACCACAGTTTTCATGATCTTAGCTTTGCTCTGCCTGGTTCAAATAGAACTTCATGGTGGCTCTATCATCGACTCAAAGTCACCGCTTCGCAATTGCGTTCAGGATCATTTTTCTACACGGTACTCTTGCCTGGTCGTTGATAGCCCCCTGGCACGGAAAGAACAAGGTCAGTCGAGCTACCGGATCCGACTCGATGCACCGAGATCTTTTACGCCTTCTTCGATCGACAGCATCAGGGCTCTTAATTCGGCAACCTTTTTCGGGAATTTCTCGGCGAGGTTGTTCTGTTCACCGAGGTCTGCGTCGAGATCATAGAGTTCTTCTACCTTCTTTCGGTCATCCTCGATCGCATAGCCATAAAAGTGGGCATTGGCCTTCAAGTACTTCCATTTTCCCTCACGAACGCCCGCATCGTGATAATAGAAATGCTGGCGCCCCGCATCTCGTTTTCCTAACAACAGTGCGCTCTGGTCGATACCGTCGATGCGACGGTCTGTGGGCAACTGAAACCCGCCCAACGATGCGAAGGTCGGCATGAAATCGACGGTGGCGAAGATTGCATCAGAGACTCGACCGGCTGGCACTTTGCCCGGCCAGCGAACAATGCACGGCGCGCGATAGCCGGCCTCGTAACAGGAACCCTTGCCGTTTCGGAGCGGCCCAGCCTCGCCCCAGAAAATCGATCCAACAGGGTGTCCCTTCTTCCTGTCGGTGTATTTTGGCTGGTTCCACGGGCCATTGTCGCTGGTGTAGATTACGAGCGTGTTCTTGCTCAAACCCAGCTCGTCCAACACGTCCAGCAGACGACCGGTTTCGTAATCAAATTCTTCGACGACGTCGCCGTACAAGCCTCCGGCCGACTTGCCGCGAAAACGTTCCGAGGCGTCAATGATCGTGTGCATCATCGTGTGTGCAACATAAAGCAGGAACGGTTTCCCCGGATCCCTCTTCTCCTTGAGGTAGGTGATTGCTTTGTCGGTGTATAAAGTTGTGAGGCTTCCCATGTCTCGTGTAGAGCCGGCCTTCTCGTTGTCCTCGTGGAAGGTAACACCACCGCCATCATTGGCACCCAGCGTGCCAAAGTAGTAGTCGAAACCCTGGGCATTCGGCATTCGATCGATGATCGGCTTGCGATTTGAGACATCCCACTTTCCGATACACGCAGTTTGGTAGCCGGATCCGCGAATCAACTCGGCAAATGTGATCTCGGTCGCGGGCATACTCCAGCCCTTACTGCGGAGCGGATACCGTCCAGTTAACAATGCCGACCGCGATGGACCGCAGACGGTCTGGGCGTAAAAGGATGTGAATTGCGTCCCCTCTTTCGCAAGCTGGTCCAGCCGCGGCGTCTTGTTCTTGGTGTTGCCGTAACATGCCAAGTCACCGTAACCTTGATCATCGGTGAAAATAATGAGGATGTTGGGCTTTTCAGCGGCCGCAGCAACCGAGCCAGCAAGCCACAGTAGCGAAACGCCAAGTCGAGTGAGTATGCAGAAACGATTCATGATTTTGTCCTAGGGGTCGTGGAGTCCGCTTTGGAGTGCGGTGACTTGTCACCGCTTTTGTTTTATTGTCGACTTGAATTACGAACAAGTCTCGAAGATGCCTCACCGCGATCCAAATGAAAGCTCCGACAAGTCGGAGCACTCCAATGGGCCAACGGCCATTTTTTTCTATTGCTTGTCGAGTTGCTCACCGAATCGATCGGTGACGCGCAGCGTATTGAAGGGGTCGTCGGTTCGGCTCATCCAGTCGTTCAATTGGCTGGCCAGCTTCTGTTTCACTGTTTTGAAGTTTGCGTCGTCGGCCAAATTATGAATTTCGGCGGGATCTTTCTCAAGATCATAGAGTTCTTCACCGTATCGAGTGTACCTTGTGTACTTCCAGCGATGCGACCGAACCATGCGCATCGGCGCTCGCCATTTCTGTTTCCCGTAGTACTCACCGAACACGGTCTCCCGCCAACTCGATTCCACCGGCGATTTCCCATTCAATAGAGGTCGCATCGATCGACCATCGACGGTGGTGGGGATCGGCACTTCGGCCAGGTCACAGAGCGTTGGCAGGATATCGATCGAGCTCACCAAGGCATCGCTCTTGCCAGGCTTGATTTGCTGTCGCCAGGAAATCGCCAGGGGCACTCGGATCAACTCGTCGTACATAGCCGGACATTTGTAGGGCATCTGGTGGGCTCCGCCCAAATCGCCGTGATCCGAAGTGAAGACGGTCAACGCGTCGGGAAACTGGCCGCGAACGGAATTCATCACTCGCCCTACTTCGGCGTCCACTTGAGTTGTCAGTTGATGATAGTATTGCGCGTACCGTGTCCATTGTGGTTTCGTGTAGCTTTGGAACGGCTTGCCTTGGTCCATGGCTAAGAAATGGCGCTGAGGAAACGGCTTTGTCAACAGATCATCATCGAGACTCTTGGGTAGAATCGCCTCGATTTCTGTGTCGACGATCGTATTTTTTCGATCGATAAAATAGATGTCGTGCGGGTTGATCCAGCTGACAATCAGCAACACTGGAGGGCGATCTTCTTGACGTTTGAGCTCGCGAATGAAATCGGCGACACGCAGACTGATCTCACGCCCACTGGCGACGCCGACTGTTTGGAAACCGTGCTCCGCCGGACTCTTGCCGAGGTGCCATTTCCCAAAATAGGCTGTCTGGTATCCGGCCTTGGAGAACAGAGCACCGAGACTTGGGACCGTTGCGTCCAAGGGGGCAGACATGCCGGCGGGGACGTTTCGATTACGGCTCACATTACCCACCACACCCGTGCGATGAGGATGTCGGCCGGTCATGATCGCGGCGCGGGCAGGTGAGCATTGAGGTGTCGGTACAAAGGCGTGCGTGAACATCATTCCAGATTGACAGATCTGATCAATCGCCGGTGTGTCAGCGCCAGGTGTCCCCAGTAAACTCAATTCATCGAATCGGTGTTGGTCGGTCATCAGTAGGACGACGTCAGGATGAGCCGCACTTGCTGTCGAACCGACCAAGATGAGGATGAAACAGAAAGTGATCAAGTGATGCATACCGTAAATTCCTAGTGTGTCGCCACCAGCTCGGCAAATCCAACCTTAGTCGTTTTTCATTGCCATGAGTGTAACTCACCATCTCGCTCGATTCGTGCAAATTGTGGCGGAAACGTTTTCGGCGTTCGATTTTTCGTAAGTTATTGAAAATAGACTTGTCATTCTCGGTGCGTACGATGTACTGCACCTTGGATGTGCGGTAACTTGTCACCGCTTTTGTTTAGAATTGTCTTGTACCAAGTGCAACCGAAATGGGGGTCCACTCGTGAAACACTTCATCATCCTGGGTCTTGTCTTGACGGTGGTTTCCACTGGTCAGACCCAAGAGGAACGTGGGCGAAGTTCTCGCCAGACTCGGGATCGTCCGACTCTCAGGCTGCGGACAAAAAGAAGTGACGACGGCACGCTCGCAGCGAAGTGGCGAAGTTCGCTCCTGAAACAGTCGATCTCATGCCGTCTACACTTCCCCGACACGGCGGCTGACCGCAGCGCTGTCGTGGTCTACCTGAAAAACCTACCCACACCACGGCTTGGAATACAGGATGATGCGACGCTAATCCGAGGATTTCTAAAGCAAAACATGATGGTGATCGAGGCGAACTATCGAGGCGATGCCCGCGCGATTGCCCCTCAACTGCTACCGGAAATCGACCAATGGTATGGCTATCTCCACGACAGTTCTCCATATCCTGCCGATTCCGCAGCGACTGCAGTTCCGGAATGGTCGCGTCTGTTTCGCCCGCCTGCCCGACAGCATCGCCGATCGATATGCGGCGAGATTTGAAATTTGTCAATCGTCATTTTTCATTGAAGAAGAGACGACAGAGGCGCGACGAGGCCGATACCGAACAGGCGCAGAACTTCCCGCCCAGGCAGTGGTGCGGACCACCGTCTAATACAACCGGTGATGACCTTGAGTTGACGCTCGGGCGAGTCGGGCGTTGCCTTGTCGTCAATGAGTCTTCACGGGAACGCCGTTGTCGTTCCTTCCATGGCGACTCACCTTTCGATAGAGAAAGGCATCTGACGTGACCAGTGATGTGAGCAGCGCTTTCATGCTGCCGCCGCTTTCATCGTAGGCGTGATAGGCATTCTGAAGGACGGGCGCATCGTTGATGGTCTCGTTGCGCCCCATCCAGAAGCGGAAGGCATGACGAACGAAGACCTGCGTCACCCGTTCGCTGTTCGCCAACTTGTTAATTAAGTCCAAAGCATTCGTAACCGGACCATCGAGAGTGGAATCGCCGCTGTTGATGATTTCGCCACTGGTATCAACCGGTTCGCCCAGCTCTGTCGTGCGATACATGCCGACGTGATTGTACATCTCAAAAGGCAGGCCGAGCGGATCCATTTTCTGGTGACACCGCCAGCACTCGTCTTCGCGTGTGACGCGCATGCGATGGCGCAAAGTCTCTTCAGGTTCATCAGGCAACATGGCGTCTACGGTAATCGGAATGTCAGGAATACCACCGCCGAGTAAACGTTCCAGAACCCAACGACCACGAAGAATCGCGTGGTTATCCATCGCGTCAGAATGCGACACGAGCCAACTCGGATGAGTCAAAATACCCAGGCGCTGATCAGCGGGCAGAGTGGTCAAAGTCCTATTAGGGTTTCCTCCTAAAAACTTCACCTGCGTCACTCGCACGTGAATGGCTTCGCCTTTCGGCAGTTCAACAATGCCCAATTGAGCCGCTGTTAATTTTTCCTTCTTTTTGGGCCTAGGCGGGTTTTTTACCAGCTTATCAAAGTTACCGTAAAACCTCGCAGGCGAATCACGCGGATTCTTGGGGGTACTCACCACGACACGATCCGTTGTCAGTAGTTCGCGGAGGACGTTTTTGTCTTCCTGAAGGATCAATTCAATCAGGCGATCAGTGCTCGCGGTCATGCTGTACATGTTTCTATAGTATCCCTTCTCATCCCCTCCTCCGGCACGCTTTAAGGCTTTCGTGTCCTTGCAGACAGGACCGGCCGTGTCGTAGTCGAAATACTCGCGGAAGAACTGGAGCACGCGTGGCTTGCGAATACTTTCATCAGCCAGGATTCGCTTCACTTCCCGCTTTACATCCTCGCGCGTCTTCATGCGTCCCTGCCCAACGGCTTCTTTCAGATTTTTGTCGGGAACAATGTAACTGAAAGCGGCATTGATAGCCAAAGCCAACTCCTGGTCCTGAAGCATAACCCGGCCGTACTTGTCGGGTACTCCATACGCAGCCAGCTCGGGGCGGAACAAGGCATCGCGGTTCAGAAAAATGGGCACTAATCCCAGCATCACACCATCTTCTTTTCCAAGGTCGGCGATAGCTCCTTGCGCCAGACTAAGGTAGGTCTCTGATTCCTTCACGGTAGGCTGACGAAGCGTCAGCGCTTCAAACAGATAGTCGACCGCAGCCTTCAGCTTTTCGATCGAAACACCTTCTTCTTTCATCAGATCGTAAACTGGTGTGATCGGACGCAGCGTCTCTTTCTTGTAGACCAGGCTCTCCGTCGTGCCGCGAATATCCAACCCATCGTACTTCGCTGGCCTCTTGATCTTCTTGTCCTTGTCAACGAACTGGAACGACTCTCCCAGCGGACCGTAGGCCATAAAGCGGATAATTTCTTCGGCCTGCCTGGCTATCTGCGTAGCCTCCGCTCCATTGACGGAATAGAGCATTGGATAATTCTTAAAACCGGGGTCGCGGATCGCACTTAGTATCGGAGGAAACCCGGTGATGGCGGCCGCATAGGCTGCGCTTCCCCCGACTTGACCTGTAATACGATCAAGCGCGTAATATACTTTTATCTCTCCTTGAATATTCCAAGGGATATGATCGCCGCGAGTTCTAAGACCTGGCTTGGAAGGATTATAAGCCGGTTCTGTATTAATCAACTCATTCAGCCGCACAAGATGTTCCTGCGGATTAACGCGCCAGATCCTCGCTGGAGTGGATGGAGGTTCCAGACCTGCGGGAATTTCCCCGAATAGAACATCGTGAGCAAGATGGTTCGCTTTGGTAGGATGATGGTGAGAGTCAAAGCCACCCTGGTCCTTCATCGCCTGCTCGAGTTCGCCGGTAATCCAGTTCGAAAGCTTTACACGATCGATTCCCTCCGGCTGGTTCTCATTTTCTCGCGGCGGCATTTCCTGCAGCGCGACCTGTTCCCAAATGTTCTTCCATAGCCCGGCGTTTCTAGAATCAACACTGCCAAGGTCTTCGAGCGAAAGGCCTCCCTCCTTCGTTTCCGAATCGTGACAGTCCAGGCAATACTGTTCCAGAAAGGGTTCGGCAAAGGACTCAAAGTCCGGCGGACTTTCGGCGCTGACGTTCGAGATCGATGCGACGATGATCGCCACGAGACCAAGGATTGTAGCTGTTCTCGACATGGACTTACGCCAACAGTTCTTCGATCGGTCCGACTTTTTCGTCGTACGTGGCGGCGGTGGTATTATCCATGTTGAAGCGATCAACCGGAGAGCCGATGGCGTGCAGCAAAGTCGTGTAGAGCGCATTGATTGGGCGCTTTTCGGTCATCTGGGTAAACTCCCCGGTCTTGATGTTCCCGCCGCAGTTGCCCAACAGAATAAACGGCCAGTTGGCTCCATTTGTGTGCTGCTTATCCGCATTGTTGCTGCCGTAAACGATCAGCGTGTTGTCCATCATGGTGCCTCCATCTTCGGGCATGGATTCCAGTTGCTGCATGAGCTTGACCAGCATCCGGCAGTTGTATTGACGAATCTTGATCCAGATTTCGTTATCCGGTTGATTGATGTGGCCGAGGTTGTGCCCCTGTTGTTCGACGCCGAGACCCTGCCAGGCGCCGAAGATTTCGCCACGGCCGGAGCCGATGGTGAGCGTGTTCGCGATCCCGGATTTGAGGGACGCAATCCCGATATCGAGGAGGCGGTCGTGCCAGTCGGTCTCGAATTCAGGGTTGGTATAGCCATCATCATATTCCGGTGCAAATTGCTTAAGGTGATCCGATACATCGACAAGCCGTTCACGCAAACCGTTTATATCCCTGAAACCATTGACGTAAGTTTCGTAACGTTTGCGCTCACCTGCTGGCAGAGTCTTGCCATTGAGGCGCGCCAGACGCTCGACCTGGTTAAACACTTTCGACTTGGCCTCATACTTGCGTTTAACGTCACCGGTAGAAATTCCGCCAAAAAGCATTTCATAAAGACTGTTCGGATTGGAATGCATGAACAAGGCCTGGCCCGGGCCGGTAGCTGACAAGGTCGCTAGTGTTGGGCGCGACCTCATGTTAGGCAGTGAATCCATGCCAATACACAAGTGCGGTAAAATCGTTTGCGGCAGCAGTCCACTGATCTTGTGATCAATCGTCTCACCGGCGGGCGGAACACCGATGCCGCCGCGGTAACCACCGAGGGCACCGAAAAAGGCACTGTGCGAAGGGCTCGTATGCAGGCCGTGCAGACCATTGATGATGTGCATCTTGTCCTTGTAAGGCTCGAGCGCCCTGATCGGCTCGGCTAGTTCCATACCGGACAGGGGAACGCTTTCCTGCAAACCCTTGGGGATGGCAGTCAATGGGTCGAAGCCCTGATTTTGCAGGAAGAAGATAACCCGTCTGGGCTGCGCAGTCTTGACAGCGGCCGCTCGGACGTTGAGAGGAGAAAGAGTGGAACCAAATGCAGCGCCGACGCCGGCTGCCATTCCGTGGAGCATGTTTCTGCGATTGAGCATTATCTAATTCTCGTGGTGAGCGGACTAACGGCTTGCTGTCTGCTTGCTGTCTGCAAAAACGCTACAGTGGCGCATGCCACTGCGTATATAGACGGTCGGAGCCGCGAGAATATTGTAACCGCAATGCAGAATCGGCGTAAAATCGGATTTGACGACTTCCGAATGAGTGAGAGGTCGCCACACCGCAAGTCATTTAAAATCAACGCCTTGCGTTGATTCAAGACGGCAATCTCCCTCGTCAATGCCCACCAGTCTCATTGCACTGGCAGAGCCAAATCAAATAGTGTCCAGTAAATTGAAAGACTCGGGCACTGGAAATACAAGCGCGAAGCGCCAGCGAGTGAGTCTCTTGCCGCTCGCGATACTCACCCGCGGGCGCTTCGTGCTTGTACTACTGGCTCGGCATCGATGATGCCCGCTAGGACTCAGTATCAAAAGGGGAATCGCGTGTTCCCATGCCGACTGACTTGCGTCGCCATCGTTAGTTTATTGCTCCTAACGCTCCCTGCAGCTAGAGGCGAAACTGCGGAGAAAGACGACTCGCGACGACTAGGGCTTCATGAGAACTTTGAAATTCGCGTCTTGCCGAACGTCGCCTGGGAATTCAAGCAGAAAACAACAACTCGCAGTGGCAGGACCTCAACGCCCGGTTTGAGCAGCCCGCACACTCTCTATT
>DUDC01000243.1:0-14359 GCA_012959465.1 Planctomycetaceae bacterium
CTTGAGGCCGGGCAGCTCTCCGCTCTGGCTGCGGCGATGTTGTGTTGGTCCGCGTGGACATTTGCACTTCTTCAAAAAACGTGCACGTTACGGAAGGGAGTTGGGAAAGGAGTCACCTTTTTATTCGCGAGCATCTACCGACATCGTAGTTGGCTCTGGATGGTACCCGTATACCTGGTCGGCGGAGTGTTTATTTCCATCGCGTGGTTTCGTGGAGGCGATTACTGGATGGGTACACTTACGTCGCTGGCAGGGATTGTCGTCGGTGGCGGGATGATCTGGCTGGTGCGAATCTTCGGTTCGTTGGCTTTGCAACAAGAGGCGATGGGCTTTGGCGACGTGACACTGATGGCAATGATCGGAGCCCTGCTGGGATGGCAGGCCACCGTGGTTATTTTCTTCTTGGCCCCGGTCGCGGCCCTTTTCATCGCTGCCGGCCATTATCTGACGGCCGGTAAACATGAGCTGGCCTTTGGACCGTACCTTGCATTGGCAACTCTCGCCGTGGTTGGCGGATGGGCAAGAGTCTGGTTCGTATACACTCGGCACTATTTTGCGCTCGGTTGGCTTCTTCCCTCGGTGATTATTATCAGCCTTTGTGCCATGGGTATCATGTTGTGGTTTTGGAGAACGATTCGGGACCGGATTTGGCCACTCGACGAGGTGCGATAGACAATGACGTTTTTTCCCAACTTACTGATCCGCGTCGCGCGGAAGTCCGCGAAGCAGAACGACACGGCTCCAACCGAGATTCAGATCGAGTCCGCCGACGAACTTGCTGCACACCCCGAATGGACCGAATGCATCAGAACGCGACGCTATGGTGTGATACGGGTTCGGGATCGCAGAGTGGCGTCCATTCACTTTCGCTGGACAGTCAAGGTCGTCTCCATTTGGCACGTCCTGTGGGGGAGACTCTGGACCCACATTTGGCGATCGGGGGATTTCTGTGAACTGCATTACGATGCGACCAGCTCGTCTCCGCATTTTGTCGTCATCAAATGGGCGTTTTCGCACCGCCAGACCACGTATCAGTCGACCAGGACGGCGATGCAAATACTGGATCAAGTGGCTGCCATTCGCCAAGCTCACGCGATCGTCTTTCATGCGCGCAACGACCGGATCACCGACCAGGCAGCAAAGCGACTTGGCTACAGCCGGCATGCGGACCATTTACCCGGACGCAATTACATCAAACGCCTCTAGATAGCGTGTGGCGCGGGCTCCGCCCAATACTGTCCGGTAAATTGAAAGACTGGGGCGTTGCGTGCTTGTATTGCTGGCTCGTCAAGATGTTAAAACATGAGGGGGAACTGAATTTGAGCCGAGGCGCAGCCTCGGGTTTTCAAAAACACGATCGAATGGCACAAGACCGGAGACTAGCGCCTTCGGCTCAAACCCGCCTTGCCCTGCAACGAAGGGGCAAGGCCCCATAAAGGGCAGAGCGAGCGCCCGGTATTAGTCGTCGTCAAATCGAGCGGGATTGATCGACCGACGCATGGTCTCCCGCATCGAGTCCATCGGTGGGTCTTCGCCGGTAAACAGCTGAAACTGCATCGCAGCCTGCCGGACAAACATCTCGATGCCGGTGATCGTTCGGCAGTCCTGCTCGCGGGCCTGCTTGATCAACAGTGTTTGTTCCGGGTTGTAGACGGTGTCAAAGACCATTACGCCGCGACGCAGATGCCGTTTCTCCATCGGCGACTCATTCAAATTCGGGTGCATTCCGATAGGCGTACAATTGACGATCAGGTCAGCTTTTACCTCGTGCCGCAACGTCCAATTCACGGCGACGCACTTCAAGCTGTCCGCCAAGGCTCGCGCGCGACCCTCGGTGCGATTGGTGATCACTACCGTTGCTCCGGCGTGCCGGAGCGCGTACGCGATCGCTTTGGCGGCTCCGCCCGCGCCCAAGATCAACGCTGTCTTTTCCTTGAGAACTTCGATGCCCGTGTCTCGCTTCGCCACACGGCCATCCGACGACTCATCCTCAGCTTCTCTTTCGTACTCAGCTAAAACACTCGCGAGTGCAGCGTGGTAGTCAGTGTTGTAGCAGATGCTCCCCTTTTCGGGATCAAACAAGATCGTGTTGCCGGCGCCAATCTCGCTCACCGCGCGTTCCTGCCACGAGACGTAATCTAGAATCGCTTCCTTGTGAGGAATCGTAACACTTAACCCCTTAATCCCCATCTTCGGACAGTCGCTAAGGAATTGACCTAGATCTTCCTCCGGTACACGAAATGGCAGATAGACCCGATTCATTCCCTGCTGGACGAATGTGCGATTGTGAAGCATCGGGCTCAGACTGTGACCTACTGGGTCCGCGATCACCGCGAAGACTTCCGTCTCCTCGTTCAGTTCGCAGTACCGGTACATTTTTACCATTTCCGTATAACTGAGCTGACCGGGTGCCAATGTCCGTTCGTGGTGGAATGTGGCGTAGGTAAATGGAGCACCAAAAATTCCGCACAGAATGCGCGACGGCGTTCCGATGTCGCCCATACAAAAAGCAACCGTTGGCACGTCGGTGCGGCGAATCAGTTGGAGCATTCGTAAATTGTCACTCGGCTGGTTCGCGGTCGTGACAATTTTCAAGATGTCCGCATCGTGCTGGAGCATCCGGTCATGTATCTCTTCGATATTGTCGGGCGTTTGCCGAAAATTGTGATAGCTGATGATCCGCTTCGTTTTGCCGAAACGGGGGATCGAGGAGGCGATGTCCTCTTCGATGTCCACGTACTCGACATCCGTAGCAATTGCCGAACGGAGGAGGATTTGCCGAGCCTCTTCATGGCCGCGCCACAGCCCGCCATCCTCGTGTCGACGGCACGATACGACAACCGGGCCTGGCCGATCTCCGATCAACCTTCTCAGGTTAAGCGCAGAGCGAATATAGTCGAGTCTCAACTCGACTAATTCGGCACCCTCTTCGATCAGATGAGCGTGCTCAGCCAACATTTGTTTGTGTCGGCCGCGGCCGATACTTACGCAAATCATAGTTGTCAGGACTTAGGGGGAAGGTTTTGACTCTCTCTATTCTGCTTGCCAAGCGGTCGGCTATCAAATCCGCTGAAAACGGCGGTCTAATTCCTGCCGGCTAAAGACCAGCGAGGTAGGTCGACCATGGGGACAGTGATGAGCGTCCTGGCACAGCTCGCGATGCTCCAAAAGTGCCGTAATTTCCTCTGCACAGAGCGGATCACCAGCCTTTACGGCCGCTTTACAGGACATCATATGCAGGATTTCGTCGATCAGGTCACGCTTTTCGGCCCGGCCGTTATTGGCGATCAGCCGGTCGATTGCCCACCGCAGCACGTCCGCTGCCCCCACCTTCGCCAACATGGTCGGATAGCCATTGATTACCAACGTATCACCACCAAAGTGCTCTATTTCGATACCTAACTCGTGCAACAAATCCTTGTTCTCTAGGCCAACTGCCACCTCTGACGGGGTCATTGTGATCGTCTCTGGTACCAACAACCGCTGCACCTCCAATTTGCCCGATAGGACTTTTTCACGAAATCGCTCGTACAAAATTCGCTCATGCAGCGCGTGTTGGTCAATTACCAACACTCCGTCTTCCGATTCAGTGATCAAGTAACGATTATGAGCCTGCATTCCCTGAAATGTGTACGTTGCTTCCGTGACAAGTCGAGCGGAAATATCGCCTGCCGTTCGGTCTGGTGGCATCGTATCGTTCGTAGCGGCAATCTCGCCATCGCCGCCGACGTTACTTGCGACACCGACACCGTGAAGTGGTCGACCGGTTTCACCCAGCGGCGCCGCCCATTGATCGCGTGCGGGGACCACGCCGCCAAAGTCAACCTCGGGACGAGGGCCGTAATCCAAATCCAAACGCGACTGATTTTGTCGGTCAAGTGAATCGGCCAACGACGGTCCCCCGCTCACTGCCGAAGGAATGTTGCCACTGCTCGGCTCAACGTCCGGCTTTTCCACCCGTGCTGTCAGGTCGGTCGATAGGAACTTCGTGCGGAGAGTACCCAACACTTGACTATACAGTCTTCTACTGTTCTCAAAACGAACTTCCAGTTTGCTGGGATGCACGTTGACGTCCACGACGTTGGGCGGCATTTCGAGTTGCAAGAATGCTACCGGATGCCGGCCGTGCAGCAACAGTCCTCGGTACGCCTCGCCCAGCGCATGCTGTAGCGATCGGTCACGAATGTGACGCCGATTTAGGAACAGGTACTGCATGCGATTGTTGCCGCGGTGATAGACCGGATCGGCGACGAATCCCCACAACCGAGTCTCGTCGTCAGAGTTTTCAATCCATATCAGATGCTCGGCCAACTCACGACCAAAGACGGCTGTCAATCGTTGTTTCCAGTTGTCGACCGGCGGCAGGTCGTGAACGGCACGCTCATTGTGGCGAAGAGTGAAGTGGATGTCCGGATGTGCGATCGCGATCCGCAGGAACGCCTCGGAAACATGCCCCATTTCGGTCTGTGGCGTTCGCATGAATTTTCGCCGGACCGGAGTGTTGAAGAAGAGGTTGCGTATTTCGACCGAAGTACCCACTGGCGCGCCAATCGGCCGAGGCCCCTGAAGCCGACCACCATTCGACTCGACCGTAGCCGCGGCATCATTCTCGACCGTTCGGCTGGTCATCGTCAAATGACTGATCTCGGCAATCGAGGCCAATGCCTCACCGCGAAACCCCATCGTCAACACCGAAAATAGATCATCGGCGTCGTGGATCTTGCTTGTTGCGTGACTGGCCAGCGCTAAGACTAACTGCTCCTGTTCAATACCCGATCCATTATCGGAAACTCGGACCAGGTCCAAGCCACCTTTTTCCACCGACACATCGACTCGACTTGAACCGGCGTCCACAGCGTTCTCGACCAACTCCTTCACCACACTGGAAGGCCGCTCGATGACCTCGCCGGCGGCAATTTTGTTGATCACGCTCGCAGAGAGCTGGCGGATTTCCGGCATGCGACTTCCTCGTGTTGGTTTTGAGTCGGCTTTTCGATAGTCAGTGGCAACATGAACGTGGTGTCAATGGAGTGAACGCACCTGGGGATCCAAATTTAGTGTGCAATGGACTGCGTTCTAATCCCCCTCTTGCTCGCCAGACTCCTGCGCATACTGTTCGAGTTTGCGGTAGATTGTCCTCGCTCCCATGCCAAGTATCTTGGCCGCCTGCTCACGATTATTGTTCGTCATTCTCAGTGTCTCTTCGATCGCCCACTGTTCAATCTCTCGCATCGGACGTCCAATGAGTTCGCCGGGACCCTCGGATACCATTTCAGAAGACGGTTCCACGTCCGCCAATTCCGGCGGCAGATCGTCGACATCCAACACACCGTCGATGTCCAACACGATCATCGTCTCAATCGCATTGCGAAGCTGTCGGATGTTGCCCGGCCAGTCGTAGGCAAAACACTTCCGCGTCACCGCTGGCGTGATGCTCTTCACAGGTTTCGAATGAACACGAGCAAAGTGCTTGCGAAAATGGTCCAGTAAAGGAACGATGTCGTCTCGCCGCTCGCGCAGACTGGGAAGATGGACCGTCACGACCTTCAGACGGTAATAGAGGTCGCTTCGAAAAGACCCTTCTGCAACAGCCGCTTCCAAACTTCGATTCGTGGCCGAGATCAAGCGAATGTTCACAGGAAATAACTTATTGTCGCCGACGCGAGTGATTTGCCGTTCTTCCAATACCCGCAGCAGTTTTGTCTGAACGGAGAGCGGCATATCGCCCACTTCGTCCAAGAACAACGTCCCGCCGTTGGCATACTCAAAAGCGCCAACTCGATCGTTCAAAGCATCGGTGTACGCGCCTCGCACGTGGCCAAATAGCTCGCTCTCGACCAGATTGTCCGGAAAACCGGCGCAATTCAACGCGTGAAACTGCTTGCCTTTTCGAAGGCTATTTTGGTGCAGTGCCTGAGCAATCAGTTCTTTACCGGTACCGTTGTCGCCCGTAATCAGGACGGTCGCGTCGGTGGGCGCAATCCGCTTGAGTCGGTCTAGGACCGCTGACATTTCCTGACTTGCAAAGATGATCCCATCGAACCCAAACCGGTCGTCCAGCCGTTTGTGCAGTTCCAGATTATCGCGTTTCAATCGCACCGCATCGGCAGCCTTGGCGACAGCCGCCCGCAGTCGGTTGGGTGTGATTGGTTTCTCTAGAAAATTCAATGCACCCAACTGCATCGCCTCAACGGCCTTGGGGATCGTCGCATGGCCCGTCACCATGATCACTTCCGAATCAGGTAACGCTTCCTTGGCGCGACCCAGGACTTCCATTCCATCGACCTCGTTCATCATCAAGTCGGTGACAACGATGTCAAACGTATCTTCGGCAATTCGCCGAGTCCCTTCGGGGCCAGAGGTGGCCACGACGCAGGGGTACCCCTCGCGGTCCAGACTCTCGGACATCGCGTGGGCATGTGCGGGCTCATTGTCGACGATCAGGACTCGGATATCGCTGGTGTTCCGTTGGCCATCGTCAGTTGTTTCTTTAGCCATATGTCGATCATAGACATTGTGCCCGCAAAGGGTAGTAGGGGATCGAGCGACGACAATCCGAATGGCTCGAATGATCGACTTGGCCGCCTTGCGAGAATGGCTGACTCAAGAAAACTACCACTGGTACGAAGAAACGGCGAGGTTTACCATTTGCACGCGATTCCGGCTCGACACGTTGGCAACGAAGTCACTAACTCTTCAGCCGACGAGGCGGGCCGGAATAGGAAACTCTAGCGTGAATTTTGTACCTTTGGCTACTTCGCTCTGTACGCTGATCCGTCCACCATGTGCTTCAATAATCTTGCGAGACATTGGCAGGCCAAGTCCGGATCCGCCAGTCTTTGTCGTGTAGAATGGCTCGAACATCTTCATCGCCGTGCGGTCCTCGATGCCAACTCCATCGTCGATCAAGTCGAGCGCTACACCGTACGGGCACAGGGAAGTTCTCGCCACTAAATTGCCGCCGTTTGGCAGCGCCTCTAAAGCGTTTTTGACCAAATTCAACACGGCCGCATACAACGTCTCAGCATCGAGGCGGATCTTCGGCAGATCGGGATCCAAGTACAACTGAACCTCTACCGATTGTCTTTCTGCCAACAGAACAAAGAACTCAAGCACTCGGCGAACCAATTCGTTGAGGTCTCCTGGCAAAAGCACCAGCTCGCTCAGTCTCGCGAACTTCAGAAAGTCGTTGAGTAGCTTTTCCAGCCGTTCACACTGCTCGTGAACCGTGTTTGCCTTTTGCCTCATCCGCTGTTCGCGGGTGTTCGCCACGCCATCCAGCTCTTCGGCCAATAATTCCATGTTCATCTGAATGATGGAAAGCGGATTTTTGATTTCGTGAGCCAGTGAACCGGCGAGAGCCGCCAACTCATCGTATTGACGGCGGAGCCGTTTTAACTCTTCCTCGCGACGTCGTTCTTCTGGCGGCACAACAGTCTCCACAAACCAAATGGAACGCGTCCCGACGGGACAGCGTTCCATTTTTGTTTCAATCAACCGCAATTAAAAGCTGCCGTGGCTTAATCGCGACGACGTCCTCGGCCGCCGCCTCCGCCGCCTCCGCCGGATCGACCGCGTCCGCCACCGGATCGCTCGCCACGTCCGCCTCGGTCTCGGCTTCCTTCGCCGCCTTCAGCGCCGTCGGATTGATTGGCCAACGGATCCTCGATGCCCAGCTCTTCAAACGCCTTGCTTCGGCTGAGCTTGACTCGATCGTGGTCATCCACGCCTATCACGTAGACCTTCATCTCGTCGCCAACCTTGCAAAAATCGTCAACGCTATTAACGAAGCCGTTGGACAACTCACTGATGTGACACAACCCGTCACGACCAGGCAAGATCTCGACGAATGCGCCGAAGTCTTTGACACTTGAGACCCGGCCATCGTAGATCTTGCCGACCTGCACGGTTGCCGTGCATGCCTCGATGTCACTGAGCGCCTGCTTGGTTAATTCAGCATCCGTTCCGGCGACGGTCACCGTACCATCTTCGTCGACGTCCACCGTAGTACCCGTACGTTCCTGAATGGCGCGGATGTTTTTGCCGCCAGGCCCGATCAACAAACCGATCTTTTCCGGATCGATCGTCGTCCGTAGCAACCGCGGTGCCCATTCCGACGTCTCCGTCCGCGGACGAGGGATCGCCGTTAGTATCTTTCGCAGAATGTCGATACGCGCCTGTTTGGCCTGAGCGAGCGCCGCGACGATGATCTCCTGGCTGATCCCGTCGATCTTGAGATCTAACTGAATGCCAGTGATGCCGTTTTGAGTTCCAGCCACTTTGAAATCCATATCTCCAAAGTGATCTTCATCACCCAAAATGTCCGTCAGCAACGTCCAGGAATCACCCTCTTGAACCAGACCGATCGAAATGCCGGCCACTGGATTGGTCAACGGTACACCCGCTGCCATCAATCCCAACGTCGCTCCACAAACGGAGGCCATTGAAGACGAGCCATTCGATTCAAGAATATCGGAGATGACGCGGATCGTGTAGGGAAACTCATCATGCGCCGGAAGAACTGGCTTTACGCTCCGCTCAGCCAATGCCCCATGACCAATCTCGCGACGACCCGGCCCACGGTTCGGTCGGCACTCGCCAACCGAAAACGCCGGGAAGTTGTAATCGAGCATGAATTTCTTCGAGTACTCGTCAATCAAACCGTCAACACGCTGTTCGTCGCGGCCTGTGCCGAGTGCCACGGTGATCAGTGCCTGAGTCTCCCCTCGTTGAAACACGGCGGAACCGTGTACGCGAGGCAGAACATCCACGAAGCACTCGATCGGTCGAATCGTCGTGGCGTCACGACCGTCAGGTCGACTTCCACTCAGAATCTTGTCGCGGACAATGCGGTATTCCAAATCGTGCCAAGCGTGTGAAAAGTCGTTTCCACAGATCGCACCCTCGGCATCGGGATCCGGAATCACTTCCGACTTGGCCCGTTCCTTCAACGCGGAGACCGCCGCAGCTCGATCAAGTTTCCCGTCAGTCGACTTGGCCGTCTGGAATTCTTCAGCATAAGCCTCATGCAATCGGTTGTAGAGCGTCAGGTCTTCCTCGTGTTCAAATGGGACTCTCTCGATGCCCACCTTCTCAGCCAATTCTCGTTGAAGCTGACAAACTTCCCGAATGGTGGCGTGGGCGAATTCGATCGCGCCTGCCATGTCGTCTTCGTTCATCTCTCGAGCAAATCCCTCCACCATCGTCACGGCATCGTCAGAGCCCGATACGATGAGGTCCAAATCGCTCTCCTCGAGCTGGTCTTGGGTCGGGAATGCGACAAGCTGTCCGTCCACTCGACCGACGCGTACCGATGCAATCGGACCAGAAAACGGCATCGGACTCACAAACAGTGCGGCCGCAATGCCATTCATGGCAATCACATCGCCGTCGTTCTGGCGATCGCTCGATACAACCATCGCCTGGCATTGAACATCATCGGCGAAGCCCTTGGCAAACAAGGGCCGGATGGGCCGGTCAATCAACCGCGACGTCAACGTCTCTTTCGTTGTCGGTCGACCTTCTCGCTTCAGGAATCCACCAGGAAATTTTCCCGCTGCAGCCGTTCGCTCACGATAATCACATGTCAACGGGAAAAAGTCGATTCCCGGACGGGGCGAACCGGTCGTCACCGCATTCAATACTGTCGTTTCGCCATACTGGGCCATCACGGCCGCGCCGGCTTGCTTTGCTAATTGTCCCGTCTCAAACGAGAGGACCTGGCCACCAATTTCTTTCTCTACTCGAACCTTCACGTTCATCCCTAACATTCATTTGCGTTCGGACCATCGTGAAGTCCTATCGGTAACATCAACGCGAGATAACGAGTCCAAAACGGGTCACCAATTTTGGTTCGCGCCGTTTTACTCGTATTGCGGACTTGCCAGCAGGGAAGATGAACGATGATGTCCATTCTCGAAACGGCGACAAGCCCCGGAAATACTCGTCCAGCAACTCGGCTTCGCCACACAGTTCCCACAGAGAGTTCTCTGTGAAACTGATCCCGTTATTTACGGATGCCTAAACGCCCAATCGTGTCCAGATAGCGTTGAGGATCCACCGTGCGGAGGTAATCCAAGAGACGACGACGACGACTGACCAACGCCAACAGACCGCGGCGCCCAGCAAAGTCCTTCTTGTGCGCACGCATATGCTCAGTCAAATTGTTAACCCGAGTTGTCAATATGGCGACTTGGACTTCGGGGGAACCCGTATCCACTTCACCATGTTGATAGTCTCGAATTAGTTCTTGCTTACGCTCTTTCGTTATCGTCATGCTGAAATACCGTCAACCTCCGGCAGGCGAGCCGCACAACATTGATGCGACCAATCTCCTTCACCGATTGTCAGAACTGACCTACAACCTACAAGAATACTCTTACTAATAGTGTTCTCTTTCCAATTAAGGAGCTGAGTTTATCAGTCAGTTGGCAAATTGCAACCGCAAATCAGAAAACCAGCCGTCACCTGAGTTTGGTGTCAAACCAACAAGGCCCGCTGGCGTGAAACCACACGAAACCCGCGTCAAGAGCTACTGATCCCGAGGTGATCTACGCCCTCACGACGCCCCGGGTGACGAAACGGAGGGGCCGAATCAACGTTCCCCTCCTGTTTGCCGTTTGCTTTTGTTACCTTGACCTTTCACTCCAATCCCTCATTGCACAACCCAAACCCCATGAATGACCCATTATTCGATATCGCCGGGAAGTTTGCCGCTGGGCAATTGACGCGCGACGAATTCCTCGACGCGTGCGATTTACAACGTACGGCGGTCAATTCAGCTGGCGCAATCGATGTAGACCGTCAAAGCCGGTGTGGCTTCGCAGAGGTGATCTTCGGAGAAGGAAAATCGGCCGAACAAATCTCCACGCTGCTCCAGAGCCTAATCGAGGCAGGTCAACCCGGGCTGGTTACTCGCATTGACAAAGAAAAGGCCAGCCAAGTTCGGCAAGCCCACCCCGCGGCCCTCTACAGCTTGTCGGCCTCGACACTCCGACTTGGCGACAATCCGCAGATAAAGTGCTCAACCGCGATTGTGTCGGCTGGCACGAGCGATCGTGCGGTTGCCGAAGAAGCCCGCGAAACCATGCGTTGGATGGGGCTCGAACCGTATTTCGCCAGCGATGTGGGTGTTGCCGGTCCCGCTCGGCTGCTGAAACACCTGCCCGCCTTGCGTCGAGCGAAGGCGGTCGTGGTCGTGGCCGGAATGGAGGGGGCCCTGGCCAGCGTCGTGGCCGGACACCTTTCCGCACCGGTGATTGCCGTCCCGACCAGCGTGGGCTACGGAGCCTCGTGGGGTGGTCTGGCGGCCTTGTTGGCGATGCTCAATAGCTGTGCTGCGAACGTCTGTGTTGCCAATATCGATGCCGGATTCAAAGGCGGGTTCATGGCTGGCCTCATCGCCCGCCAGTGTGAAAACGAGGATTCTCATCCGCCTGAATCGACGAGGACTGTGTAACTTGCACACCGTATCCGATCTCCAAAGCACGCCAGTCCATTGGCAGCACGGCGCCGTCTCCATCGGCAATTTTGATGGCGTCCATCGGGGACACTGCAACCTTATTAACAGGCTGCGTTGCGAAGCTGACCGCGTCGATGGCCCGGCCGTCGTCCTCACATTCTGCCCACATCCCATCCAACTCCTGCGACCAGACGACGTCCCTCCATCACTCACTTCACTCGACCGCAAACTCGATTTACTCGCCGCCACCGACGTGGACGTTTGCATTACCTATCCTACAACATTGGATTTGCTGGCCTTGAGTCCGGAGGCGTTCTTTCAGTCGGTCATCGTCGAGCAGCTTGCAGCTCGCTCGCTTGTCGAGGGCCCGAATTTCCACTTCGGCCGCGATCGTCGAGGAGACACAGAACTATTGACGACGCTTTGCGAACAAGCGGACATCGACGTCCACATCGTATCGCCGAGTCTGGCCGACGACGAATTCGTTTCCAGCAGCCGAATTCGTTCGGCCATTTTGCAGGGAGACGTGATGCAGGCCTCTCAAATGTTGGGCTATTGCTACCAAATCCAAGGACGAGTGGTCCGCGGCGCCAATCGAGGACATACGATCGGATTCCCAACGGCCAATCTGGCAGATGTTGAGGTGCTGCTGCCGGCACCAGGTGTTTACGCGGGTCGTGCCGTTGCCAACGGCATTTCGAGGCCGGCTGCAATCCACATCGGCCCCAACCCCACTTTTGGTGAGACTGGACGAAAAATTGAAGTGCATCTACTCGACTTCACCGGTGATTTGTACGATCAAGTACTCACCGTCGAATTCGTCGATCGCATTCGGGGGACCCGCCGATTTGACTCGGCCGAGCAACTGGTGAACCAGCTGAATCAAGATGTGGCGCAAGTTCGGTCCACCTCTTCCACCAAGATCTGACCTTTCTTTACTACGGAAAAACAGATGACTGTCGATTGGAACGCGTTCCGTAGATTTATTGAACCCTGTTCGAACGTTGCCCTGGTCAGCCATGTTCGACCCGATTGCGACGCCCTGGGTAGTGAGTTGGGAATGGCCTACGTGCTGAGAACTTTGGGTAAGAAAGTCCGCATCGTTAACGGGCAGAAGACACCAACTCACCTAGAATTCATCGACCCACGGGGGGACATTTCGGCCATCGATGTCGATGTTACTCCAGACCAGCTTTCGGACGTGGATCTTTGGATCGTGCTGGACACAAGCGCTTGGATTCAGCTGGGACCGATGGCGGAAGTGCTCCGAAACTCTACCGCGAAGAAAGCCATCGTCGATCATCACGTCAGCGAAGACGACCTGGGCGCAGAGTTGTTCAAAGACACGGCCGCCGAAGCCACTGGACGACTGGTCGCGGAGGCGGCCGAAGCACTGGATATCACGCTCGATAAAGACGCCGCCACCGCGCTGTTCGCGGCATTGGCGACCGACACGGGATGGTTCCGTTTTCCCATCGTCAATGCCGAAACCTACCGTTGGGCAGCCAGACTGATCGAGTTGGGAGCCACTCCCTGCCAACTCTACGGACAACTCCATGAACGCAGCACTGCCGGGAGGATGCGACTAAGAGGCGTGGCACTCCATCGCCTGCAAACGGAGTTAGACGGTCGTTTTGTCCACACCTACGTCAAGCACGAGGACTTTGGCCAGTTGGGAGCACTCCCAACGGACACCGAAGACCTGATCAACACAACGCTTGAGATCGAGGGAACCGAGGCGGCTGTCATCTTTATCGAGCCGACTCCGCAGGCCATCAAGGTCAGTTTTCGCAGCCGCTGCCAATTGGATAGTAGCGAGGTCGCCTCTCAGTTTGGCGGCGGTGGACACAAAGCGGCCGCCGGAGCCTCATTTGAGGGCCCATTAGATGAAGTGCGCGAACGTGTCTTGGAGGCTGTTCGCAAAGCGATGGAGTAATGGCCCGCGGCGCGTCCGAATGCGGCCCATGATTTTTCGTCACAACGCAACGTGACTCAATCTACGTACCGCCAAAGTTGAATGTCAACCAACTGAGCCACCGCTGCTAGACCTCACCTGCCCTCTACTTTTCCGTCATCTTGAGCTACATTCTTGAGCAAGCGTGCTCGGTCTTTACGTCTTTTTCACTTCACACTTCCAACTCAGAGCGACCAGGATGAGCGACAACTCGGCGGCGACGAAAAAAATGTCTGAGATCGTTTCGTTGTGTAAGCGACGAGGCTTTCTGTTTCAGTCCAGCGAGATCTACGGTGGTTTGAATGGATTCTGGGACTACGGACCGCTTGGTGTCGACTTAAAAAAGAATGTCAAGGAGACCTGGTGGCAGGATATGGTCTCGTCGCACAACGAATTGAAGACACCGCAAGGAGCACCCACCAGTTACGCTATGACCGGTTTGGATTGCACGATCATCATGCACCCCCAAGTCTGGAAGTGCTCGGGGCACTACGACCTGTTTCACGACCACATGGTAGATTGCCGGGAGTCGAAACGGCGCTACCGATTCGATCAAGTCCGCGGTCGCTGGGCTGAGTATCGGGACGAAAAGATCTTTGTAACCACCGTCGCCGAAGTGGAGGTAGAGGAAGAAGCAACGCTGCAACGGGCAATGAAGTACTTCAAAGTGCGAGCCAAGAACTCGGACCAGATTGACTGGAAATCCGACTTCACCAGCCTACCGAACATTGACGATCTATCCCAAGCACTGGGTCCAGATGCCAAATCGCTCGGCACGCTCACCGAACCGAGAGAGTTCAATCTAATGTTTAAGACCTTCGTTGGGGCATTGTCCGGCGAAGAAGGTGCCGCCTACTTGCGACCCGAAACGGCTCAGGGGATTTTCGTCAATTTCAAAAACGTCGTCGATAGCACGCGGGTCCGAATTCCGTTCGGGATTGCAC
>DUDC01000243.1:14465-15245 GCA_012959465.1 Planctomycetaceae bacterium
CGCGACTTGCGGATGAGTTGGTACAAGAAGCTCGGCTTGGCCGACGAGCGACTGCAACTGAGAGAACACGAATCGGCGGAATTGGCGCACTATTCCCAGGGCACTGCCGACATCGAATACGCATTCCCGTTCATGCCCGCGGGTGAATTTGGAGAATTGGAAGGAGTCGCCCACCGTGGCGATTTCGATCTCCGCAGCCATATGGAAGGCAAATTGGATCCGGCCACCAATCCGTTCGAAGTAGAGAAAGACGAGCACGGAAAACCAAAATGGCGTGGAAGTGGCAAGGACCTCAGCTATCGCGATGACTTGACCAACGAACGATTCACCCCGCACGTGATCGAACCTTCCGCAGGAGCCGACAGGGCGACACTGGCGTTCATCTGCGAAGCCTATACCGAAGATCAGGCACCCGATGAGAAGGGGAAAATGCAATCGCGGATCGTGATGCGGTTTCACCCAAAACTCGCACCGATCAAGGCCGCCGTGTTTCCGCTTGTCAAGAAAGACGGCATGCCGGAAGTGGCCCAGGAAATCTACGCCGCCCTGAAGCAGAAATTCAATGCGTTCTACGACGAGAAGGGTGCCGTGGGACGCCGGTACCGCCGCCAAGACGAGGCGGGGACACCGTACTGCATTACGGTTGATGGCCAGACACTCGTCGATCAGACCGTCACCATACGAGATCGAGATACATTGGAACAATGGCGCGTGAAAGTCGACGATTGCGTCGCTGAAGTGGATCAGCGAATTGCCATCGCCACGATGAGTTAGCGAGCC
>DUDC01000244.1 GCA_012959465.1 Planctomycetaceae bacterium
CAGGTGGCCACGAGAATTCGCCGTGATGCCGGCTTTGTCCAGACCAAGTTTGTCAGTGTTTCCAGACCGACCATTGGCCCACAACAGCACATCACCCCGCACCTGCTTACCACTCTTCAACGCCAACACAACGCCGTCGCTGTCTCCAGTGATATTCTCATATACCTCATTGTGCCGTAGCAGGCAGCCACGATCTCGCAGGTGATAGCTGAGCGCATCAGTAATCTCCTCATCCAAAAACTCAAGCAGCCTCTCTCGAGAATTCACCAGGTTAACTTTACATCCCAAGTTCCGAAACATCGACGCATACTCGCACCCGATCACGCCCGCACCATAGACAACGATACTCTTGGGCGTTTCCCGAAGCCCCAAGATAGTGTCGCTGTCAAGAATTCGAGCGTGCGTAAAATCGACGTCGTCGGGTCGATATGGATGCGAGCCGGTCGCAATCACGATGTATTCAGCACTGATGCGTTGCCGTTCGACCTCGATAGTATGCGCGTCGACGAATTCGGCGTGCCCTCGAATGATGGGTATTCGATTTCGGTCATAGAAACCGCGGCGCATCGCCACCTGTTTGGAAATGACTTCGTCCATCCGCGTTAACAGGTCCGGAAAGGAGTGTCGGGTGGAGACGTTCACCGAGGGAAATAGCGGGTTGTTTACGACGTGCGTTACCTGGTTGATAGCGTACCGCAACGTTTTGCTGGGAATCGTTCCAAGGTGCGTGCAATTTCCGCCAATGGCCTTGAACCGCTCGACAACCGCAACTCGTTTGCCGCTCTTTACGGCCTGCATGGCGGCGCCTTCCCCACCCGGGCCTGTACCGATGACAACCACGTCATAATCGAACGCCGTCACAATCCACTCCTTCCCATCCGTGCTTACTCGAGTAGACACACTTGCGACACACCGCGTCGTAACTCTTGCTGCTGGTAGTCTAGAGACTGCCGAATGCGGCAACAAGACGACTCTGGCGACGAACGGATGGTGAAAACGCGATATCCTATTTTCTGCTATTTCGTCCACCCTGATAAGATTACATTAGTGATTTGATCGCAATGGTTGTCCGCTGTAACCGAGAAGCCGCCGTAAAGAACTGCAAGTCGGCCCCTAAATTCGCTTCCACAAAACTGTTTCCCCACGCGAAAGGAACCACCATACGAACGTCGCTAATTGTCTTCATCGCGTTGGCCGAGCCCAAGAGTCGTGGTTCGCGAGCGGACCACGACTTTTCGTATGAGTTTAACGTGCGAGGTGAATGGACGAGTCGCGCACAGGAATCCCACAAAGCGCAAATTCAACCCTACTGGAATTCTGCCAAGACCTTTCGCACGGTCGCCCTCGACGAACTAAATCGGCTAGAGAAGCGTGTCAAAGAGAAACTCGCTAACCAACAGGCGGCCGTTGTCTGGACGCTCGGCGGGCCGACCGGCGCCGACCCGCCCGTACCTGCAATCGACTCAATCGCACCCGATAGCGTGACACAAGATGTGCTCAAGCAGGCACTCGCGGAGATTGCCACGCGAAGGAACTTGACCAAGGCGCATTATACGGAGATGCAGGCAACCGCCGTCGCGGCCTTTCCAATGCTGGCGAAAATTGTGGCGGACTCCGATCATGAACAATGATCAGTCGACCGCCTAGCGAACTACTCGAGTGTGAATTCCGGCAGGCGAACAATTTCCCCGCCCTTTAACGCCGAGTCATGGGCGCAGATACCAACGCTCGTCCAGTTGGCCGACAGGGATGCGTTGGGCCAAGGCTCCCGACCCTCGACAAGTGCGCTAACAAACTCGTTGACGAGATGCGGGTGAGAGCCACCGTGGCCACCACCTTGAACGAAAGAGAGGTGGTCGGCATCTTCAATTGACTGAGTGAACTTCTGAATCGGCTCCGGCAAGCGGTGAGCGAAATCAGGAACTTCCACTTTCTCGGGTATCTCGTGTTCCGGCTTCTTTGCTGTGTGAAGCACGTGCGGCTCATTTTCGATCAACGTCCACTCAAAACTCTTCTTGGTACCATAAACGTCAATACTCTCGCGATACTGACGTGCCACGTCATACAGAAATCGCCAAATGTGCGCTGTGAGATCTGAATCCTTCAATTTTATATGGCACGATTCAACGGCGAACTTGTTGCCCGATTTCTCGGCAATATCGTCTCGAACCGTTCCGGAACCAAAGCAACTCACGTATTCCGCTCGGCCATCGACTAATCCCAGACAAGGGCTCACCACGTGAGTCGCATAATGCATCGGGATCATCTCTTCCCAATACGACGGCCATCCGTCCATATCTTGGGGGTGCGAAGCGGCTAGGTGCTGGATCTTGCCGAGTTCACCCTTGTCGTACATTTCCTTGATGAAAAGAAACTCGCGGCTGTAGACCACCGTCTCGGCCATCATGTAACGCAGGCCTGTCTGTTTGACCTTCTCGACAATCTGTCGACATTCGTCGATCGTCGTCGCCATTGGCACGGTGCACATCACATGCTTCCCCGCGTCCAGGGCCTTCAAAGACATCCACGCGTGATCCGGTATTGGGCTGTTTATGTGGACAAAGTCCACATCGGGGTCGGCCAAAACCTCGTCGTAATTGGTCGATCGCCTATCGATGCCGAATTGATCACCGATCTTATTGAGCTCTGTTTCATTACGTCGACAAATCGTCAAAACACTTGCGTCCGGGTGATTTTGGTAGATTGGAATGAACTCGGCACCGAAGCCAAGACCGATCATCGCCACGTTCACAGGTTTACTCATCGTCGCGTCCTTCCGGATATCCAAAAAAGGTCAAGCTAATTGTCGATCACGGTCTCGCGCTGGCGTCACCAACGATTGCCTGCACGCCGCGTAAAAGGCCGTCTATTATCGCATCTTCCAAGTCCTCGTCTATACCCGGGAGATCAGCCGCCTGGAATGGGCAAGCTGCCCTCGGCAAAGCGGTTATTAGTTGTCAAACGGATAAGGAGCGTTAAAATCCCAACTTCGGATTCTATTTTATGCGCTGGACACGACAACTCGAAGGGAACCCATGTTGACCACGACAACGGATTTGATCGGGTCTCCTGTTGAGGACTTGGATACGCCCTGCCTTGTACTCGACCTTGACATCCTTGATGCGAACTTAAACCGCATGGCAAGTTTCTTTGCCGGCCGAGAATGCCAACTGCGCCCTCATTTTAAGAATCACAAGTGCACAACACTGGCCTTGAAACAACTGCAAGCCGGTTCGGCGGTTGGCATCACTTGCGCTAAGTTGGGCGAGGCGGAGGTTCTCGTTGACGCCGGTATCGACGATATACTGATTGCAAATCAGGTCGTTGGACGTCGCAAGATCGCAAGGCTGATCGATCTTGCCTTGAAGGCAAAGATTCGCGTCGCAGTCGACTCACAACAACACGTCGAGTTGATTTCTGCAGCCGCGGCCGAAAAAGGAGCCAGTGTCGGGCTGTTGATCGAAATCGACATCGGCATGGGACGTTGTGGTATTAGGGATTCGAATCAAGTACTTGAGCTAGCGCGGTTGATCAAGAACCAACCGTGTACTCGCTTTGATGGATTCCAGGCTTATGAGGGACACACGGTAGGAATTCCAGATCGTGACGAGAGAAGGCAAGTCGCCACCACCAGTATGCAATACGCCCTTGACGTTGCTAGCGAGTTGAATCGAAACGGAGTGGAGGTGGCCATTGTTAGCGGAGGCTCGTCGTCAACATACGACGCCACGGGCATCCTGCCTGGAATGAAGGAAGTTCAGGCTGGGACGTACGCCACAATGGACTGGTCATACAGGCGGTGGGCCGCCGAGTTTGAAGTCGCATTGACCATCTTGGCACGAGTCATCAGCCGTCCTCGAGAGGGCGTCGGCGTTGTTGATTTTGGCGTCAAGGGTATGGGTGACGAATTCGGTGGACCGCAATTTGTTGGTTTTCCCGATGCTGATATACCTCGATCTCTCTCCGAGGAACACTGTACCGTTGGCAATGTTCCGCAATGGAAAGTGGGAGATGCGGTGCATGCCGTTCCCAGCCACGCTTGCACGACGTGCAATCTGTATCGCCAGTTTTATGTAGCTACCGACGGAGTCGTGATCGATGTCTGGCCCATCGACGGTGCTGGCCGGTTGGCCTAACTGTTCGGTGCCAGAAGAAATGCTCGAGCGAACAAGATGACAATACCGCACGGCAGGATGTGCTGGAAAAGGTAAACTTATGAAGCGTCGATGGTTTGGTATCAGCGTATTCTTCCTGGCAACTTCTTTGTTTGCTGGCTCTGTTGCGGTAGCGGCTCAGCCAAATGAAACGATCGACGAGGGTGGATTGCACTGGCTCGATTGGTCCATGATCATCTTCTACGCGATCGGAACAATCGCCCTGGGCGTACACTTCGCTCGCAAGCAACGGTCTTCGGAGGAGTATTTCACGGGGGGCGGAAACATGAACCCCCTGCTGATCGGAGTTTCCCTGTTTGCCACGCTGCTAAGCACCATTTCGTATCTCGGTATGCCTGGGGAGTCGGCTGGTAAAGGTCCGATTCACTTCGTCGGAACGCTGGCCCATCCGATTACATTCCTGATCGTGGGCTTCTTGATGTTGCCGCAATACATGAAATACCGCGTCACCAGCGCCTATGAGTTACTGGAACTTCGGTTGGGTTATCAGTTCCGCATCCTCGGCGCGTGCCTGTTCCTAGCACTACGACTGATCTGGATGTCGGTGTTATTGAAGTTCGCTGGCGATGCCATGGTCACGATGTTAGAGGTCGATCGCGAGTGGAGCCTGTTGATCGTCGCGGTCATCGGGCTTGTGGCTATCATTTACACTTCTCTGGGTGGACTCCAAGCAGTCGTCATTACGGACCTGATACAGACGATTCTACTTTACGTCGGTGCGTTGACAGTCCTTTCCATGGTGACATGGAATTTCGGCGGATTCTCCTGGATACCTTCGGAATGGCCGGCCGAGTGGAAATCGCAGCCTGTTTTGCCCGACTCACCGAGCACGCGAGTGACCTGGGTCGGATCCATCCTTACCGGGCTTGTTTGGTATGTGGCAACACTCGGTGGTGATCAAACGACTGTACAGCGATTCATGGCCACCAAAGATGCAGCCAGTGCTCGCCTCGCACTGCTAACTCAGCTGATCGTTGCCACGGTTGTCGGAATGACACTCTGCTTGGTCGGCATTGCTTTAATGGCGCATTTCAATCAACTAAGAGATTCGCGACCGGCACAACAGAAGGCCGAAATCGCCGCCTACGAGCAGTTCAATTCCACTTTCCAGCAACAACATGAACGCTATCCGAATGACAACGAGCTGATAACGGGCCTACAGTGGCAGGAGAGTACGCTTGAGCAAACACGTGACAATCTGCTAGGTGCGGACCAGTGGTTTCCCCGATTCATATCCCACCACCTGCCGATCGGGCTTGCCGGTTTGGTGATCGCCGCCATGTTTGCCGCCGCCATGTCCAGCCTCGACTCTGGCGTGAACTCAATCACCGCCGTGGTGATGTCCGACTTTCTGCTCCGCAGTCGCAAGACCAAACTGGAGGAGCGGCAACATTTAATAGTGGCTCGAGTGCTGGCAGTTTCCACCGGCGTCGTTGTCATCTTCGGCAGTATTCTCACCGACTTTGTTGAGGGGAATATCATGGAGGTCACGCAAAAATCAGTGAACCTGTTGACGACGCCCGTCTTTGGATTGTTCTATTACGCAATCTTCGCCAAACGAGTCCACGCCGCAGGCGTCTGGGCTGGCACGATCGTCGGCACCTTGACGGCAACAGTGATCGCTTTTGGTGGTCAGATTTGCTATTCCCTGCACATGAGGTACGGCTTCGATCCCAGCGTGGTCGGCTCCGAGATCGAACAACGCATGGATGCCCTGACCGGGATCCCCTACGAAGCCTGTACCGATCCGATCAGCTTTCAGTGGATCGGTCCGCTGGCTTTAGTGGCAAATCTGGCTGTCGGAACGATCATCAATTACTCGTTGCCGAAGCAAAGTAACGATCGAGTTGCCAAATAGCGTGCGCCAGATTTTGGAGGAATCACCGCGGCGGGCGCGGTGACTGCAGGGGAGTATTTCGCGAGCCACAATGCAACGCGAAAACTCCGATCGCCGCTTCGGCAGATGATTGAGCCAGCGATACCATCAAAAAAGGGCGTCCCATTGGGACGCCCTTTTTTTCTCTGTTTTCTGTTGGTGCTAGACCTTGTCGGCCGTTGGGCAGACGAAGCCTTCGCGATAATCGCGGGTTAGAAGTTTCGTCGCTTCCGGCGATTCGGGGAATACTTCCTTCTCGGGATCGAACCTCAACAAGGGTCCCATCGATATGGGATACTTGCCGATGTCGACGCCGTTCTTTTGCAGGTGTTTGACCGTCCGGTCAAGTGTTGCACCATCATCATCCAAACTCTTGATCTTATCCAACTGCTTGGAGGCTTCGCTCGGTGAAACGTGGTTGCCTTCGCCCAGGTAGTACGAGATGTTGCCGAGATGGCTGACAGCGGCCGACAGGTGACCGACGCGTGCGTCGGCGTTAAGCACATCTGCCTTGCGACTTGTCACCGCGTCAAGGAAATTGCCGAAATGATCGCCACCTCCCTTAAACTCCTTGATCATCTTCATGTCTTTATCGTAGGCAATGCAATGTGAATACGATCGTTGCACAAGATAGCCTTCGCTTCCGTAGAAAACGACGCCGATCTTGTTGCCCTTCGTGCTTTGAAAAAGCATGTTCAGTTCTTGATCGTCCGAGTCATTGACACTCAATCCGCGCGTCTCAAATACAATGCACTTGTCTCCGTAATCGTAGATCGACACTTCCGTATTCGCCGTGTCCCCGGCGTCTACGTAGGTCTCATCCTTTCGCTCGGCTTGATAACCCAGTCGCCCTCCATAGCTAATAATGGTATTCGGGTGACGATCGAGACCCAGTCCCCAGCGAGCGATATCGGTTTGATGTGGACCTTGGTTGCCCAAATCACCGTTGCCGTACATTCGCTGCCAATGCCAGTTGTAGTGAAATCTCTCTCTGGTGAGCTTGGGATCCGTGTATTGGGCTGGGCCGCTCCACAGATTGAAGTCAATCGAATCCGGAATCTTGTAGTCCCCCAAAGATCCAATGGACGCGCGGCGTTTGTAACACAAGCCGCGAGCAAAGTTCACCTCACCGATACCGCCAGCATCCATGAATTTGACCGCGGCTTGGACGGCTGCGCTGGAGCGACATTGCGTGCCGACCTGACACATGCGGCCGTACTTTTTGGCAGCAGCGATCAGAGCACTTCCCTCCCAAACATTGTGACAAATCGGCTTTTCAATGTAGGCGTCTTTGCCCGCCTGCATCGCCCAGATGCCGCACAGCGCGTGCCAGTGATTGGGGGTCGCCGTACTAATGACATCCACGTTCGGATGCTCAAGGGCCGTTCGCATGTCCTTGACCAACACGGGCCGAAACTTCTGTTTTCGTTCGACAGCGTCACATTTTGAATTGCCATTCTTCGGATCCACGTCGACGATCACCGTGATGTTAGTTCGTGAATCTGACATCCACGCATTCACATGGCTGCCGCCTCGTCCACCGGCTCCGATCACGGCGACACCAATCTTGTCGTTAGATCCTTGGGCCCGAAGGAACGCCGGCGCGGACATAAGTCCAGCACCGGCAGCGAGTGTATTCGTGACAAAGCGACGACGCGTTACCCTACTCATTGAATTATCTTCTCCCGTGCGATGAACGCCCTTGTTGGAATCTGGCGGAGTGGCCCCAATGGTCCTGCCGAGGACACATCAACTTGGGTCTATTGTAACGTGGCCTGAACATCGCTGCCACTTGGCCATTCGTTGCGCCCGGCCACTCGCCAGCCAGCATCGTGAACCGAACAGTCGGGTTTATCTAGTCGACCATTTGAAGTTTACCCAACGCTGCCATGCCGGGTGGGGATGCGAGTTTCTAGCGCTAAGTCGACAGTGATCGCTTTGGTGATGCTTGGCGAGGAATTGAAAAACCCGATGCTAGCGCCTGCGGCTCACATGACAATGGGTGTTGGTGCAGAAACCGATACCTGCAACAATAAAAGAGGTAAGCAGGCAATTGGCAGGAGGCAAAACGAGTGGCGGATTCGTACCCACAGATCATGATCGCGTCGACCGATCCGGACTTGCCACGGGACGTGCCAAACGGTTACGCCAAATACACCGAATTTCGCGAAATGGCCCGGGGTATTAAAGCCGTCCTGCATTCCTGCTGGGATCGAGTCGTGGGGCGTACCATCGCCATGAAAACACTGCTCCCGGAGTTCGCCGACGATGTGCGCGAACGACGCCGGTTCTTACGCGAAGCACGAGTGACAGCACAGTTGCAACATCCCAACACGGTCCCCGTTTATGAGATCGGTCGAGACGATGAAGCGGGTCTCTACTTCACGATGAAGAGAATCGCAGGCGAAAATTACTTCCGTGTTCTGCAGCGTCTCGCAAATCAGGATGAGCTCACGTTGAGAGTCTATCCACTGGACACAAGACTCGACGTTGTCATGCAAGCCTGTCAGGCCTTGGGTTTCGCACATCTTCACGGGGTCATTCATCGTGATATCAAACCGGAAAATATCTGGGTGGGAGAATTCGGTGAAGTAATTCTCTTGGATTGGGGCGTATCCAAAGTGTGGGGGCTGCCGGACGCCGACCACGACATCAAACGAGAAGACGATTCTAGTGATTCAGCCCAGTGGCAAGTCAATTCACTCGCCACCACGGGTGAGCAGCAGTTGGGCAAGTTGACACAATCCGGGCAACGACCCGGCACGCCGTTGTACATGTCTCCGGAACAGGTCAACGGACGGCAACACATCGACGAACGGACCGATGTCTTTAGCATGGGTGTCCTGATCTACGAAATGCTGGTCTTCAAAGAACCATTTCGAGGTCGCAACGTCAAAGAAACTTTTGCCCGGATCCTTCACGCTCAACCAAAGCCGCCCAGCGTCGTCCAACCGGATGCGGGCATTCCATCTTCTCTGGACGAACTGGTGATGACCGCCATCTCGAAGAAACCGAGTGACCGCTTTGCCAACATGACCCAGTTCATTCAGGCGTTGAGGAAAGCAAGGCACGACTTGCCCTGACGAGCCGTCTCACTTTGCTCCGCAAATAGTTGGACAGCTGGTTGGGAGTTGCGGCGTTCGATTTTCCATTCGTTATTTGCCAATGGTCTTGTCATTTCATTTTCGCAGTTTCTAGCGTATGCGTTTGAAATGCGGCATCGCCACATCTGCCCGAACCGAGACTCCCAAAGGTTTGTTGACAAAAATGAGAATTGACAAACAACAAATGAAAAATCTCCGACGAAACTGCTGGCTGGCTGCTGTCGCTCTGCCTGTACGACGCGCACGAGGCTGGCAAAAGTGCCAAAAAACTAGGCAAGAAATAAAAACAGACCCCAACTGGGTGGGGTCTGCTCCGTTCCAATTGTTCAAAATCTTCTTGCTAAGCAACCGCGACCGATTCCTTTACGGTCGCAATGATTGCCGCGGCGACTTTGTACGGGTCAGCGTTCGAAGCCGGACGACGATCTTCCAATCGTCCCTTCCAGCCATCTTCGATGGTGTTCACCGGAATGCGGATAGAAGCACCTCGATCGCAAATGCCGTAGCTGAATTTGTCGATGGCCTGCGTCTCGTGCTCACCGGTCAAACGTTGATCGTTGTTCGCACCGTAAACGTCGATGTGGCGTGGAATCTGATCGCCAAATGCTTCGCAGATCCTGGTGAAAACGGCCTCATCGCCCAAGGTCCGCATCTCGCCGTTCGAGAAGTTGGCGTGCATACCGGAGCCGTTCCAATCGAGTTGTCCCAGCGGTTTGGGGTGGTACTCAATCGAATAACCGTAATTCTCGCCGACACGTGCAAGTAGGTATCGTGCGACCCAAACTTCATCGCCCGCTCGCCTGGCACCCTTGGCAAAGACCTGAAATTCCCATTGCCCGGCCGCTACTTCGCCGTTGATCCCCTCGACGTTAATGCCCGCGTCGAGGCATGCGTCCAAGTGTTCTTCGACCGCTGACCGTCCGAAGGCGTTTGCGGCGCCGACAGAGCAGTAATAGGGACCCTGGGGCCCGGGAAATCCGCCTGGCGGGAAGCCGGGTGGCAGGTTGGTCTCGGTATCCCAGAAGAAGTACTCCTGCTCGAAACCGAACCAAAAATCCTCGTCGTCGTCGTCGATTGTCGCCCGCCCGTTGGATTCGTGAGGCGTACCGTCCGCGTTCATCACTTCGGTCATTACGAGGAAAGCGTTCTTGCGGTGAGGATCGGGAAATACCGCGACCGGCTTCAACAGAAGGTCTGATGCGCTACCATCAGCCTGCTCCGTAGAACTTCCATCGAAATTCCACATCGGCGCGTCCTCGACTTTGCCGCTGAAGTCTTTGACCACTTTGGTCTTTCCTCGAAGACTCTGCGTCGGGGTGCAACCGTCCAACCATATGTACTCTAACTTGCACTGCATCTTGGGGTTCGCTCCTTACAACAAACAGAAAATTGGGTCCTGTCGCCTTTCGAACAAGGAATGACGTCGTCCTGACCACACACCCGAGGGTGCGTCTCCTGCCGGTATTCACCCCACGTCCAAATTACGGTCGGCGAATTTTGCCTGGACTTCGACTCTATTGAAAGTTATCTCTTATCAAATATCGTGCCGAAACAGGAAAATCGCGTAGTGAAATAATAATTATCCGCGACAGGGCCTGACGCACAAGCGGGTGCCGTGAAGATATTTCCGCATTTCTCATCGTTTGCCGGACTTCACCAGCCGGAACGCAAATGCCCAAAATTCAAACAAGAACAGCGCGTATGCACGCATTATAATTTTAGCACGAGCTGATCGTGATCGGCGGGCTGAAAGATCACGTCCATATTCTGGCACGGTTGAATGGCAATTTCGGTTGGAGTGTCTATTTGAGGATGAGCAGCATGGTTAGTTGCTGTCGCCGCTTCGCGGCTATGTGTTCTTCCGAGAAAGCGGTTTGCGTGCTTACGCCCGCACCTATGTGGTGCCGCCGCTTCGCGGCTAATCGGGCCTGCGGAACTCCATCCACTCTTGCCATCCTCCTTTTTTGGGGCTTTGTTTCGCTACACGTATCGTCGGACCGCTCGAGTGCAAACGAACAAATCACTCGAACCGTCTTGGTCCAAGCATCATCGACTGCCATTCGAGGATTCACATCGGCCGAGATGGAACAACGGTTCGAGCAAAAGGGCAGTTGTCAGCTGACCATCTCCACGCCGTCCAAACAATCGGCACTCTTCCGATTTCGGGATCCCATCACCCAATCGTTCTATCGGCTTGACGGAGAAATCGAACGCTTACCAGGCAAAATGGAACAGGTTGGGTTCTGGTACCCCCTGACAGACGGCGCCGAAATCGCATTGCCCAAAGCGAAAGTGGAAGTGCAAGTGATTCGAGGCCTGACAACCAAGATGACCAGTGAAATACTGCACCTTGAATCAACTGACCAATTGACCATCAGTGTCTCGTTGAACTCGATATACGATCTGAAGGCCCATGATCTTGTTTCGGGAAACACTCATCTGCATCTGATGCGAATGACTCACCGCGAAGCAATCGATTACTTGCAGTTGCTGCCCAAAGCGGATGACCTAGATCTCGTCTTTCTGTCGCACTTGCGGCGAATTCCCGACGAACGCCACTACATCTCCAACCAGATCGTCGAAGAAGGGTTGCGGACGTCCACGGTACGCATGGTGCCCGAGGGAACGTTGTTCGGACTTGGCGAAGAACACCGTCACAACTTCGGGCGAGGTGGCGAAGGCTTCGGCCATGTGATGTTGCTGGATATCGTGCGGCTTATTCGACCGGTGAGCATCGGGCCGGGAATCATGGCAGAGGGGACCGATAGCGTCTCCTTGAGCCAGGGAATCAAAGCGGCAAAGGGCGATGGAGCGACGGTCGTCTGGTGTCACAACGGACTTGGGTTCGAGGACCTGTCCAATCACGTCCTCGGTAACACCGATGCGCTTAATATCTTCGATGGCGGGAACCGTGGCAGTTATGAACAGACCTACTACCGCTACTATGATCTTGGACTGCAGTTACCAATTTCGACCGGCACGGATTGGTTCATCTACGACTTTTCACGTGTTCATCTGCCCGTCGATGGCATGCTAACATCGTCAAAATGGCTGGCCAGCCTGCGACAGGGCAAGTCCTACATTACCAATGGTCCAATGTTGGAGTTTACTGTCAACGGTCAACCGATCGGAGCCACATTGAAGTTGAACCGACGCACCACGCTCAAAGTGAAAATGTCCGCTGTTGGCAGGGCCAACTTCGGTGGTTTGGAACTAATACACAATGGCGAGGTCGTTGCTACGACTGCAACCACCGTCAAGAACGACGCCTACACGGCGGAGGCGGTGTGCGAACTGTCTATCGACGAACCGAGTTGGGTCGCAGTTCGCATTTCGAGCGACAATTCACGAACGAACCTGCTCGGCAACCGCCTGTTCGCGCATACCAGTCCCGTGTTTGTTCATTACCGAGGAAAATCACGATTCAAACCATCTGTTGCACGACAATTGCTCGCCGAGATCCAAGGCGGACTGAACTCGATCAAAATGCAAGCTCGTTTCGGAAATGACAAGGAAAAGGAAGCGGTGTTGAGTATCTATCGCCAGGGCGCCAACAGACTTCGAGAAATGCTCCGCGACAAAATCAGACCTATCCCGCGAAATTGACATGTTGGCCTGCGAACTGCCTCAAATTCTCCCACCGAAATTGGCGTGTTGCACTGCTACCGACTTCGGCCGGATTTAATCAGCCGCCGCAACTCGACTGCCAGTTCTTTGGCCTTGGCAGGTAGCTCCTCGGCTCGATTATTTTCTTCTGCTGCATCGTCGGACAAGTTGTAGAGTTGGAACGAACCGTCGAACGGCTTACCTCTTGGCCGCTCACGCCCGCCAGAACCACTGGACGCAATGAGCTTCCAGGAGCCGTCGCGAATGGCAAACGTGCCGTTGATCGAGTGATGGATTACCGCCGCACCTCGCTTCCCATCCAACCCTCCAAGGAATGGCAGTAGGGAGAAGGAATCCTCCGCGACGTTGTCCGCCAAGTCAGCTCCCGCGACCTCGGCACAAGTTGCGAACAAGTCCGTCAGACACACCGCTTGGTTACAACTTGATCCAGCCGCAACAGTCCCTGGCCAACGGACGAACAGTGGGACGTGGTGCCCCGCTTCATAAATGTCTGCCTTTGTCCCTCGGAACGGCCCGTTCGCACGATGGTGCTCTGCACGGTATCCCTGGATTGTTTCATCTTGGACATGATCCTTTTTGGTCGGATCATCAAATCGGTACATATAGGAACCGTTGTCACTGGTAAAAACAAAAAGCGTGTTGTCGGCAACCTGGCTTCTATCGAGGGCGGCGGAAATCTGGCCCACAGTCCAGTCCACTTGCGTCACGAAATCACCGTACTCGTTGAGTTTCGTCTTGCCGCGAAATCGTTCATGGGGCTGTGTGGGTTTGTGCGGTCCGGTGAGTGGCATGTAGAGAAAAAATGGCTGTGCTTGCTTTGCTGATCGATCAATAAAACCAACCGCCTCTTTTGTTAGTCGATCCAACACATCGGCAATAACAAAGTCCTTTGCCCGAGGTCCACTTCGCACAAAGTGCGGAAACTTGACCGCCTTTTGTTGGAATGTCGGGAGCATTGTGAAACGGTCGTTGCGAATGTACACGAAGGGGGCCATATCAAGCGATGCGCTAACGCCGAAGTACTCGTCAAATCCATGATGAATTGGACTGTTGACGATCCGGCCTGCGAAATCAATTCCCGGATCACCGTCCCATTTGGTCAACCCACCTTCTTTTCCGTCCAGGCGTGGCATTTCCATTCCCAGGTGCCATTTTCCAACTGCGGCAGTGCGATATCCTTGCCCCTGCAGCATGTCGGCAATCGTTCGACGGCCGTCTTCAAGAAGCGGTGGGCTATACCCGCCAAGCACACCGCTCTTCAACTTCGAACGCCAACAGTAACGCCCTGTCAACAGAGCATATCGTGTTGGGGTGCAGACGGCCGACGGCGAGTGACCGTCGACGAAGGTCATTCCCTGTTTTGCCAACGCGTCGAGGTTTGGCGTGGGAATTCCCGACACCGGGTTCAGAGTACGCACATCTCCATATCCCATGTCATCCGCCATGATAATGACAATATTTGGCAAGTCAGACCGCTCCGCACCCGGCAACGAACTGGCAGCAAGAATCGAAATAAACAACGTTACCGAAACAGAATGGAACACTTCGATTCGCGTCATGGGACTCCCTTTGACAAACCTGCCATAGTAACGAATAGTCTTTTTGGTGTTGGGCAGCATTTTCGTTCAACGGCGGACAGCCGTCAATTCAAACGCCCGCAACTTTCCGTAAGTCACCTTCGCCGAAAGTGACCAGATTCTGCCCGAAAATATCTCGACGAAGTGCTCCTGTCGCGAGGTACCAACACCGCCGTACCCGGTCTGTTACGATAGGGACGTTGGTCACTCCCACTACCTGCCACGGTGAATTCCATGTTGACGGCTCGACAATTGGAGAGTTTTCATCGCGACGGACACGTCACCGTGCCCGGAATATTCTCAAGCAAAGACATGGACCGGGCAAAGGCGGATGCAGCCGAATGGGAAGCCCAAGTGGTGGCCAAGATGAAACCGACCGAGACAGATTGGTATGTTGAACGGGGGAGTAGCGGCGACAGACCGTTGCTACGAAAATTAGATAATCCAGTATTTCATCGACCCACATTTCGCAACATGGCAACGCAGACTCAATTGGTAGAAGCGGTTGAACAGATTCTCGGCGCGGAAACCACGGCCTTTTTTAGTCAGATCTTTTTTAAGCCGCCCGAAGTTGGCGGCCCAAAACCAGTGCATCAGGACAATTTCTATTTTGGCCCGGATGATTTCGATGCGATGGTAACCGCCTGGGTTGCGCTGGATGATGCTACCCTCGACAATGGATGCCTGTACTTCGGTAACGGCAGCCAGCGACGTGGGCTGCTTCCTCATGTCGCACCTGAGGATCGCCCGTTCGACTTACAAATAAACACAGACCTGTTAGTTGATCACGCCATGTCCGCCGCTCCAGTGCCGCGGGGAGGCGTTTCGTTTCACCACGGCCTTACCCTCCACCAATCGTCC
>DUDC01000245.1 GCA_012959465.1 Planctomycetaceae bacterium
AAGACGATCGACGGCTTCGTTCGTGCAGTTCGCGCCGGCTCGTGCACGGACTAAGGCGGACGCGGGCACTCACTGATCTCACGCACTGCGGCTTCGCTGGACTGCTTCTTTCTTGTCGCCATAAAGACACTCTCCTCGGGGACGATGTCCCCGTGATGTGTCTCTTAGTTTAGATTACCCATTTGTCCGGATTGTTAAGACGGGAAACAGTCCTAAGCCTCGGCCTAGTCGGCCTTTCCGCTCGACGTAGATCGCTGCGCTCATGACTGGCCGCTCGCTCTAGCCTGACGAGCCGCTCAGGGCTTCCCAGGTCGGCCATATCGCTCCTGAATTCGGGCGACCTGACAACGCGCTACTTGGCCGGGGCTGCGGAAAGCCTGCTTGAATTACCTTATCCTCCACTCGATGCCAAATCGATCCTTTCCTGAGAGACGATGAGCCACACGAAGAAACATATGGCGTGGGGTGAGAGTGTTTCAGGAAGCTCGGCGTGAAAGTCGCACCACCTCCTTGTCGACCGGAATCGCCCGACCTTGATTCCATTCTGGTAGAGGGTGTAGCCGAACCCGGACTACCGCCTGCGCAGTATGTAGCTCTGCCCGTCGGCACTAACGGCGAATTCCTTTCCGAGCAGTCTGAGCCGCCGCGTAGCCTGAAGGTCAGTGTGCCCCGACGTCGTGCAGACGAAGGAACCCCACCGGCGCTGTCGCTCGAATTCGATCTCGTGTCCATCGATGCAAGCCGTCGCATCGCGGCGCAATTTCCTGGCGAACGTGACCTGACCAACTGCTTGATCTCCCGTAAATATCTTGCAGGTCGACAGGCCAGAGTGGTAGTACCGTGTTCTGATTTTGATCACGCAGACTCCCTGGGACAACAATGTCGAACCAACGGACGGCCGGTATCGAATGGTCACTCGCTACGCGCCATTGCGGGGCAACTTGAATGCGGGGTGGCGACGGTGCATCGGGCGTTGTCGACGAGCGGTGTGAACTGAGCATCGGGGCAAAAACGAATCCGCGTGGACGCATTGGACACAGTGACCCCTACTTTCAAAGTTCCCCTACTTTAACTTCCTTAGGGACCTTTCATTTCATCCGTCCACTGTGTCCACTGTGTCCAATATCTCAGGGGATAGGGATTTTAACGGGGCTTTTTCGTTCCGCCGATAAGGGACGCTATGTCAAATCAGGGGCCGGGGAGAGAAGCCCGGTGGCGGGCCTGCGCCAACGCACGATTGGCGATCGTGCGACCTCGCAAACGCAAACAAGCGAGCGCCGTCATCGCCGACAACAAAATCGCGATGGCCCTTGGATCCATCGTCGGGACTTCTACGGCTGGGTCGCCAAGAACTGCGACCCAGCCAGCTTCAACGATGAATTGGTCGATGACCTTTGTGGCCGTTCCAACGTACGTCGTGCCGTCCGCAGAAATGCCGGTCACCTTGTCCAGGTTCCAACCGTTCGTACCGATGCCGCGGTCGGAAAGGAGACCTTCGAGATACTGGAGGCCGTTTGTGTCGTCCCAAACCGTGGCGCTCAATTGGAGAGGCGCGAACCAACGATACCCGCCCACCACGTCTCCATTTGCGGAGACCGACTGCCCGACGAAGTTGCAAAGGGAGCAGCCCGGTAACGTGACGAAGCCCGTTCCAGATTCCCACCGAACGGCGGAAGCAAAGCCGCTCGAATCACTTGTTTCGCCAATCAAGGCAAGACCATTGTCCGTCATTGCGTTGATCCGGCTGAAGTTCCCCCCTTGGTGGTAGCCCAGGCCAACCATCCCACCGGCTGCTGTCCAGCGAAACGCTTCAGTCGTGGGGGAAGCGCCGGTCCCCGCAATCACGGAACCATCAAACGACACGGCGAGCGCCTCGCTGCCGAAGCTGCCGCCCGCGAGATCGCCGAGTCCGACGATTCCGTCTACTGCGGTCCAACGGAACGCTTCTCCGCCGAACGCTGAGAGACTTTCTCCTACGACAACCATCCCGTCAGCCGAGACTGCATTGGCAAAACTTTTGTGGATAAAGCCCCCGGGTAGCGCGCCTAGGTCCACCATGCCTGTTGCCTGGGTCCAGCGAAACGCCTTGTACTCGACGCCAGACCCATTACCAAGCCATCCAACGATCACGCTCCCATCTGACGAAATGCCCCTCGCGGAGCCCCCTGAAAATCCACCGGGCAAATCACCGAGCAACTCGAGTCCGCCCGCGTAGGTCCATCGAAACGGCTGGCTAGATTGACCTGCCACAACGAGCCCATCGTCCGACACCGACGGAGGCTCGAGGCTCTGCGAACCGCCAGGGATGTCGTAGAAACTTACGAACGTCGTCGGCGCGCCTTGGTCGGCGTAGCTCGGCGTAGAAATCGCAATCGCGATTACGATCCAGAGGCAGCAACGAATAATGGGATGAGTCCTCAGAAGTTCGTCGCGCATAGGGAAAACAAGTCCCCTTTTGGCCAAACGGGCTGATAAGGGACAATATGTCAAATCAGGGGCCGTCGTAAGTAGTTGAAATATGGAGCGCGAGACCGGGCTCGAACCGGCGACCCTCAG
>DUDC01000246.1 GCA_012959465.1 Planctomycetaceae bacterium
AGATCTTGACGAAATTCTCAATCTCGTCCACGCTAACCGGGCGACGAAAGGCACGAGTCATGAACCGTTCCAGGACCTCTTTGACATAAGCGTCGGGAGCATCTTCGCGAAGTGGCGACTCAATCAGAATGTCTCGGTGATACGCTGGTGGCCACGATTCGAAGACCGGAGCTTCAAACTCGATCCATTTGACCACCAGTCTTGGTCTCTTCATCCGATCGACGCGGTCATTGAGCCTGCCATCGTCGTAGAGGTTTTGAGGAGTGATGGTCATGGTATAAGAAACGGTGCCGTTGGTAGTCCGAGCACGAGCCGGAAAATTCTCGATTCGTCCGCGAAATTCATAAACCTGAAGGTTGTCGAGATTGTTGCTGACCGATACCAGCCCCACGACTTCCGTTTGAAGAGTGGACGAGTTCTCGTTGATGTTGTTGCCCATCAGCATGTACAGCGGCACTTCCTTGATTCCCTTCGGCAGGATGGCCGCGGTCCTGATGCGTATACTGAACTCACCCGTTTTCGGCCAGGTCTTTACACCCATGCCTCCACCTGGAGCGCCACGGCGACCGCCAAGCTCGTCGAACATCACAACCGTTGGATTGCCGCCGCGAGGTGCCCAATCTCGTCGCGAAGTGTGAATCTCAGGTTCTTCAGGATCGACGATGGCCGAGGCCATCGCTCGCCTGGCATTTTCCTTGTAGCGGTCCAATTGCTCCATGCCCATGAGCATGAACTCGGAGGTATTGTTAAATGTGTAGGGCTTAACCGGGTCCTCCGGCAGATTATCGATCAGATTCAATTCGAAGCCCAACAGGTCGCGCATCGAATTCTGGTATTCGAAATTAGTCAGCCGCCGTGCAGTTGGAACCATCGAAAACTGACTGGCGGATTTGACGTACGCCCTCAGACCGGCGTCGATCCACTTAACCATCGCAGCGCGGTCGGCCTTAGACGGCTGATCCTCGTCCTCCGGCGGCATCTCGCCGTTGTCAAGCATCTCGAGGATCAACTCCCAGCGTTCCACTTCCTGACCGGATGACAGGTCGCCGTCGAGGGTGTGCAGGGTAATCGTGCCCTTGCTCGTATTCGGGCCATGGCATCGGATGCAGTTTGCCTCAAAGAACGGCATGACGTGCGATCTAAATCCAGCTGGGCCGTTGGGAATGTCCGCGGCCCGCGTGACACTGCACGTAACCAATACCGCCACAAGCAACCGGAGGAGGGGGGGAAATCTATACAAATTCATCGATGGTATCCAAGCACATTGAAACACCTCCTAAGCCGCCGATGCCATGTCAAGCTATAGCAAGGTTGTGGGATGCTGATCGGAAATCAGCTTACCAGGATTATACCTGACGCTACCAAGTTGAACCCATTGTATCTGAAAGGAGCCCCCATGCCTGTGGCATTTTAGGACGGCAGCACAACGGCTACGGCGTTTTCATGGATTCTCACCAGTGTCAGTCCAGACCTTAGTATCATAAAATCCACCACGTCGTCATTGGGCCATGCTAGCCCTGGCCGATACCCGTACGATCTTCACTTGACGACGTTGCAAGACGAGGACTTGATTTACTGATGAAAAAAACGTTGCTATTGATTTATTGCAGTTTGGCTTTTGCCCTTCCCGCATTTGCCGCCGACGGCAAGCCAAACGTCCTGCTTCTGATGGCGGATGATCTGAATACAGCACTAAGCGGGTTCGGACACCCCCAGTGCAAAACTCCCATGTTGGACCAACTGGCCAAGTCCGGCATGCGTTTTGAAAACATGCACTGCCAATATCCGGTTTGCGGAGCATCCCGCGCCTCACTGATGACCGGGCTCTATCCCTACAGTAACGGCATGCTGGGCAATCGTGGTGACTTGCGGGCGAACCTTCCCGATGTCGTGACCCTGTCCCAACTTTTCCGTCAGAACGGCTATCACGTCGGGCGAGTCAGCAAGATCTTTCACATGGGAATCCCGTTCGAGATCATCGCCGGTACTGCGGAACACGATGACCCGAAATCATGGGACGAGGTGATAAACATCCAGGCTCCGGAACAGAATGCACCGGGGGTGAAGACGAACTGGTCCCCCAAGAACACGAGTTCGCAGTCGTTTACCGGCGTCAACGCAACGAGCGGCGATTTGGAACATGCCGACGGCATGGCTGCCGAAGCGGCGATAGAATTTCTGAAACGCAACCGCAAACGTCCCTTCTTTCTCGCTTGCGGTTTTGTCCGCCCTCATGTCCCACTGGTGGCACCCTCGAAGTATTTCGATACGTACGATCGTGAGGCGATGATTGCCCCCATCGTTCCAGAAGATGACTTGCAGGATGTCCCGAAAATCATCCGTGACTACAAGAGCAACAAGGGTTACGGCGTGACTCCCGAATTGCACAAAGGATTGCTGCAAGCCTACTATGCCAGCATTTCTTACATGGATACTCAAGTAGGCCGCGTCCTCAAGACGCTCGCTGAACTCGAACTGAGTGAAAACACGATCGTGATTTTCTCAAGCGACCACGGCTACCTGCTGGGACATCACAACAAGTTTCAAAAACAACACCTCTTCGAAGAAGCAACCCGCGTACCATTCATCATTCGTGTACCCTGGATGGCAGACCAACACGGTCAGGCGACACGGCCGATCACCGAGTTGGTCGACCTGTATCCGACCGTAGCCGAGTTGGCTGGACTGACTCCACCCGCCGACTTGCAGGGCCAGAGTCTGGTCCCTTTGTTGAGGAACCCTTCCACAAACAAGTGGACCAGAGACGATGCTTTCACCATCAGCCGCAGTGGTGGGGAGTCCATTCGCACTGCTGACTGGCGTTTTACTCAGTGGGGCTATGGAGCGAAGGGAGAGGAACTCTACGACCTCAAGAACGATCCCGGCGAGTTCACAAATCTGGCAACGAATGCCGAGTATTCCGAAAAACGCCTAGCGCTGAAGCAACGACTAGACGCCAGACGCATGAGCGCTGGATATGACCCGAAGAAGTACCGGTTGCCGAAGTAGGCCGCGATCGATTTCACTACCATCGCGTTCGCGCAATCCACAGGCTCACGCCTGTGGATACATGACTTCGCGGCCTTCGCCGCGAATTCCGCACGACGACAACGGCCGTGACATGTAGCCGTGGGCCGCAGCTGAACACTAGTCCCGCACCGTCAGCGTTTTCTGATTTCGAAGATGTATTTCATGAGGTCGTTGAATTCTCCACGATTCTTCAGTTGCCGCGTCAGATTTGCAGGCATCAGGGAAGTGCGGGAATCGAACACTTCGTCCACATCCTTCATCTCGATCGTGATCGGTTCAGGTTGGGCCAGATTACGCAAGACAATCTCGTTGTCGTTTTCCGAAATCCGAATGCCCGTGTATTGCTTACCATCCAAGGTCAGCACATTTACTTGGGCATAAGCTTTGTCGATCAATTTCGAAGGACGCAATATGGAATCGACAAGATCCTCGATCTTCATCGCGGTCTTGACCTTCGTCAGATCAGGACCGAGGCGAATCGCGCCGGACGGCGGGTTGTGGCATGCGAAACAAGCTGCCGCCGAACGGTTGAAAAGTTCCTTACCGCGTTCTATATTCCCTTGCTCGATTGCGACTTCGGCGAGTTCCGCGGGGGAAGCGCTAAGCAGTTCATCTTCGAGAACCGTGTTGGAGAATCCGTCCGGATCGATTCCGATGTCTTTCAACACGAGTGCCGCCTCCAGCGGGTGTTCCGCAAGCAGATCGTCCGGTCGCCAAAACGTTGTGCGGTCGATCGTGGCCTCACGAACTATCTTGACGGTCTCGGGGCGGATGGGCGACGCCTGGTTGTCCCAGGTATTGCGTACAAACGTCAGCACGGCGGCCAGTTCTTCGTCCTTCAAAAGCGAACGGAAAGCAGTCATCGGGGGCACGCCGCGAGAAGGATCATAGGTCTTTCCGTTGACCGTGATTTTGCCCCACATGCCGTGTAACGCCATCTTGACCAGACGCTCTTCGCTACCGTTCACCCAGGGGCTGCCAACGAGAGACGGGTACACATTCGCGTTTCCCTTGCCGTGCGACAGATGGCAGGTCATACAATGGGAGTGCCGTTGGTAGACTTCGGCGCCCAGCTTGTATACTTCTTGATCGGCGACACTGAGGTGCTTGGGGGGATCGAATTTTACGAATTCCACCTCTGCGTCAGCGACAAAACCACGTGCTCCCGTCGCGTCAACGTTGTGCCAGAGGTGCTTCACCGTATTGGCAGCGACAGCCGCATGTTTAACTTGCGAGTTCAAAAGCGAATTCAAAAGCTCTTCGTCTCGCATATTGTGCTGCTGGTGCATCCATAACGCTTCCAGAAGATGGTGAGCTTCGGTTTCGTCGTTGGGGTTGAAGCCCTTCATCCACTCGCGAGTCGCTTTGATCACCTCTCTCGAATCTCGCCCACTCAGCTCGACACGGGTCCGGTGTCGAACGCCGTCCACCGGGTGCTTGAGATTTTCGAGCAACACCTCGACAGTTTGGCCGTGGATCTTGACCGACTTCTGGAGCGGCCGCCCTTTTACCGTCAGGCGGACGATGCGACCATGTTTGTGGTCGCGGTTGGGGTCGCGAATATTGTGTTGCATATGGCCGATGATGGCGTTGTGCCAGTCGGCGACGTACAACGCTCCGTCTTCACCGATGACGGCATCCGTCGGACGGAAATTTCGATCGCTACTATTGATCAATTCAATGCCAGGAGTTCCCCAGACGTGGCCAAATGGTCGTTTCTTTCCGTCGCCATCGCGGTCGAGGTCATACTGCTTCACTCCCAGAAATCCGATGGTGTTGCAGATCAGGAAATCGTTCTGCATCTCGTCGGGAAAATGCTGGGAAGATAGAATGGCGTTTGCCGCAACAGGGCGGAATTCCTTCGTGAGCAGCATGTGCATCTTGAAGCCCTTGCCTTCGGGCCGCACTTGATACGATCTTCCGCCGGTGCCATCGTTGGCGTAGCAATAGCCCCAATAATCAAAGCACGTGCCGTGAGGGTTGGGACTGTTGCCGGCGTGTGGAGTAATCGCAAAGGTGCGCGGATCGAAACGGTACATTCCCGATGCACCGATGTTCAAATTCTGTTTCCACGGCGTCTCGTGGTTGTGGACCAGGAAAATACCGCTCTGCCAGTAGATACCGCCATCGGGACCGTAGACGAGGTTGTTTGCCGCATGGTGGGTGTCGGCGGTCCCCAGTCCTTGCAGGATGGGGTAGCGTATATCCGCTACGTCGTCCCCGTCTGTGTCTTTGAGGAAAATCAAGTCGGGGCCGGTTGTAACAACCACTCCACCACCCCAGAACTCAAAGCCAAGCGGGTTGTGAACATGAGCGAAGATCTTGCGAACGTCGGCTCTTCCGTCTTTGTCCGTGTCCTCAAAAATCATTAGGCTGTCGTTCATCTCTTTGCCGGGCTCCCACTTGGGATACGTGTTCCAGCACGCCGCCCAAAGTCGGCCTTGCGCGTCAACCTGAAGCTGCACGGGGTTTGCCAGGTCAGGAAACTGAACTTCGGATGCGAAGACATTCAGTTCATAACCTTCGGGAACGGCCATCGACGCGGCACTCGTCTCGGGGGCTAAATAGTCGATGCTACCTTCTTTTTGGGCGTTGGAGCTCTTACTCCCCCCGCCCACATTCGAGATGACCTTCACCGGCGGAGGAACATTGCTGTCGTCGATCTTTAGTTTCTTACCATAGGCGGCGGTCCAGATCGCTTTGTCGCGATTGGCAGTCAGCACGTCAAGCATCACCAACTCGTGCTTGAGGACGTCGGCGTTACTCTGACCGTCGACAAAGGTAAGCACCGATCGGCCGCCCCAGACGTCGTTGCCGTCGGTAGCTCGGTAGCGATTGTGCCAATGCCAGTTCTTGTCTTGTATTGCCGTGTACAGGCCGGCAAGCCTGTCGTCGGCGGGTGTCGTTTTGCTGAGCAACGCTTCCGAAATCATGCCGGCAAGATTTTGATAGCCTCTCGCATTGAGGTGGACGCCATTTATCGTGTACCGTTCGGAAGTGGATTCAAACAACTGAAATGTCGGCGAGTATAGGTCGACGAACTTTGCGTTAGTTTCCGCAGCGGCTCTCCGCGTGGCCTCGGTGAACGCAGCCAGATTCGCATTCCGCTGGGTCGCATCCGGAAGATTCCGGTCGCCAGTATTCTCACATGCGATTGGGCTGAAGAGAACGAACCGAACATCCTTTCCCTTTTCTCGCAGCAGCCCACGGTATCGCTCCACTAACTTCACCAGCTCGGCTTGATAGGCGTTCGCGCCGTCCGGTCCCTTGAAGGACTCGTTGTAGCCATAAAAGGTGAATACGACATCCGGCTCGACGTGTTTCAAGTACTCGGCATCGTTGATGAAGCCCTTGTTACGGGGCTTCTTGTTGACCACATCCCCCGAGAAGCTCATGTTCCGAAAGCTGACGTTCATACCCTTCAGGTGGCTCTGCAAAACCGTCTCAACCCATGGGTCGTGCTGCATTCGGTCGGCGAGGCCATTGCCGTAAATGGCTACCAGGTCATTGGGCTTGAAGCCAAATGGCCCGGCGGCTCCTGCCGGATTGGCGGTCAGCATCAGGGGCAAAACGCAGAGGATCAACAACAAAGATAAGTTCTTATTTTCCGTCGTTCGGGGGGTGCGTGTCATGTTCTTTACTTTGTCTAGTCCGTTGTTTTGGGATGTGGGTGCTGCCGGAACTCGGCTGTGGCCGTTTCCAAGGGGGGAGCCAAAAATTGCCGAGCACTCATATTATTACTGGAGACTGCAGCGGATTCCAGCTCCCACTCCACCGTGAGTTGACTGGCTCAGCTTCGTAACAATACTCTCTTTTTCGAAGGACGTAAGCCGTGGGGACAGAAATCGCAACTTGCATCGATCGCGATTGCCTCGTGCGGTAACTGATTGTTGTCCATCCACCTGACTTAGCGTACCGATTTGAACAGCCTCCATGCTGACGCGACCGCAACCTGTTATCGTTGAAATGGAACGAGGTGACTCGCCGAACCATGAACAAGTTCGGGACAAGAAGCTGATCGATCGCATCAAGAGGAACTGACATTGATGAAAAAACAAGACTCGTATCGCCGTCCTCATAGACAGCGCAATGCGCCCTACCTCGCGGGCCTGTTATGTGGCACGGCATCGGTCCTTATCGTTGTAGGCAGTGCCACCGCCCAATATGCCGATTGGGAACATTCCGGTTCGATTTACATCCTGACCACTCCCGACGGCGCCGACCTTCCGGCATCCGCCTCGGTGAAGAATTTCCCATTGCTCGTTCGTTTACACCGCGACCACTTTCGATTCTCCGAGGCGGCAGCAGGTGGAAGGGACATTCGATTCTCGGCCGGTGGGAGACCCTTGCCGTACGAAGTCGAAGATTGGGATCCGGAGGCGGGAACGGCGAGCATTTGGGTGAGGATGCCATTCATCGTGGGTAACGGCCACCAGGAGATCAGGATTCACTGGGGCAATTCGGGAGTCCAAAGTGCTTCGGATGGCAAGGCAGTATTCAATGCATCCAACGGATACATCGGCGTGTGGCACCTTGGCGGTGAAGTGCGTGATGTGGTGGGCAGTTTGAATTCAGAGGACAAGGGGACGAAGAAGGCAGAAGGAATGATCGGTGGTGCGCGATTTTTCCCCGGGAAGATGGGAGTGTTCTGCGGTACGGAGATTCAGACGTTGCCGTTCGGTGGTACGCCACACAGTACTCAGGCCTGGTTCCGATCGGACACTTCAAATGGACGGATCGTCTGCTGGGGGAACGAGAAGGGGCAAGGCAAAGTGACGATGTGTTACCGAAGCCCGTCGCGGATCCGAATGGATTGCTATTTCTCCAACGGCGATGTCCGGGCAGATATTCCCGGCCGGTCAAAGGACTGGGTCCACGCCATCAACACCTTTGAAAACGGGCAGGCAATCCTGTACATCAACGGTGTGAAGCAGGGAGAAGGAAACCCCAGGCACACGCAACTGGCGATTGAGAGACCTGCCAGGATGTGGATCGGTGGTTGGTACAACAACTACGACTACGTTGGGGACATCGATGAAGTGCGAGTCTCAGCTGTGGCCCGGTCCGCAGATTGGGTGCGGCTCGAGTATGAAAACCAGCAGCCGATGCAGACATTGGTCGGCCCGGTCGTTCAGGATGGCGATGAGTTCTCAATATCTCCGCGCATCGTGAAGATGAACGAGGGCGAAACGGTGGAGCTGGTGGCAAGGGCGGGTGGCGCGCAGAAGGTCTATTGGTCCGTGATTCGCGACGATGAAGAATCCATCATCGCCTCAAACCGATTCAGCATTTCTTTTGACGCCGGTCGCGTCAAGGGAGACCGGACAATCAACATTCGGTTTGCGGCAGTTTACAGCGACGGCGTCCGGTCGATTGAAGTCCCCGTTACGGTGAGTGAAACACTCCCCGAGCCGAAGTTTACTCTCAAAGCTCCAGCGAACTGGGACGGACGGAAGACGATTGAAATTCGACCGGAGATCAGGAATCTGGCAGCGCTGCAGAATGCGGGCGTCGGCAAACTTGATTACCGCTGGGAAGTCTCCGGGCTCGCGACGATCAACGACGAGGAGCCCGGAAAACTGGTTCTCCACCGCGCTCAGAACAGTGGCCGGATGACCGTGAAACTGGCGTTGGTAAACGGAGGTGATCCCGTCGCAGCTTCAACAGAAGTTGTCGTTCAGGAGCCGGTGTCTGACGCCTGGGTTCACTGGATTCCCGAGGACAAACAGATGCCGGTCGAAGGACAGTTTTATGCACGCGACGAGAGCGGCAAGGGCACTCTACATTGTAAGGGGGTGTTAGAGAACAAAGCCGAACAGGTTTTTCTGCGAGTCTTCGCCGACGAGAAAGAGTACGCGGACGAAAGCAAATCGCCAGCAAAGGACGGCTCTTACTCGTTCGCGATCAAGCTCGAGCCCGCACTGGTAAAATACAGGATTGAGTTCGGGATCAGAACCGGGAACGTGGAATCCATTCTGCACCGGGCGGGCGATATCGTCTGTGGTGATGCCTACTTGATCAATGGCCAGTCGAACGCGTTGGCGACTGATACTCGTGAGGATTCCCCGCGTGTTACGAACGAGTGGGTCCGCAGCTATGGGCGTCCTCGTTTCTTCAAAGCCGGCGAAAGGAAGAACCTCTGGTGTAAGCCAGTGTGGAAAGCAAAGCAGGAACACTTGGCCGAATTGGGCTGGTGGGGCATGGAACTGGCCAATCGGCTAGTCGAGACCCAGCGGGTTCCCATCTTCATCGTCAACGGCGCGCAGGGCGGAACGCGGATCGATCAACACCAGCGGAACGACAGGAATCCAACCGATCTCGATACGATTTACGGTCGCATGCTCTGGCAGATACGGTCGGCCCAATTGACGCACGGGATCCGGGCAATCATCTGGCATCAGGGAGAGAATGATCAGGGAGCCGCTGGTCCCGATGGCGGATACGGATGGGAAACGTACCAGCGTTACTTCGTTGAAATGTCAGCAGACTGGAAACGTGATTTTCCCAACGTCAGCCGGTATTACGTGTTCCAGATCTGGCCGAGCGCCTGCGCCATGGGACGCGACGGAAACGGTGACTTGCTGCGGGAGAAGCAGCGCTCGCTGCCGCGATTGTATTCCAGTATGCAGATTCTATCCACGCTTGGTATCCAGCCTGGCGGAAGCTGCCACTACCCGCTTGAAGGGTGGAGTGTTTTTGCCAGCCGAATTCACCGCCTGATTGAGCGTGACTTTTACGGCCGGAAAGTCGATGAGCCACTCACTGCGCCGAATCTCGTTCGAGCTTACTACACTGACGCCGCCAAGAGTTCGATTGCCCTGAAATTTGACCAGCCGATCGTCTGGGATGATCAGCTGGCAAGCCAGTTCTACTTGGATGGCACTCAAGGAACCGTCACCAGCGGATCGGTGACTGGCAATCTGCTGACGCTGACATTGAAAGAGCCAACATCCTCAAAACAAATTACCTACCTAAAGGAAAAGTCCTGGAGCCAGCAGAAACTCCTCATCGGAGGAAACGGGATGGCGGCGCTGACGTTCTGCAACGTGCCGGTATCCATGCAGGGAGAGAATCCCCGATGAAAATGGAAGGAGTGTTTTCCTGCTCCAAAAAAACGCAGCATGTCGGGCATCAATTCCCTCAACGGCTGCTCGACGCAGCACGCAGTCAACGGATTTCTCGCATGAGTTCAGTAGCCACGTCGGATTGGAGCACGAGCAGGAACGAGTGCGCAATTGGCCGGCCCTTTCGGACGGTCAGACGATGGGTTCATCTGTCTTTGACCAGCTGGCCAAGCCAGCGATCAAATACGAACGGACCGAATGGCAACACGGCGGCGACAATGCCGGCAAACGCGAGCCCTTTTGTGATCGGCACGCGGCTGGTCGCGAGTAGAAAAGCCAGGGACAGGCAGACGAATAACAAACCGTGAATTGAGCCGACGATCCGCACCGCCAGCGGCATCTCTGCGAGATATTTCAGCGGCATGGCGATGCCAAACAGCAACAGGGTCGACGTGCCTTCAACGAAGCTGAGTAATCTAAGGCGGCCTAAAAACTGCAAGTCGATGTTCACGGTCTGAGGTCCAGTCTGGCAATAGCAAAGATGATACGAGAATCGCGAGGCATGGGCTCACTGTACCACACAAGTCCGTTCAGCCTGGCCAACGCCGTTGCGCCAGCTGCTTGGTCGGCCAAGCAGTGAAGGTCAACGGAGATTCCTCAGAGATTTGTCATTCGAAATTTTCTGCTAATCACTAGGAATCCGCCAGTGGTGGGCTAACGCAGATGCACGTTGTGAGGCTCGGACTGCGAAAATGAGATGACAAACGACCATTGACAATAACTAATGACAAATCAAACGCCGACCTACTGCTCTGGTCCAACTATTTCGGGAAGCTCTTTTCCCTGTTCCACAAATCGCATCGACAGCGAGTTGACGCAGTGTCTTGTGTTCTTAGGAGTCGCTCCTTCTCCGAGAAAGACGTGGCCTAAGTGTCCATCGCAGTTTTTGCAGACGATCTCGATGCGATGACCATCTGCATCGGTATGACGCGTGACCGATTCTGGCAGTTCGTCGTCAAAACTGGGCCAGCCACAACCGCTGTCGAACTTGTCGTCCGAACGATACAAAGGTGCGTTACAACGCCGACAAATGAACGTGCCTTCGAGCTTCCAGTCGGTATATTCTCCAACGAACGGGCGTTCCGTTCCCTTGTTGACAATGACGTACGTCTCTTCCTCGTTGAGAGGGTTATATTCGCTTGGCTCTCGACTCACGTTGTTTTCCTTTCCGGAAAGATCTGCTCGATGCCGTTCAAGGAGAATCATCCGAGTGACGTGGCCCGTGTGGTTTGGCAATCGGGACCCCGTTCACTTCGGCCAGCAAGTCCACATTGTCGCCACTCGGCTCGACCATGTCGAATCAAGCCCGTCGATTTCTTCTCGGTTTCCGACCTGGCCGATCTACTGAAGCTGGGAATGACGGTTGAACTCGGTGATAACGGAGAAATGAAAGTATCTGACAGGGCAAGATGGTCCACCCGTCAAAGCCATTCATCTGTCACACCTCAAGACTCTTTCCACACTCCAACAGCTTTCGATAGCGGGTTCATCGATAAGCGATACCGGCCTTCAACATCTCGCAGAAATGAAATATCTAAAGAGCCTGCATCTTGCCCGTTGCGATAACGCTACGAATTCTGGCCTGAAGCATCTCGCGAAACTCACGTCATTGGAGGATCTTGGCATTGGTTATTGTCCTAAAATAAGCGACGACGGCTTGCCGCATCTACAAAATCTGACCAACCTGAATATGCTCAGACTTAGCGAACTGAAAATCACCGACTCGGGCCTGGTGCATCTTAAGAAGATGACGAGATTAAAAAGGCTCTACATTTACGATGCGCCAATCACCGGCTCCGGTCTGGAGCATTTGGCAGGCCGCAAGAACCTCGACATCCTATTGCTTCGCGGATGTCCGATTACCGATGCTGGTCTGGACCATTTAAAACAGCTCACCAACCTCCGGCTATTGGATTTAACGCGGAGTTCTTCCAGTTTCAAGTGGAAGGTGACAAACGAGAAGCTAGAGGAACTAACCTCCTCGTTCCCGGAACTCACCGTGAACAAGTAACGCGACAACAACGAGATCGACCAACGATGGAGATGTTCAGATTGGTCTAGATTTTTCGGACCAAGTTCATTCCGTCTCGTCCACGATACGTGAGCAGCAAGGCGGCGTTTGCTGCGCGGGCATCGAAAATGGCCTCGAAGAATGTGTGTTCCCCTGGCCAGGGGAAGGCGAAGAAGAGATCGAAATCGTCCATCTCTAGACCGATCTCGTGGTAGACGTCACCTTCTTGGGTGTCGACATTTTGGACTTCCGTCGCCAATTCGGCGAGGTCCTCAACGTTGCGAGGGACAAAACTCCCGCAGTAGAATTGGGCGTCGATATGGAGGTCGTCGGCGAGATTTTCCGATTGTTCGACCAACCGAGGTTCGATTTCGACGCCGACCGATTCCATCCCGCTCATCGCCGCCAACATCGTCGCGACGCCAAAGCCGCTGCCGAGTTCGATGAAGCGGCTGCCTGTCAGCAGGTGGTTTTGCTGGATCCAACTGAGAGCTTGGCCAAATAGTTGGAAGTCGCATCGGACGAAGTTCTCAATCACCGCCTGGCCCGACAGCATGAATGATTCGATGCGTCGGATCGCGTCGTCAATCAAGGTCTCCGCTTGCTTCGGCATTGCAATCTGCTTGATAGAATCAGGAACTTCGATCGACTGTAACGCCATGGGATCCTTTCCTTGGTATCGTTTGATGCGGCGACCGCATACCTGATTTTACTTCTCGATCGGCTCGAACGCAGAGGCGAGGGTCACTCGAATTCGGGATTGACTGAGCCAGGTGTGCTTTACTTCTCTTTTCTTAGGAGTCATCATATCATCGGAAATGCACTTGCATTTACGGCGACACCAGTTCGCGAGATTCCCTCTCCAAATCCTGCCACCCATGCCCTCCCAAAACGAGAAATCCGATGAGACTTGTATCTAACTCTGTCATGCTTCTGTTCATGACGCTGACAGCATCGAACGCGACGGCCGCCGATTGGGCACAGTTTCGCGGCCAAGGCGGACAGGGTGCATCGAGCGAATCCAATCTGCCGCTCAACTGGAGCGACACAGAGAACCTCGCGTGGAAAACGGAGCTTCCCGGCTATGGCGCGTCGAGTCCGATCGTGCTCGGCGATCGATTGTACGTGACCTGCTATAGCGGCTACGGTACCGACCGCAGCAATCCCGGCCAGATCGAAGACCTCACGCTGCACGTCGTCTGCCTGACCAAGGACGGGAGGATCGTCTGGGATGAACACGTTCAACCCACGCTTCCGGAATCGAAACGAGTGCGGGACCACGGTTACGCCGCAGCGACTCCGGTAACCGACGGCGAACATCTCTACGTCTTCTTTGGGAAGACCGGTGTGTTGAAATTCGATCTGAAGGGTAATCAGCTCTGGCAGACCAGCGTGGGCAGCAACACTCACGGTTGGGGCTGTGGCACATCGCCCGTACTGTACAAGAATCTAGTCATCGTTAACGCGAGCGTTGAGAGCCGCTCGCTCGTGGCGATCAACAAGGAAGACGGCGAAGAGGTTTGGCGCGCTGGCGGGATGAATGCTACTTGGAACACGCCGCACCTTATCGATGTCGGAGGTGGCATGCAGGAATTGGTCATCAGCGTGAAGGGAGAGATTCTCGGATTCGACCCGGCATCAGGCCAGGAGTTGTGGAATTGCGACGGAATTCCAGATTACGTTTGTCCCAGTGTCGTCTCACACGAGGGCGTTGCCTACGTCATCGGCGGACGGACTTCACGAGCGATCGCGGTACGGGCTGGCGGTCGAGGCGATGTCACCGAAACACACCGCGTGTGGGAAACCAGGGCGGGCGCGAACGTTGTGTCGCCGGTTGTGCACGACGGTCACCTTTATTGGGTCAGCGATCGAAATAGCGTCGCCTATTGTGTGCGGCTCGAGGACGGCGAAGTGATGTACGCTGAGCGATTCGACAGCCAGCCCTATGCATCCACCTTGGTTGGCGACGGCAAGCTGTACATTGTCACGCGAAGGGGCGGTACCTATGTTTTGGCTGCCAAGCCCGAGTTCGAGCAACTGGCTCACAACCAGTTTGATGATCGTAGCACCTTTAACGCCAGCCCGATCGTTGCTGACGGCAAGCTTTATCTACGCAGCGACAAGTTCCTGTACTGCATCGGCAAATAACTCGAGCGTCGCTTCCCCACACTCCCACGAGACCCAGCCCGCTGGGCTGGGCTAGGTAAACGCAACGGGGCTTTGCCCCTTCGTATTTCTGACGCCAGCGGTAGTAAGTCTGCTCAGAAATATCAAGCGTCTTGCAGACCTCTGGAACCTTCTTGGACTTTCCAGTGAGTATGGGCGGCTATGAGTGTACTAAGACCCCCAACGATCCTTGTATCTTGCAAATGATAAGCTGCCCGGCGGGAGAGACCATTGGTGCACCAGCCACCGAACAATTCAAGGATGCAAGATACAGAATGTTGGAGCTGGAGTTTTCAGATTACGAAGATGAAATTAGGGAGCATTTAGGCGGTATGCTTCCGAAGGGTTCATTCGAGTTCGATAGGGACGTTGCGAGTATTTCCGTAAATCGTTGGGCCCATGGTTACTCCTATGGTGGTCCTGGAGATTCCACAAGAAAGGGACGGCAGCCATTTGGCCGAATTACGATTGCCAATAGCGACTCCGCCCCTGGTGCAGATGCACTCGTTGCAATGAAGATGGCGTGGAGAGCCGTGAAGGAATTGGGATAATCTTTAGTACCCCAGGTCCCGGCCTAGCTGCAGCCCGCATCGACTGCTCCGCCACGAATCTGTTCTGAAAAATCCCCCCAGTGACAGACGCGATTCACCTACGGGTAGGAAACTCTTTGGATTCGGTGCGTGCGGTTTTCAAATACGCTTCAATTCTCGCGACGACGTCGGGATGCTGCGAGGCGACGTCTTCTGTTTCTCCGATGTCGTTTGCTAGATCGTAGAGCTCCATTTTTTGTCCCGGTTTCAGTGTGACTGTTTTCCAATCGCCCCATCGCACTGCCTGCTGAAAACCCTTTTCAAAGA
>DUDC01000247.1 GCA_012959465.1 Planctomycetaceae bacterium
ATCCGTTGTTCGACGAAGTTCTGCGATCGTAATCGACATAAAATGACGCTCGAGATAGCTGAGCGAAACAATCGATTTTACTGTCGAAACGTACCAGCCTTCTTGCGCAAAAACGGCTGCTTCTAACGGCTACCCTTGTTGCGAAGTTCCTGCAGTCGACGTTCGATAATTCGCCGTCGTGGGTTGTCGGCCGGAACAAGCATCAGCGATTTTTCCGTGGCTCGGATTGCCTCTGGAAAGTCGCCGGATTGCTCGAACCACAGGCCCCGCGCGTTCCAGGCGGCGAAGGAATTGGGTTGGCGATCAATCGACTCGTCGATCCAGCGTCGAGATTCGGCAAGTTTGCCGTCCATTATCAAAGTCACGCCCAAGTTGATTCGTATGTCATTTCGCGTGGGATCGACATGAATCAGGTGCCGGTAGGTTTCGATCACCCCGTCGCCGTCACCATTTCCGGCAAGGACTTTCGCGTACTCGTCAAGTAGCACCGGATCGAGAATTGAGGTAAGGTCCGTCCCAATTAACTTCTTGAATAGTGCCAGTGCTTTTTCGGCGATGGCCCGGTCATTCGTTGCGACGTAGGCAAGTGCGAGTTTTCGCGTCAACATTTGGTCATTCGGATTGTCACGATGCCTTGCCTCAAGGTCGGCGATGCGGCGATTGAGCGATCGAGAATTCTCACCGAGTTCGAAATGCTGTATGTACTGTTCGAATCGATCGAGTTCGTAACCTGACGAGCGCAGGAATTGGAAATACTCTTTTGCCTTTACGTCATCTCCTTGGTATTTCCAAACGCAGGCCAGCGCGACGAAGGGATCGGGCTGAGCTGGATAGAGTGCGATCGCTTTTTCCGCGTGGTGTTGCACGGCTTGCATCAATCGGCCTCGCTCCGATGGATGGGCCACGGCTAAATGCTGGACAAGAACGAGAGCGAGTTGGGCTTGGAAATGACCGTTCTCTGGATGTCGAGCGGCGGAGAGGTTATTCATGTAATTGATGTCGCGCCAAACTGGTTGATAACACAATAACGTCCAGGCGAAGGCGGTTGTCATCGTTGCCAAAGCCATGGTCGGCAAATACGTCCCCTGCCGTCGGCAAAAAAAGTACGCACCGGCAAAAATCGCGACCGCACAAACGACAAGTTTGCCTAACAGCTTCACCATGTAGAATTGATCGGGCAGCACCGAGAAATCTCGCGAGGCAACATTCAACATTGTCGGCACGAACACGGCCATAGTCAAAATGACGCTCCAACTGGCGATACGCAGGACGGGATATCCACTACTTGCCGGCGGACTTTGGTTAGGCAGGAAACCGACGAATGCCATTGCCGCGAAGATCGACAACAGCATCAACAGTCGTTCGCCGAAAATCGTACCGATCATGATCACCGTGTTGGACGGAACAATCCAGGCAACAGCGCACGCGAGTAGTGGTCCGAGTACTGGCAGGCGATGACGCCAGGCATACCAGACCGAGACAATCCAGAGAATGCCGGCGCCAAGTCCTAACAAGACCAATGGATCCGTTATTCGTTTGGTCGGCATCAGTGTTTGCGGAGAATACTCGGGTGATTGGTTATAAGGGAACAGTAGCAGGGAAAAAGCACGCCCTGTTAGCTTCCATGGTGTCACCCATCGCTCAGCAGATGTTGCTTCAACCAGCGGGTTGACAACCGGCGCTACCGTCGAGTTTTCCTTCACCGAAGTACGGACCACAACCGTGCGTTGAGTGAACGCGGTTGCCGCGACAATAGCAATACAAACTGCCAGAGGAATGAGCCACGGTGCCGCGATAATCTTCTGGTTTTCGCGGCGCCGCTGGGCAACTTCCGCCGCCGCAAGAACGATGCCCGCTAGGTATCCCGTTTCTTTGCTAAGCCCGGCCAACAAGACAAGTAATGCAATAACGAACGCGCGGCGCCATGTGATCTTCATTCTCCACCGATGCCAAGCCAGCAGCGTCAAGACGAAGAATATCGCTGACAGCGTTTCGGCCCGACCCACAAGGTTGGTGACGGCCTCGACATGAAGCGGGTGTGCGGCAAAGAGCAGTCCTACCGGCCACGCTGCCCACGGGCGCTCAAGCCAACGCGCGGCCAACTGCGCGACGAGATAACAGAGTGTGGAGAAGAGAAGAACGTTGACCACGTGAGGCCAGAACGGATTTGGGCCGTGTAACTGCATGTGTGCCCAAAAAGAAAGCGACGTCAACGGACGCGATTCACCTTTGGCACTACCCCACTCCCACCAGGGTTGCCACCACACCTCAAGGAAATAGAACGGATCTTGCAACCGTTGGTCTGTTTCGACGATCCAAACATCGTCCAACACGTATCCAAATCGTAGCGATTCCGCGAAGAGCAGCGCGCCGACGACGGCCGCAACCATGGCGGCAACACGCGTTGACCAGAACGATTTCGGGCCTTGTGAAGCCTCATTCAAAGGGCCGGATTGGTTCAGCGGCTTTTTCGCGTGCATTCCGATTCAAGAGGGTAATGAGTTTTTCGGATTGCAAATGCCAACGGCAGGACTGTCGATTAGCGCCCTGGCGACAATACCAATTCAGCCGATCACGCGTGAGAAAAGCCGTCGGGCGTGACGACGGCTATACGGTATATCAACGTTCATAACATGTAAAGCGATAAGGCTGAACCAGTTTAGACTAGCTTGGCAATTCCATTTCAGTTGGTTGGAGCCGCTTTGCGCTCACAAGAGGTCTGACGACATTCTGGTTCAGGGTGAAATAGCCTCGGAGACGGCGTGGCCAGCGGCGATGAGGACACATGCGATGATGACGATTCCCGAGGCAATGAGGAATACGGCCGAGACTTTTCCCATCCGAACACGCTTGTCGGTTCGAAAGGCAAGCCAGCAGATCGCGAACATCAAGAGTGGAGTCGATACCAGCCCGGCAAAAAACTGTGCAAAGATGACATTGGCGGCAGGATCCTGAGACAACAGGGCGACCGGAACCAGAACAATCAGGTAGGTCACTTCCACGACTCGATGACTTTTTTTCAACTTGATTGGGTCGTCGCGGGGAATGAACTGCAGACAGACAAGCGTATCGCCCCACATTCGTCCAAACGCGGCCAGGCCCACGACCATCGTAGAAAATAAGGTGCAAAAACCGCCGAGCAAGAAGACGATACGCGACCACTCCCCATAAGTGTCCGTGAACATCCGAGCCAATTCGTCCACAACGCCTAGGCCGGTGGGATTGATACCCTGAGCATGCAGTACCGAGGCCCCAATTAAGAAATAGGCCACAGTAATAATGGTCGTGAGTATCGTACAGAGGCCCACATCAACCTGAAGAACTCGAATCCATCCACGCGTTCGTTCGGTCCAACCTTGACTGTCGGGTGAACCAACGTATTTCGTGTAACCCTTCTCCAAGATCCAATAGGGATACATGAACAGCTCATTGGCAGTAGCCCCCAAAGCTCCCATCAAACTAATCACGGCATATGCGGCCAAGTTCGGATTGTCGCCGAGTGAAAATGTGAGTCCGGAGAGGAGCTCTTTGCGCGTGATCGCGAATTCCGTTCCCTGGATCAGCAGTAATCCCATGACCACCGATACGCTGAAGCCGAGCACCAATACAGTGATCAGTTTTTCCATCTCCTGATAAACGCCACGCCACAGAAGAGCCAAGATGACGATCGCCAGAATGACCATCCAAATCTGAGCTGAAATCGTCGCGTCGGCACCTAACGGAAGCAGGGCATGCAACAGGCCTGCTGTGGCACCGAGCATTCCAGCGAGGGCCAAAGATGTCGGGATACTGGTGGCGACAAACAGCAGTCCGATCCACGATGTACCGCGGAATTTCGGAAAGGGTAGGCTGTTCAAAGACTCGAGTGGCGTTCGATTATGGGCCAACGCATGACGCCCGATTTCGATTTGCAAGAAGTACTTAATGACGCATGACAGAATGACGGCCCACAGCAGTACAAATCCGAATTCGGCCGCCTGCTTCGGCGTATTGATCAGTTCACCGGAACCCATGACCGAACCGATGACTACGATACCTGGTCCAATGGAAGCCAGGAGCCCAATGAGCCGCCGCGGCGGTGGTCTGATGCCGACTTCGACGTCGTCACTTGCGTTCGTTTTTGATGCGTCGACCATAGTTCAAGGTCATCTTCTTGTTTCGCGGTTAGGCCCATCGTCATCGATTAGACCGGTGGACTACGTCGCCGCCAATTATCGGAGACTGTTATGATGGTTGCAAGTGATGACACCAGACGGAGGCCGTGGAAATCGCTCAGACTTCGGAGTGCGGATAGTGCCGCCATTGTTGCGGGACCAACAGTCCTGAATCGATTAGCTGATCTACTTCGGGTTGGTAGGCAGCACAGAGAGCGCGGATGGTCGATTCAGGAATGCTAGCTTCTTCTTTAGACGAAGGTAGTTCACGCAACATCGTGAGCATCGCCTGCAGCATTGCCTCTTCTAGATCGGGTTCTAATGATTGGCGACCGATGACGTTCAGCGGCGACGCGTTTTGCAATGGCATTCTTTGTGGATCGAAGTCCATTCCACAACAGTGGAGGGGACCACATTTCAACCGCACGTTTTAACTTTTGGAGCGGCCGATGCCGTTCGTTTTTCTGGTTGATGATTGGACGTCATCGGCGGCGAACACGCATTAAGCGAAGGGTGTGGCGAAGGAGTTCAGCTAGATTCTAGGGTGGATAGGGGAATCGGGATAGCGAGCTTGCGAATGCCAAAGCCGCTCCGATCGCGGATGCTATTCGCCCTCAGTAGAGTTTACTTGACCACCGCCGCTGTCTGTTCCGGCGTGATAATCCCCGGCGGCAATTCCATGATGCGGATGTTGCGAAAGTGCACCTCCGATCCTTCGGACTCGAGACACAAATAGCCTTTTCGCACCGACGAGTCACGGATCGAATTGACGAACTTACCATTGATTGCCAACTTTACCGTTCCATCGACACAAACGACGTCGTAGACGTTCCACTCTCCTTTTCCTTTGCATCGCAGTTCACGCGACATGCTGCGACTTCCGCGTGGATTATCCGGAGTGGCCTTCAGGCCGCCAGCGCCGAACAATTCGCCGGAAATGTAACCGATGTGGTTGGGTTTTCCGTCCTTCAGGCGATGTAGATTCACCCATTCCAGCTCAAGCATCTGCACTTCCATACCTTTCGGGAGACGCCGTTGTTTAGCTAATGCCCCTTCACTCCATACGAATACACCGGAATTGCCTCCGGCTTTCATATGCCGCCATTCGATGTGCAGAACGAAATTCTCGTATTGTTTTTCGGACCGCATCACTCCGATTGGTAGGCCCGTACAGACGAGCAGTCCATCCTTCACCTTCCACGTATCCGGCCCCGTGTTCACGTTCACCCATCCGTCCAGATCACGACCGTTAAAGAGTTCGACGAAACCAGGAACGTGCTTTGCTTCTTTTTCTGCTGCCGTTTTATCTTGACCATTACACTCGCTGGTCAACGACATCGGTCCGACGATAGTCAAAGTTAGCCCCAGGGTTAACAGCCGAGTGAAAGAGATGCGTGTTTTTCCGAGTGACATCGAGATCTCACATTTTTGGTAAGCAGAAATCGGGCCCTGATAGCTCTCGATTATTAGAGACATGCACGTAAAGTGCAAGCTCCGAGCCCGAATGTAAGCGGAAGCGTCAACGAGGGAATGCCTCTGCAGCTACGGTCAAGCCTCGCTGGCGAGATTCTTCTCGCTTACGCACGGGTCTCGCCATGAAGTGCGACCTGCGTCAGCCCGCTTTACGCCATATTTGCGGTTGTGATGCCGGTTGCGCGGGCAACTGATGATGTCGGTGGAATGCGTCGACACGTTGGCACACCATTTCAGCCACATTCAACGCGTCTCGACCGGCTTCACCACAAACGCGGGGAGTAGCACCTGTGCGAATACAACGGGCGAACTCCCGCAACTCTTCGCGAATAGCGTTTCCCTTGGGCACGACAATGGTCTGCATGAAGACATCGTCCTGCAGCACCTGCTGTTGCATCTCACGCCGACCCTCGAAGCTCAACCCGGCAACATCCAGACCCTCACCATTCAATCGTGTTGAGAGCCGCGTTACGACAACCTGTGACAGGTTAAAGTCGATCTCGATAACTCGTTCGCGACAGTAGATCGTCATCGTACGGCTCGACTCCGTACTCACGCGCGACGCTTTCAAGTTGGCCACCAGTCCATTAGTGAATGTCAGCCAGGATTGCGCCATGTCTTCATTGGGACCGATCACAGTGCCTCCAACCGCCTCCACATGTTTTAGCGACGCGTTGGCCATATGGAGCACCAGATCGATGTCATGGATCATTAGGTCATGTACGACACCGATGTCCATCGATCTGAGTGAATGCAGGAAGCAACGATTCGCTTCGACGAACACCGGTTCCTCGGCATGCGCCATGGCTGCCGTGAATGCTGGGTTGAATCGCTCGACATGTCCAACTTGCAATACGAGGCCTTTGCGATTGGCCGTGTCGACCAGATCATTCGCTTCTGAAACAGTGACAGTGATCGGTTTTTCAATAAGGCAATGAATCCCCGCTTCGAGCAGATCGCCTGCTACCTGGTGGTGAAGTGAACTGGGCGTGGCCACGACCGCAGCGTCGATCTGACCGATGAGTTCTAGGTGACTGTTGACCGTTGCCACGGGAAGCTGAGCGGCAATTGCCTGTTGCGCTGCAGGGGTCGGATCGGCGACAGCGATGACGGAAAATTCGTCCAGTTCGTATGCCAACTTGGTGTGGACAGTACCCAGATGCCCTCCACCAATTATTCCCAATCGCATTTTTTCCACGTCGCCCTCCAAGGCCGCGTCCGCGACCGATTATTCGACTGAACCATCTATGCGCACGCGTTGTGTTGTTGATTCCGGTGTTGATCGGATGCCAACAATGCCTTCACCAATTGAGCGTTCAGCCGATGTCCACTGCGAAACGAGACAATCTCTCCTATCCAATCGCACCCGGCCAACGCCAAGTCACCCAATAGGTCCAACATCTTGTGGCGAACACATTCATCGACAAACCGCAACGGATTATCGATCGGACCCGCTGCGGAAAAGACCAGCAATTCTGACGTACTTACATCTTTGCCAAGCCCCTGGGATCGCAGCAGTTTAGCTTCGGACTCGAGGAGAAACGTTCTCGCTGGGGCCAGCTCGCGACGGAAGGCGTCATAAGAATGTTGGTACTCTAGGTACTGGTCGCCGATCGGCCCTGCCTCATCAAACGACAGCTCATAGCGCAAGCAAAGTCTGTCGTTAGCGACTGGGCGCGCTTCAAGCCACGCGTGATCATCGCCTACACGAATGACCTTGTCGACACGCCCCACGGAGCGCGGGGCGTCGAGTGACACGATACCCACATCCAAAATTGCCTCGACAAACCATTGACTCGAACCGTCGCAACCGGGCATTTCCTGGCTATCCAATTCTACGCTGCATTGATCAATGCCGAGGCCACTTAGAGCGGCAACAAGATGCTCGACCATATCAACCCTCACACCGCCGGCGTGCAAGCACGTGCGACGCGGAATGTCTGCGCGTGCATGAACATCGAGTGCTACGGTTGGTTGGCCAGGAAGGTCGGTACGAACGAAGATAATGCCGTGATTGGCTGGAGCGGGTCGAAGTGTCACCGTGACCTTTCGGCCGCTCCAATAACCGCGACCAGCGACGACTGCTGGGCTGGCCAACGTGCGTTGCAAACTTCCGTGCGACAAGAGTCACTCCCTAGGCAGCCAAGTGCTGCCGACCAAAGATGGGTGCCCCAAGCATCCACGTAGCGGCGCATTCTAACGGCGTGGCAAGGGGACCTGATTTCGGTTCCCAACCCTAGCCGGTGCGACACCGTGATTGACCATCTCGACGATCGCCTGTGTGATATCAAGCGATTGGTCGTGGAAAACGATTGGGCGATTCACACCCGCCAAGACAGATTCTCGGCTGTTGTCGTTCATCTTGCCGCCGTGGAATCGAACAACCAAACTAATTCCGCGTCGAGTGCTGTAGTCTCCGACGAACCGCTCAAGTTCCGTGTAGGCCTGAAAGTAGATTTTGGCCTCACGTTCCATGAAATCTTTCTTCTTAAGCTGCATATCGATCTGGAGATTGGCAGTCATTGTCGCCAACTGCTTTTCCAGAGTGCGGTATTGCTGAGAGTCTGGCTTGTACGTCCCCAACGCCTCACGCTGTTTTCCCAGAGTTTGGCGGTGCCCAATGACCTCGGCTTCATAGTTCTTGATGTCCGACTTTATGTCGTTCATCGCGTGCTTGAAGCGAATGTTGTTTTCGAAGACCGAGTTGACATCCAGCACAGCAATCGCTGTACCGTTTTGGGCCAAGAGGGTGGAAGATGCGAAGAGGGCGAAAATTAGCCCTGTCGCCATGTTGCGGATCCGTTTCACGTCAGCACTCCTTGCCGTTAATTGCCATCCATGACTTACGTGCGGTGAGCAGAATTTAGTTTCGCTTGGCATTGTGACGATTTGAATGAGTCGAGTAAAGGCCGATTTTCGTGCAGCCTCGAGCCCCCGCCTCGTCTAGGCTGTGTCAGTTTCTGATTTTCCGGTGCCGCCGCAGTTCGTACCCGAAGCGTAGTCGAGGTAGATGCCGCAATTTGCGTTATCCCCCGCCTGCGCTTCGCGTCACCTCCAGCGGTTGCCGACGCTAATCCTCATTGTCAGCCAGGTCAGCAATCGGCTGGCAGGAGGTGAAAAACGATGCGAGGCCCGGACAGGTGCAAGGCAGGATCGGCATTTGCCAGACCGTCGCACTTGCCTTGTGCCGGGTTCCGTTGCAGAATCAACGCCTGTTCGACGATGGCTGTCGGCGTTGTCGAGTCTTCTTATTGTGATGATCGGGTAATCGTGAACATGGGGCAGGAACGACGATGGCGTTTGCAGCTCGCTAGATTTTGGGTCTGTCTCAGTCTGCTGACGTCTTCGGCGACGCTGTTTGCATTGGCGGCCCGTTGGTGGTGGCCATTCGAACTACTGGCCCACTTTCGCGCCCAGTACGTCCTATTACTTGCCCCGCTAGCGATAGGATTATTGGTTGCAAAGCGATATCCGGTTGCCGTTCTGACGGGCGGCTGCCTCATCTGGAATCTGACCCTAGTTGTGCCGGCCTTTCTCGACTCTCCAGTCGACGTCGGACGCTCGGTTGAATTACGACTGATGTCGTCGAATGTTCTCACCAGTAATCGCGATTACGAGCGTTTTCTGCAAACCGTTCGCGAGGAGAACCCCGACGTGTTGTTAGTGATGGAGGTGGACCATCGATGGTCGCAAGCGTTGGAGGAGCTGCGTGCTGAGTATCCGTTTGGCTCATCCGTGCCGAGATCTGACAATTTCGGAATTGCCTTGTTCAGCAAATCACCCGTCGAAGAATTTCGTGTGCAGTACATCGGTAGCGCGGGGGCACCGTCGCTGCAAGCCGTACTGACGGTCGGCGATACGACCGTCAATGTATTTGGCACGCATCCGTTACCGCCGATAGGACACAAGACAGAACTCCGCAACGAACAGTTGCTGGCTGTTGCCGATTTAGTCGGCGTTCTGACAGGTCCGACGATCTTGGCTGGCGACTTGAACACAACACCTTGGTCGCCGTTTTTCCGAGACGTACTGCACCGCTCCGGGCTCCGTGACTCCCGCCTCGGATTTGGAGTCCAGGCGACTTGGCCCAGCTATTTGGGCATAGCGGGCATTCCGATCGACCACGTCCTAGTGTCCGACGAAATCTCGGTAATAGGACGTCATGTCGGGTCAGCTTTTGGCTCGGATCACCGCTCGGTCATCACAGATTTGCTCATTCAACGCAAATGACCGTACACTACCATTGTCCCGTCGCACAATGAAGCATGGAGCGAGTTTGTAGCGATTTATGAGCCTTTGATCTATCGCTTGGCTCGGGCCAAGGGGTTCCAGCATGCGGATGCTCAGGATTTGACTCAGGAAGTCTTCACAACCGTTGGTGGGGCGATCGATCGTGTTGATCCCGATTCCGATCGAGTTCTCGCGGCCGACTCGGATGACACTCTTGTGCGACTATTAAATCCATCTAACGGACCCCAATAACAAGACGGTTCCGAATCACAACAAGAGAACGGTACGCGCTCCAGTGCTCTAGACTTTATTGCAGCTTCAACCCAAAGCGATGCAATGGGTCGACGCTCAGCCGATCGCCCTCGCTGGCGACCGAAAAGACGAGGACCTTCCGAACGCAATCGACGTTCGCGCAGGACAAAAGTGGGGCATTCGTTTCTCATTGCGGAGTTTCGTTGAGCCGAAATGGAAAACCGTTGTACACCGGCACGCTCAAATTCGACGTTTTGGAAGCGAGCGGTAAGGAAAGCGATGAAGACGGCGGACTCCTATCGCCAAACTAACTACAGCCCTCTGACCCGCCTCGCCCCACGTTCTTCTTTGGTACGATGAGTACCCGATGACTAGGACGACCGGTAAAAAAGGCTGTTATTGATGACTACTAAACGATTTCTCGTCGTGGTGAATCCGCGCGGAGGAACTCGTCGTGGCCTGGCCGTATGTGCGTCAGTAAAACCGGTGTTTGAGTCCGCTGGAGCCGAGTTGGATGTGCGTGTGACCACTCATGCCGGGCACGCACAAGAGCTGGCGAGTACAATCGACTTGTCGGGTTTCGACGGGTTCTGCGTTGTGGGTGGTGATGGCACGATACACGAGGTCGTCGGTGGATTGATGGAGCGCAACGACCCGAGTTCAATTCCATTGGGAGTGATTCCCGGCGGAACGGGAAATTCGGTGATGCAGCACCTTGAATGCTCTGGGCCGCTTGAAGCGGCTCGCCGTATCGTGGACGGCGGGGTTCAATCGCTTGATATTATTCGAGTTTCGATTGGAGACGAGCTTTCATACAGCATTAACATCGTCGGATGGGGGGCGGTCGTCGACATCAATCGCACGGCAGAACGGTTGCGAGCGATTGGTCCGGCCAGGTACACCCTGGCGGCGTTGTCGCACATCCTCCGCCCAAGACCACGCCTCGCCACCCTTGTTCTTGACGGGGAGACGATCGAGGACGAATTTGTGTTTGTCATTGGATGTAACACGAAGTTCACCGGGAAGGGAATCAAGCTCGCGCCACGGGCAGAAATCGATGATGGCAAGATGGATGTCGTTTTCGTGCGTCGCACGTCGGCCATGCAGATTCTTAAACTGTTCCGCAAAGCCTACAACGGATCGCACCTTGCTTTGCCATGTGTCGAGTATCATCAAGTGCGGTCCTTCAGCATCACATCCGACGGTCCCGACTTACTAAACATCGATGGCGAGTTAAAAGGTGCGACGCCCGTCGTCGCTGATATTATGCCTGCCGCAATGCGGATTTTTGTTTGAGACAGGAAGATCAGCCGCGAAGTTCGCAAACGCCCTCTAACGCGTGCCGGTTGTTTTCTGGTGCCGCATCACACGAAGCTGCCCGGGTCGTCAAGTCGAGTGCCGGTGGGATGTTGGTGCTCGCGTATCTGTACTGCAACAGGTCGATGGTCGATGGACACGTCCCATAGCGTTGCCCGGCGATCGCCCATGTTGAGAACGCGGCTTCCATCGTCGCTCATTTTTCCAGTTCCGCCACGGCGGAACGTGCGTAGGGCTCGGGGCCACACTACTTGGTTGTCGTTCCTGTCTGGAAAAGTTGCTCGAAAAAGGGCAAATCGGGGAAGAAAACTCGCTCGCGCCAAGGGATACAGCCCGTCCGACACGCTGTGGCAAGGTCCGGAATTCCAAGGCTGGGCAGGATAGGCCAGTAAGCTCTCCAATTATTGGCTTCGCTCCGAACGCATCTCTGTAGCATTAGCGAAGCGACTTTATTCCTTTCGGTAGTTGAAAAACCTGCTTCATTTCCGCCGCTGTCAAAGCGCGGTCGAAGATGGCAAAGTCGTCAAACTGCCCGACGTAATTAATGCCCAACATGATCGCCAGCCGATCTTTGCTCCATGTGAATCGCTGCTTTCTCCGCACGTCGCCCTGTGATATGCCGTTCAAATATAGGCTCGCCACACTCTCCTGATTCTCTCCATTGAATTCGCGAAACGTGATTCCGACGTAAGTCCATTTCTCACGCGAGAAGGGCGGCTTGTCTACCGTCACAAGTGGCCGTTCGCGATCGGGAATGTCGTCCCACTTGAGATCCTGCGGATTCCAGAATTTGTAATCGGAAAACACGCCCAATCGGAACTTGCGGGGCACTTCTTTTGTGAAGTCCACAAAGAAGGAGGCGTCGTTCCACTTCTTGTCAGTGATCTGCAGCGGATCAACGTAACCCGGCGGCAAGTCTTCCTCGGGCGTCAAGCGGAGCCAGAATGAGTATGTCCCGTGGAAGTCCTGCATAGTCTGTGGCAAGTTCCCGTCGCCCTTGAAGAACACGATTTGATCACTCTTCTTAGTGAACGAAAGTGAACCACCGTAACGGCCTTGCGTACGATTCAAGCTTACCGCACTACTGTGCAGGCCCGCTTGCACGTCCTCGCGTTTCAGCGACTGTGCCGTGTAAATCCTCGCGTCCCCCTTGGCCAAATCCGCGTCGGCCGATCCATCGAACGATGCATGGAAGAGCAACGCGTCGACAAGCGACGATTGGTGTTGCGCGTGACCAATGTTGTTAATCAACATCAAAATGCAGAAGAAGTAGATACGCATACGTCGGTTCCTTCGACAATGGACTGAGAAACAACAGTGCCGGCGTTGAACATCGTTCGATTGCAGCTGCACAAAACGGAGATAAGACTTCCCATCATGGGTCATTTTGATCGATGGTCTTCTCGCGTCCTATCGAGGGAATCCAATTCGTCCAAACTGACAATCCAACCGCGACACGACGCCGCGGAACAATGGCAGGGAATGGCAGCGATTGCGGGCCAGTTGTAGTCGATTGTCAACTCTTCACCGGGCCAGATGTCGCGTAACGCGATCAAGTACAGCGGGGCCACATTTCCATTCGTCCCGTGTTCGTCGAACCAGTCGAACTCACAATTTGGTTCGCAACTATGGTTCAAATATCGGAACGGCGCATGCGGTTCCAACTGAGTTCGGTCGTCAATTTCAAACGAATAGCTGGATCCGTCTGGACAATTGGTGACGATGTCGCCGGTGATCTCACCAATGACCGCGTTAGCCGGACAACTGCTTTCCGCAAAAACGCCCTTGCCCACGACCGTTTCACCGATGCGTACTGAATCGTCTCGGTAAACTGAAGTGATCCCGTTATTCGACATCAAGATCTCTGATTCTGTTAGAAATTCAAAACTCACCAACCACTCACTAAAGTAGCGGTCTTATTCCATCACCGCTGCAGAAACGACATTTTATCTCAATAATTGGCAGAAGGCGATGGCCAGCTTTTTGTTCGTTTCTTGATCCGTGCCCGATGCAGGCCAGTGTGTCCACCTTCTCATTTGGAAGTCAACTGGAACGCAAATAGTTGTAAGTAAACGCTTCGTGATCAGCCATTCACCGATCACTTTGTCGTAGTTCTCGCGCGACTCTTGTGAGTTGTAGTCGCCGAGATAGATCGTCTTACGATCGCCGTCGACACTAAGGCGTACGTACGCCTTCCCAGTGGGCTTGTGTTCGCAGTACGCGGGTAGCTTTCGACCGGAATTCCCCCAGAATCGTGGGCGCTCAACAAAGAGTGTAGAATCTCTTGAGGAGCGAAAACGATGGCAAAACGAAAACGAAGAAGTCGGCGTAAGTTTACCGACGAATTCAAGCAAGAGGCTGTGAAGCTGGTAACGCTTAACGGCCTTACGGTTGCAGAAGCGGCGAGAAATCTTGGAATTCACCCCAATGTTCTGCGAAATTGGAAGCTGAGTTTCGAGGCGGATCAGGAAGACCCAACGCTAACGGAGGACGAACGCATGGAGATGGCACGGTTGCGGGCCGAAAACCGTCGACTTCGGATGGAGCGCGACATACTAAAAAAAGCAACGGCCTTCTTCGCGAACGAAAAGAACTAAGGTTCGATTTCATTGAGAAGCATCGTGAAGAATGGCCTGTGAAGATAATGTGCGAGGTGTTGGAAGTGTCACGCAGCGGCTTCTATGCATGGCGGTCCCGACCGGAAAGTGAACGGTCAAAGCACCATCGAAATCTAGTTGATGAAATGCGTCGAATTCATGCTGACCGCGACATGAAATGTTATGGCAGCCCGCGCGTCCACAAAGAGCTGGTTGCACGGGGGCTTTCGTGCAGCGAGAACACGACAGCCAAGCTGATGAATTCACATGGTTTGGCCGCACGTACAAGGAACAAATACAAGGTCACCACCGACTCGAATCACTCGCTTCCTGTTGCGGAAAACGTGCTGAATCGCGAGTTCGAACAAGAAACGCCAGACCGCGTCTGGTTAGCCGATATCACCTATATCTGGACCCAAGAAGGCTGGCTTCACTTGGCGGTCGTACTCGACGTGCATTCGCGGAAAGTGGTCGGGTGGTCAATGAGTAATGACATGAAAACAAGCTTGGTGATGAGTGCACTGCGAATGGCCTTGGGGCGACGATGCCCCGACCAATCGTCGTTGATGCATCACAGCGATCGTGGCAGTCAATACGCCAGCAAAGCATTTCAGGACATGCTCCGTGAACACAATATAACTTGCAGCATGAGCCGCAAAGCGAACTGCTGGGACAACGCGATGATGGAGAGTTTCTTCGCGACGCTAAAGAAGGAGCGAATCCACCTCGAATCGTACGCGACTCGCCAAGAAGCTCGGCAAAGCGTCTTCGAATACATCGAACTATTCTATAACACCCGCCGCAGGCACTCCGCCCTGGGGTATCTCAGTCCGGAGGAATTCGAACAGGCTGCATAGATCCGCTCCACGGCCGATAAACCATGGGCCGGGATTGACTAGTCTCCGCCATTGTCGGTCGCCAAGCTCGCTGCGCGAGTGCGGGGCGAGCGACCGACAACTGGCTCCGACAAGCAATCCCTCAACATCACCTGGTATCAAATTTCAATTAACCAAACTAACCCACTACCGCGCCCACAAAAGTTGGGGAACTCCAGGTCACACTTAGATTCTTCATCGGAATAACGAACGCTTCATAAGGTCGTCCCAATGCAACACCTATAC